>NZ_LT964739.1:0-55945 GCF_900240265.1 Galactobacillus timonensis
ACTCCGATGATCTGCAGCAGAGTGTTTGCCTTTTCCTTCGCACTCGAATTGATAAACTTCGGGAGATCCAGCGCAAATGAGGAAATGAATGTGTCTAACAATTTCTGACCTGCTTTTCTTCCAGTAGTATCAGTCACTTTCAATGCGCTGTTTTTGCCAGAACGTTCTACCAGGATCCCGTTTGAAAGCTGGATCTGAATATGAGGATCCACCATTGATCCTTCACGCTTAGGCTGAGATGGCTTGTACTTATCTCCGCCAAGTGCCCACGTAATAGCATCAAGAATCGATGTTTTCCCCTGATTGTTTTTGCCGCCGATCACGGTCAATCCGGTCTCCGTCGGCTCGATCTTTACAGCCTTGACGCGCTTCACATTTTCAAGCTCGAGGCTTGTAATCTTAACTGTGTTTTCCTGATTCATTTTGTTTCCTCCCACTCTCTTAATTCTTTGAATTCTTCATATTCGTCACAATCCCGATAATCAGGTACGGGATCATCGTCTTCATCCGGGTAGAAAGCCGGTTCATATTTGGCGTACCATTCTTCCGCCAGTTCATCGATGTTGATCATTTCTTGCCATCCATTTCTCTTTCTCAACGATCGGATCTCTGGGCGTGCGGGCGATGTAGTAGTATCCGCGTTTTCCAACAGAATGACCGAATGACAACTGTTCTCGCGGGTAATGCTTCTTTTCGATCAAGACCGGCTCATCGATGATCGTGGCAAGCACGCCCTCGATCTTATCGATTCCAAACTCTCTGATCAGCTCCGGAGGAAGCAGGCTGTTGCCATACTGCCGCAGGTTCTGCACCGCCCAGCCGTTAATTTTGCTCAGATCCATGTACATCGGCTTTCTCCAGCCCTTTGAGTATCGCCAAGGCTTTCTCAAGGCCGGCGATGCGCTGATTAATGTGGTCACAAACGGATTTATCAATGGAACTGGGGACAATCATCTTTGCCCACTCGAGACACCCCATTGCAAGGCTGATCTCAATCCTTGCGTCCATGATTTTCATTTCCATTTCCGTCATTTTTCCGTCTCCTTGCGCATGATCATGTGTTGCCTTGTGAGTTCATTGCGACATTCCGCAGCCAATGTGTAGGCTTCGCTTGTGTCACGGCTGCATAACTGGATGCCTTTGTAGCAGTCCTCAATCCGTCTGCTGTTGCGCTCAGCTTTTGCTTTGGCATCGCAGGCCATTTTGTCGATGGCGTCCATTGCTGTCGTGAGCGTCTGGATCTGTCGGATTGTTACGTAAAGCAGGATTCCGAGGATGAAATCAATAACAGCCAGAGAGATGATTACCCCGTGGTTCATGATCTTCTCCGGTTCAGATCAGGGAATTCCCGGATCTCTTTGTCGAAGGTTTCCTGCCATTCCGGATCAAAGGCTTGGCGGTATGCGTCATGGATAAGATGCTCACCAATGCCGGTCGTAAGCAGCTCAATAAGGATCGCTGACAGCTCATCTCTGATTTCTTCACCTTTTCCGGTGATCTGACATTTTGCAGGTCGACTTTTATCTGTGAAATTGCAATAGATCATTCGCTTTTCTCCTCAAATCCCGCTGCAAATCATGATCGTCACCAGCGCAATGGTGATCCCGATCCCGAAGCCGATCATTGCCGATTCGATCCAAGTGTTAATCCAGTCCGGGTACTCTTCTGTGTATCCGGTCCAGTCGGATACTAAATCATCAATAATTCTGTTCATTGTTCTTCCTCCGCTTGTTTTTTGATGAGATTGAGTGACAGCCCTGTCACTTTGCTGACCGACGTGAGCCGCACCTTAGTCGGTTCAACACGGTATTTCAGCTCTTCTGTGTCGATTCCATCCGCCAGATCGTAGATCCGCCGCGCCTTGTATTGACTGACGCCAAGCAGACGCTGGATGTCGGTTTTAGTCAGGTAAAGCTGATTAGCGATCTGCTGGCGGGTTTTGCGAGGGATCATACAGCGCTCCCGCAGAACTTATTGACGAAGAAAACCTGTCCTTTTCCTGTCACCTTTGGTGTTTTGGTAATACGAACAGATCCGTCAGGATTCTGGAAGGTGGATTCTTTGATTTCAAACAATCCCATTTCCATTGAGCGCTGCGTTGGCATGTTCCACGATGCGCCTTTCTGTTTGATCAGCCATCCGTTGTCGCGCAGCCACTCAAACAATCGTTTCTGTCCGATGTCATGGCCGTTCTGCTTGATAATCTTCGCCAGATCGCCGATCAGGATGGAACTCTTGGATGCGGATACGGCTTCGGCGAACAATGCCTTGGGTTTCATTTCCTCGTTCTGCGCTTCGAGTGCCTTCCGCTTCTCCTGTTCCTCCTTCAACGCCTGTAACAAACGGATTCCGTTGTCAGGATTAGCGATGATGCTTTCGATTGTTTCAGGCGTTGCGTAGGCGCCGTGCTTGCGGATGGTGGGAATCACCTCATCGAAGATCCAGCTCTCAAACTTTTCCGCTGCGGGTAACTTGCTGGAAGCGATCAGGCGATACATATCCCCTTCTGAAATGATGCGAACTTCCTGTATTCCGCCCTCAGTCGGAAGGGGGTAGCGTTTTGCGATACCCTTGCAGTGCTTTGCCATTGCATCGTTTGCATTTGTGTACCCAAGTGCAATCGCCACGTCTCTCCCTACGAAGTAAGGCTCGCCGTTGATCTCTGTGGTCCTGATGGTTCCAAATTCCTGATTGTTGAAAATTTGTAATTCTTGCATTCTTTCCTCTTTTCTGAGGCTTATAATGCTTATGGTTCGTGGGGAACCCGCGGTGCTGCCTCTTAGCATCGCTTTTTTGTTGTTACTTGTGACCGTTCCGGTTACTTTTTGACTAAAAAAATTAAGCCTTAATGTTTTCTGCTGGAATCCCTGTTCGATTAGACAGCTTTTGTAAATCCTTGGCTGTCATTTTCACCCTTCCGCTAGACACCGAAAGCAAATGGCTTTGGTCAATTCCAGCTTCTTTTGCCAATTCAGCGATTGACATGTCTAGCATTGCGGCTAACGCCTTGACGTTTAGCTCAATATCGAGTTTCTTCTTTTTCTCGCTCATTTATTCTCCTTTCTCTGTGACCGTTCCGGTTACATGTCCTATAGTAGTGACCATTTTGGTCACTGTCAACATTAAAAATGTAGTTTTTTTTATTTGAATGTAATACACTGCACTTAGAAAGTAACCAGTGAGGAAACGGATATGAACGATGATTTTGATGTCAGATTAGGAATGCTGCTAAGAGAAGAACGAGAAAAGAAAGGCATTACGCTTCAAGAAATAGCAGATAAGATCGGTGTCACAAAAACGACCGTTTCAAGATGGGAGCTTGGGGCAAGATCAATGTACGCTTCTTCTCTAAAAGATTATTGCAGGGCGTGTGGAATAGATATCAATGAAATTATTAGCCACGTGTAATTTTAGGAATGGATGAATAGTTTTGTATCAACGCTAACAGCGAATAAATAGGAGGAAAATAATATGTTTGGAAACAAAGAATCGAAGCAGGAAAAGCAGGATGCTAAATTGCAGGAGTTGATGGATAAGTACGGACTAGGCGATGTATCCCCTGAGTATGCGGATGCTGTCAAAAAGATTGCCGCAGAACTGGTCGGAACCGGAATGATGGAAACAGGCATGCGGTTATCGATGACGGCAAAGGCTGAGGATGCGCTCCCTGTTTACTATCTGCGTGCCATTATGGAGCAGAATTTTCTCATCATCCGTCAATTGGATGCGCTCTTGAAAAAATGATTATCCATGCCTTTATCTAATTGCGACCTAATTGCGACTTTATTGCGACCAATTGCGACTAAACGGAGGCACACATGATCGGAAAAGATGAAGCACGCGGCACCTGGTACGTGCAGGTCAAAGTGAAAGATCCGGTTTCCGGGAAATGGAAAGCGATACGAAAACGCGGGTTTAAGTTAAAACGTGAAGCACAGACTTGGGAGGCTGAACAGAAAGCATCCCAGAGCTCGAAAGACAGCACTGTCAGCTTCTCCGCAATGGCTGATGAATATTTATCCAGCATGGATACATCTGCGCCTACAGCCGCCCAGAAACGTGCTAAATTCAGGCTTTATTTCTCTGATTATATGGATCGCTCCATTTCCTCCATCTCTAAGAGTGAGATGATGCGGTGGCGGCAATGGCTTAGCGGTAAGGAATTATCAACGCAAACGAAGAATCTGGTTCTCCAGTACGTCAAAGCTGTGTTCCGTTATGCTGCGAAGATCTATGGCATCCAAGATCCGGGAATTTATCTGAAAGCATTTAAGAAAACAGATGCAGAAGTTAATCAGGAAATGCAGACATGGACACCAGAAGAATTCGAAAAATTCTCTGCTTCTGTGCGCTTTCCTGTATATCGGATTTTCTTTGAATTTCTATACTGGACCGGATGCAGACGCGGCGAAGCACTTGCGATCACGAAAGACCGCATCACTCCCGACGGACATGTAACGATCAGGGAATCAATCAAACATTTCTCAGATGGAGCAAAAAGTACAAAGAACAGGAAGATCCGCACCATCCAGCTGGACCCGCAGCTGATCAAAGACATCCGGCCACTAATGGAAGCAGATGGAATTTATCTTTTTTATGGAGACCGAACACTTCCGATCACAAACATCCAGCGAGAATTTACTCTGGCAATTAAAGCATCTGGTGTGAAGCCGATCCGGCTCCATGATCTAAGGCATTCTCATGTTTCCAATCTTATCGCTGCCGGTGTTCCTGTCCCTGCTGTAGCGCAGCGAATAGGTGATACCATCCAGCAGGTTGAGAAAACCTATGCTCACATGATGCCTGATTCCGAACAATTCATGAACGATCAAATTGCGAGACTGCATAAAAAACAATAAAAATGGTGCCATTTTGGTGCCACGAAAAAGAAAAACCGCACTGTTATGCGGTTTTTTAGACTATGGAGCAGATGAGCGGAATTGAACCGCCGTGTCCACCTTGGCAAGGTGGCGTTCTACCATTGAACTACATCTGCATGGCGGTCGCTATGGGACTCGAACCCACGACCTCCTCCGTGACAGGGAGGCGTTCTAACCAGCTGAACTAAGCGACCAATCTGGCGAGGAAAGAGGGATTTGAACCCTCGCGCCGGTTTCCCGACCTATGCCCTTAGCAGGGGCACCTCTTCGGCCTCTTGAGTATTTCCTCATCTGCCAAGCGCACTCTTTCGTCTCTCACAGTGCTTTGATAATATACCATGCACTTTTGAGATGTGCAACAGAATTTCGAACGAATTTTCGCGAGCCGCGGAAAGTTTTTCCCCGGCCCGCAAATACTCCGTTTGTAATACGTTATTTACCTGCTTCTTTTTACTCTGCTGCTTCGAGCGCAATCTTCATCATGTTGGTGAAGGACTTCTGGCGCTCCTCCGCCGTCGTCTCCTGGTGCGTCACCAGACTGTCCGAAATCGTAAGAAGACATGCCGCATGATTGCCAAGCATGTTTGCATTGTGGAACAGCGCAAAGCTCTCCATCTCCACGGCAAGGCAATGATTTTCTTTCACCCCGGCCATATAGTCATCATTGAGATGATAGAACACATCGCCCGAATGAATGTTTCCCTCATGAAGCTCAATGCCAAGCTTCTTCGCAGCCTCTTCAATACGTCCGTTCAGTTCCTTCGACGGGTACATGATATTGCCTTCCGTCCCGTCCATTGCCTTCGCATACGTCGACTCCGAATAGGCACCGGTCGAAAGAACGACATCAAACAGCTTCAGATCATCTACATATGCACCGGCAGATCCGACACGGATGATATTGTCCACATCATAGAACTTGAACAGCTCATAGGAATAAATGCCGATCGAGCCCATTCCCATGCCCGAAGCCATCACCGAAACACGCTTCCCGTTGTAAATTCCCGTATAACCGTAGATGTTTCGTACCGATGTCACAAGCTTTGCGTCCGTGAGAAAGGTCTCAGCGATGAACTGTGCCCGCAGCGGATCGCCCGGCATCAGTACCGTTCTGGCAAAATCGCCCTTCGCTGCAGAATTATGCGGTGTAGCCATGATTTATATTCCTCCGTTTTTCCATTTCGATTATATCAGCGGATACTGTATACCGCCTGTTATTACTGATTGAACGCATCCGGCAGATCATTCTCCAGAAGGATCGTATCCTGAGGCTTCGCATCATGCCAGAGAATCTGGAATGCCTCCTTCTCCGTATCCACCGTCCTCACATGAGCCAGATCAAAACCGCTCAGCTTCAGACCCTCGTTGATCGGCTCCGTCTGCTTTCTGCCAACCAGGATCACTTCATCCACCCTGCCCTTCATTTCTGCACCGAAGGCACGGTTCAGCTCCTCCTGGTGCGAGCTGAGTTCGATCATTCCCGGCGTCACGATCCACCGCTTTCCCGGCATCATCGACAGCACCGAAAGGGCCATAGCAGCACCGGTCGGATTGGCATTGAAGGCGTCATCAATGAAGTGCAGACCATTGATCGCCTTCTGCTCCAGACGATGCTCCACCTGCTTCATTTCACGCACGCCGCGCTGAATCTTCGCCCACGAAACTCCCAGATACCTGGCCGCCGCTGTTGCAAAGAGAATATTAAGAATATTCAGCTCCCCGAGCAGCTTCGTCTCCATATGGGCACGCTCATCCCCGTGCACAATATCAAACGAAGATCCCGAAGAAGAAAACGAAATGTTCTCCGCCCGATAATCGGCGTCAGGCCAGCGAACCGCACAGGTCACTACCTTCACCGGATTATTGATCTTATAGTTGCGAATGAATTCATTATCGTAGTTCAGGATGCCAAGCCCATCCTTCGGCAGCAGCTCAATCATCTGCATTTTTTCGTGAATGATGTTTTCCTGCGTCTTGAAGGTCTGCAGATGCTGGGGACCGATTGATGTCACAACACCGATCGAAGGCTCTACATACCGCATCAGTTCCGTAATATCGCCAACGTGGTCCGCACCCATCTCGCACACAAACACCTCATGGATCGGCTTGAGATATTCGCGAATCGTACGCGTAATGCCCATCGGCGTATTATAGCTGGCAGGCGTCATCAGCGAATTGAACTGCTGCGAAAGCACCGTCTGCATCACATTCTTCGTACTTGTCTTGCCATAGGATCCGGTAATGCCGATCTTGACCAGCCCCGTATAGCTGTCAAGAATCTCCTTCGTCTTCTTCACATACCAGCGCTTGATCGCATTTTCGACCGGTTCCGTAATCCACCCCATCGGATAGATCAGAATCCAGGGCCCAAAGTAGCACATCCCCAGCATCAGCCAGAGATTCAGCCGCCGATACGCCCACAGAAGCACCAGCTGAATTGCCGCATACAGAATCGCCAGCACCAGAATCTGCCGCTTCACACGATTCGTAACAACCAGCGGCTTGATGTATACCTGCTTCTTTTCCCGAAGCAGCTCCCACACTGAAAGCACACCGGCAAGCACCGTGCAGAGAATCAGGATCATTCCCGTATCCAGATGCACACACGCAAAGGCAACCGCCAGAATCACCGCCGTAGGAATCGCAGCCCGTCGCGCACCGCCTTCAATATTCACTTCAATCCACTGACTGTAGCGAGCCAGCTCATAGCGGTTCTGCTGGAACATATGCAGCGCATGGCGAAACGGAACCAACGCCCCCAGAACAACCATCAAAAAGTAAAGAAACTTCATATTAGCCCTCAAGCTCCGGTTTCAGAAAGATATCCAGCACCCGGTTGAACCGGTCCGGCTGATGCCAGTACGCAAAATGATCATCGCCCTCAAATACCGCAAGACCCGCATCCGGCATCTCGGCCTCCATGATCTCGCCCGCCTCAATCGGCACAGCCTCATCATATTCACCCCAGACCAGAAGCACAGGACATTTCACTTGCGGCAGCAGCGGCCGCACATCATCATTGACCACCAGCACAAACGTTTCCCGCATCACACCTTCTGCATTGCGGTAATCCGCCGATCCCGAATGATCCTTGATCTTTTCCAGCAGCTTTTCCTGCCCCAGCCCCTTCAGCATCTTTGAGCCGAACTTCAGCAGCGACGTTTTTGCCGAATTCTGCTTCTCAAGCCGGATCCCGGCAGCCCCCGTCAGGCACATCCGACGCACTTCCGGATGAATGGCCGCATAGCGGATCGCCACCCGGCAGCCAAAGCTGTGACCGATCAGAATCGGATTCTTGATCCCGTTCTGCTTTACGAAGTCCTCAACAAACTCCACATAATCCGGAACACCCCAGGGGACCGGCGGCTGATCACTTTCACCAAAGCCCGGAAAATCAAAGGTCCACACCCGGAACTGCTCCTTCAGATGTTCCTCGATCCGGCTCATCATCAACATATTCTGACCCCAGCCGTGCAGAAGAATCACATCTTTGCCTTCCCCTGAACAGCGCCATGCCGTCTTTACCTGTTTGAATGTGCCAAACTGTGTCATAAGTGTCCCCTATTCTAACAGAAATACAGCTCAATTCCCCTGCGCCTGTTTCTTTTTTTCACGTTCGATCGCCCTCAGCTCCTTCTTGTCGAGATCTTTCCAGATGCGGAAGGCAACGCCATCCGTCCGATTCTCCGCACTCACATGGTAGCCATAGGTCGTACAGACACGGTACACGATGCTCAGGCCAAGACCGAACTGCCCATCCGTACCCTTTTCATAGGGATGAAACAGCTTCTTCATCCGGTCCTCATCGAGCAGCTGCCCATCATCAAACACAACCAGCTGCCCCGGCTTCAGCTCGATTTTGATCAGCGCCTTTGCATAGCGCAGCGCATTGTCCATCAGATTCTCTACCACGATGCGCCACGGCTCCTCTTCGCCATGGAAGCATACCGTCTTGTCCACATCCGTCTCAATCCGTATCTCCGGCCGCACAACCTTCAACGAAAGAATCGCCTTGTCAATGACCTGCGACATGTTCAGATGATCTCCCGGCTCACATGAATCCAGCAGATAGTCCATCTTGTTCAGCGCAATCAAAGAACGCACCTTCTTGTCCAGCCGGTCCGCATGCTCGATGATCACATCCACCGACTGCTCCAGAGTGCCATAGGGATAAATGCCATCCTTGATCGACTCCCCATAGGAGCGGATCGTCGCAATCGGCGTCTTCAGATCATGAGAAATGTTCTGAATCATCTCCTGCTTCTCTTTGTTCTGACGCGCCAGTTCGGCCTGCATATCACGCAGCGCATTGGCCACGTCGCCGATCTCATCCCGCCGGTCAATGTTGAGCTCCGCCGGCTCATCGTTCTTGATCCGGTTGATGTAGGTCTTGATCTGGTACAGCGGCACAATGATCGATGCCACCCAGATCGTCAAAATCATCAGCAGCACCGCCGCCACCATGATGTTCAGATTCACAACGTTATTGACCAGCTGCGAACGGAACTGCCCCTCATAGGAATTCGGCACCAGCGACACAAGATAGCGCCCATCGTTCAACTGCGTAATGCAGTAGTAGATATCAACATCACTGAAGCGCCCGCTGGAAACGGAATACAGATCATCCTCCGTATCCTTGACGCCATCCAGAATATTTTCCCGAACCCCGTCGAGAAACCCTCCATCCTGCAGATCACTGTTCAAAAAGGAATCCGTCACAGGATCGTAGATCAACTGCTGAATGCTCGAAGACTGATTGCCCGGCAGCGAAGATGAAGGATACTGATTCAGATAATAGGAAACCGTATACTGCGAATTATGCAGCATACGATACATTTCATTTCCCGCAAACGAATTGATCTGCGGCGAAAGAATCGAAAAAACAAAGAGCGCAAAAAACGAAATGACCAGAAACACAATGGTCACAAGCTGCTGCGTCAGCGTCAGTTCACGCAGCCACAGACGAATCCGCTTCATATCAGTCCAGCCGGTAACCGAAGCCGTAGATCGTATGAATGTTCAGATCCGGCATCTTGCGCCTCAGACGCCGCAGCGTATCATCCACGACACGGTCCGATCCGTAATAGCTTGTCTCCCAGACTCTCTCCAGAATCTGTTCCCTGCTGAAGGCAGAGCCTTTGTTCTTGACAAACAGCATCAGCAGATCAAATTCCTTCGTCGTCAGATCAATGTTCACACCCTTGGGATCCACCACAAAGCGCTTGCTTTCATCGACCTGATAACCGTCCACGTTAATGATGGTTTCTGCATCCTTATAGGTACGGCGGATGATGTTGTTCACGCGAAGCACAAGCTCCTTGGGCGAAAACGGCTTCGTAATATAGTCATCGCTGCCCTTTTCCAGGCCGATGATGCGGTCAAACTCCTTGTCACGCGCCGACATGAAGATCACCGGAAGCGAAGGATACAGCTGACGGATCTCTTCAATCAGATCGAAGCCGCTCTTATCCCCCAGCATGATATCGAGGATCCACAGCGAAACATCACTGTCACCCGTATGCTGCTGCGCCTCATCAAACGTCAGATAGGACCGCACCTCATAGCCTTCTTTTTCCAGATACCGCTTGACCAGCTCATTGAGATCCTTTTCATCCTCAACAATGCAGATGACACGTTTCATACGGTCCCTCCTTCCCTCATTTCACCAAATCGCAAAAAGGCAGAACTGCGTCTGCCTTTCCAGTTTTAACGCGTCGTACCGTACTTGCGGCGCACAATGTCCGCCACAAAATCAACCTGTTCCTGACAGATGGCATCGGTCTGCGCCTCAGCCATGACACGTACCAGCGGCTCCGTCCCCGAAGCGCGAACCAGCACGCGGCCATTGCCCTTGAGCGTCGTATCGACCTTTTCCACTGCCGCAAGCACCTCCGGATCCTTCATCGCTGCCTCTTTGTCCGTTACCGGAACATTGACCAGCACCTGCGGATAAATCACCAGACCTTCGCACAGCTCATCGATCGTCTTCCCGGTTTCACGCATGATCTTCGTAATCATCAGCGCCGTCACCAGACCATCGCCCGTCGTCTCCACTTGGGAGAAAATGATGTGACCGCTCTGCTCGCCGCCGATCACAAAGCCGCCCTTGCACATGCAGTCATACACATACTTGTCGCCAACCTGGGTTTTCTGAACCTCAATGCCATTGGCTTCCATCGCCTTCCACAGGCCGAGGTTCGCCATCACCGTCGTAACGATGGTATTGT
This sequence comes from Galactobacillus timonensis, assembly GCF_900240265.1. NCBI lineage: Bacteria > Bacillati > Bacillota > Erysipelotrichia > Erysipelotrichales > Erysipelotrichaceae > Galactobacillus > Galactobacillus timonensis. Next base: position 11,108 of record NZ_LT964739.1, read on the forward strand.
TGTTCAGCATCCCGTGATCCTTGAGATAGCGGCCGGCAATGTAAAGCACATAGTCACCATCCACAAGTTCACCATCCGGACGCACAAGAATCTGGCGATCCGCATCTCCATCGAAGGTCAGACCAAGATCGAACCTGCCCTGATTTGCCTTCATGAATTCCTGGAAATCCGCCGGATGCGTCGAACCGCAGCGGTTATTGATATTGATGCCGTTGGGCTCATGGTTATGAACCGTCACATCCGCCCCGAGATCCTTGAACACACGCTCTGCCGTAAAGGAAGAGGAACCGTTGGCACAATCCATCGCCACCCGGAAGCCCTTCAGATCCATCGCAAACATCTTCTCGACGGCCGCAATGTAATGCTCCACACCTTCGGGATAGGAGAATATCTTCCCGATCTCATCGTTTATTTTATAGGTCATCTGATAACGGCCATCGATGCAGTCCTCGATATGATCCTCGATCTCTGCCGGAATCTTAATACCCTCCTTGGAGAATACCTTGATGCCATTATCGAAGTACGGATTGTGCGAAGCCGAAATCATCGCCCCACAGGCAAAGTCCTCATGAACTGTCAGCCAGCAGATCATCGGCGTCGGACCATATCCCGTCAGATAGGCGTCACAGCCCTCGCTGGCGATACCGGCGGCTAGTGCCGCTTCCAGCATGTCGGACGAAAGACGCGTGTCCTTGCCGATCACAATCTTCTTCTTTCCTTCGCGGGAAAAATACTCACCCAGACTGCGCCCCACAAGGAATGCACGGTCCGCCGTCAGGCCTTCATTTGCACGGCCCCGGATTCCATCCGTTCCAAAATACTTACCCATTGTTTACATCCGCTCCTTCTTCACTGCCTGTATTGTCATTCGTCTCGCCCAGCACATTGAGCGTATACGTTGACTCCGTCAGAGAGTACCTTACCAGGCCGCCTTCCGGCTGCTCGATTTCCAGCGGAAAGTCCTGGACTCCCGGCACCGCATTCTGCATATCCACATACACATCAATGTCACTTGCCGTAATGGAATCAATGTTTTCCTGCGTACCGAAGACAACCACCGATGTCGTCGTCTTATCAACCGCAGACGCCTTGTAGTTGTTTACATTGTTGCGGTAGTTGATATTGACGCCGTCAATCGTCTTACTGACACCTTCGCCAAGCGTCACATTCATCGTAATCTGATTGATGCTCGAAGAGGTAACGCCGCTGGGCAGCGTAATCGGCCTCATGATCGTCGTATCCTTGGTGATCGATGAAGCATTCAGCGAAACAACAACCTTGTCAATCTGTCCCAGAACCGCTTCCGAACCATAGATGGTCACCGACTGCTGATCCGTCGTAATGGAAGCGATGGCCATGCCGTCCGGAACCTCACCTGTAACTTCCACTTCAATCGGAACCGTCTTATTCGGCGACGTGACCGGAACCGTAACCGATACAGTACCCGGCACAATGTCCGCCGTCACCGGCTGACCGTTGACATCATAGGCCACAAGCTTCGCCTCCTGCGTAAAGTCAGCAGTCTGGCCCGACACATCAATCAGTGCCTTGATGAACGCAATGGAATCGAGCGTATCCTTGGCCGCCCGGACATTGACCTTGGTGTACTCAAACTGCGGCGTACCCAGAGAATAGATGCTGTCCATCTTGTCCCGGTTGATGAAGTCATAGGACACATCAAACTGCCGCGTCGTCTTCTTCTTCAGCGTCAGAATGACATTGGAAGGATCGATCTTGACGGAAACGGAGCTGCCGAACCCCTGGGCCTCCAGCTTCACTTCATGCGTCCCCTCGGTCAAACCTTCCAGATCTGCCACCACAACACCGCCGCTGGCGGCTGCCGCCGTAACGGAAGACGCATCACCCGTAATGGTGATGTCCGCCGTCGCCGGAAGACCATCCAGCTCAAAGATGTCGCTGTTGTAGTTTGCCGTAACAGTGACCGCATTCAGACTGCGTGCCTGCTGCAGCGTCGTTGTATGCAGAGACGAATTGGTATTGTAATTGACGATCAGATAAAGAACGATCGCCAGAATCAAAGACACCAGACGCGTATAGCGCGGATTGAACAGCGTCTTGTCCAACAGGGTTGAAAACCACCGGAAAATGCGGATCAGGCCATTGGAAACAGTCTGATATGTACGATCCATGCGCTTGGATTGTGAGGCTATCCTGTTGGCAAGTTCCGTCTTGTTCGCATCGCCACGGTTATCCGTGCGCTGCTTCTTCTCGGGCTCACTCATTTTTCGTCTCCTTTCGTTTTGTCAGAATCATCGGAGACGGAGGAAAGGCCATCGATCATCGTCATCGTCTTATCAAGATCTTCCTTGAAACCGACAAGCTTCGAAAGATCCACGCCATCCGTATCAAAGCCATCCTGCGCCTTTTTTGCAGGCTTGGTTTCCTCAGGCTTCTTTTCTTCTTCGCGTACCGTCTTGCGGCCGGTCAGCCGATCCAGCGCCTCCTGGCGCGCACGGCGTACATCCTCCGCCGTCATCGGCCTCACGGGAGCCACCGTTTCTTCAGCTGCGGCAGCCTGTTCCTGACGCGCTGTTTCTTCCGCTTCCGCTTTGGCCTTCGCTTCTGCCTCAGCCTTTGCTTTAGCCTCGGCCTCTGCCTTTGCCCTGGCTTCGGCAGCCGCCTTGCGGGCACGTTCTTCTTCCGCCACCTTTGCTTCGGCCTCGACACGCTGTTTCGCCTCTTCCTTCAGGCGCTGCTGGCGTTCTTCTTCTTCCTTGCGTTCCTGTTCAAAGCGGCGCACCTGAGCATTATCCGGGTAGCTCGGCTTTGGACGCTTCTTCTTATGCGGCAGCTTGATTTCCGAAGCTTCCTGCTCAAGCTCCTCGATCTTTTCTGTTTCCTGCCCCTCAGGCACAACAACCTCTTCCGCCTGAATCCGGCCGGAAGGTGCCGTTTCTTCATCCTGATGACGAACAGCAAGCTTCTTCAGAAGGCCGGTATTGCCGGACGTCTTCTGTTCATCACTGCCATCCTTCCTGGCAGCCGGCTTGACCGTCTTGACAGGCTTTTCATCCTCAATGATGACATCACGGGGACGGGCATCTTCCTGTGCCGCCTTCCGTGTCGAACGGTTCGAAGTAACTTCTGTCTCCGTTCCGCAGATGACACGCAGCAGATGATTGCGCAGCTGCGTCTTGTTTACGGTTGTAAGAACACCGCCTTCCGCAATGGACACGGCACCGGTTTCTTCCGAGACGACGATCGTCACAGCATCCGTAATCTCCGAGATACCGATCGCCGCCCGGTGGCGGGCACCATAGCGGTTCGGCAGATCAAGATTCGTCGGCGGGAAGTAGGCACTTGCACAGGCGATCTTGTCACCCTGGATGATGACGGCGCCATCATGGAGAGGTGTTGATGTCACAAAGATCGATGTCAGCAGCTCAGCCGAAACATCCGAGTTCAGCGGCGTACCGGTCGCAATGAAATCATCCAGCGAATGACTCTGCTCAATGCAGATGAGGGCACCCGTCTGATCCTGCGACAGCAGCATCGTCGCCGTCACGATCTGATCCACAAGATTTTCCTTCTCATCGCCGGTCAGCGTACTGATGCGGGAGAGTACGTTGGACTTGCCAAGACCTTCAAGCAGGCCGCGGATCTCCTCCTGGAAAATGATGATGACAGCCAGGAAGCCCCAGTTGACAAAGATATCGGCAAAATGCTCCAGCGTACGCATGCCGAGAAAGCGGGCAGCCCAGTCAACCACAAGGACGATGAGAATGCCCTTGAAGATCTGAACCGTCTTGCGCGATTTGCGGATCAGCTGAATTGCATAATATAAAAGGAACCACATGGCCAGAATATCCAGGAACATCACCGTGATGGCCCTTACATTTTCCATGGTCAGCGTAAAGTTATAGTTGGACAAGGCTGATTCTCCCTTCGTCGAATCATTATACCATTACACACCCACCACAATGCCAGCCCTACGGCAAGAGCGGATCAAAAAAAAAGACCGCATATGCGGTCAACACTTTCAGATCATGGTGCCGGATGGCAGAGTTGAACTGCCGGCTGACCCTTACCAAGGGCCTGTATTACCGTTATACTAATCCGGCGACAGCGAATACATCATACCCAATACAACCGCAGGATTCAATATAATTCTCGATTTTTCAGCTCCTCATACACCAGATGAACCGGCAGACCGACGATGCTGTAATAATCTCCTTCAATGCCTGTAATGTAGCACGATGCCTTCCCCTGGATGGCATAGGAACCCGCTTTTCCAAACGGTTCCCCGCAGGTAACATAGGCGTCGATCTCTTCCTCACTCATCGGACCGAAGGTGACATAGGCCGTTGATACGGTACTGTAACGGCGCCGGTTTGACAGCAGACACAGCCCCGTAATCACTTCGTGACGGTGATCACTGAGCATGCCAAGCATGCGGCGCGCATCATGAGCATCTTTCGGCTTTCCAAGCACTTCGCCCTGACAGTATACAACGGTATCGGAGCCAAGGATCATGGCATCGGGATGACGTCTCAAAACCGCATCCGCCTTGCGGAACGCAAGCCGCTGGATTTCCTCCTCCACCGGAAGACTGAGATCAATCGTCTCATCGATATCAGCGGGATCAATCGTAAAGGAGATTCCGGTTTTCTGCAGCAGTTCCTGACGGCGTGGCGAACTGCTGGCAAGGATCAAGGGTTTCGCCATGCCCCTATTCTAACAAGATTGAATCCATGTAAGCGTGTATAATTGTTGCAGAAGTGAATTTAAAGAAGAAAGAGGATAAGAACATATGAGCATAAAACCAACTCTGGTCATTCTTGCAGCAGGCATGGGCAGCCGTTACGGCGGCATGAAGCAGATCGACGGCGTCGGCAGCCATGGCGAACCGATCATCGAATTTTCCATCTATGATGCTTACAAGGCCGGCTTCCGCAAGGTTGTTCTGATCATCAAACGCGAACATGAGGAGCTGTTCCGCAAAGCACTGACGGACCGCGTCACCAACGGCGGAATGGAAGTGGACTTCGCCTACCAGGACATGAACAATATTCCGGAAGGCTTCAGCGTACCGGAAGGCCGCGTCAAGCCCTGGGGTACAACGCACGCCCTTCTTGCATGCAAAGGCATTGTCAATGAGCCCTTTGCCATCATCAACGCCGATGACTTCTACGGCCGCAATGCCTATGAAGTCATCTACAGGTATCTGACCACGGAAGTAGCCGATGATAATTACGCAATGGTCGGCTTCAAGTGCCTCAACACACTGACGGCCAACGGCACCGTGACCCGCGGCCTCTGCCAGCAGAAGGACGGCTGCCTGAGTGCCATTCAGGAGATTCAGAAGATCGCTCTGAAGGACGGTCACGCCATCTATGAAGACAATGGCGAATGGAAGCCGATCGCAGACGACGCTCTGGTATCGATGAACTTCTGGGGCTTTACACCGAAGATCTTCGATGAGATGGAGCCGCTGTTCAAGGACTTCCTTGCCGCTAACATTGAGAAGAATCCGCTCAAGTGCGAACATGTCATTCCGACCGGCATCGGAACCCTCGTCTCGGAAGGAAAGATCAAGGTTCATATGCTCAGCTCCAGTGACAAGTGGTTCGGCGTCACCTACAAGGAAGATAAGCCCGAAGTCGTTGCCCGCATTCAGGCGCTCAAGGACAACGGCACCTATCCGGATGTTCTCTGGAAGTAACCGGAACATTTTTCATCAACCAGAAAAGCTGAAAAGCAGGCTGAAGGAAACTACAGCCTGCTTTCTTCATCCCCAAAACGAAAAAAACGTCATGCAGAAAACGTATCATTTTCCTCAGAAGCGCTTTACTAGAGGTATAAAGGCGAAACCTCTGAAGTTGAGCTCAGAACTGAAGCAGATCCTGGACAATTCCATAACCGGAGTCTACATCGCCGACCGCGAACGTCGAATCGTATACTGGAACGAATCGGCCAAACGCATCAGCGGCAGAAGCAGAGAGGAAATGGTCGGCAAATACTGTTTCGAAAGCGGGCTGGATCATATCGATCTCGAGGGACATCAGCTGTGCACCTCCCTATGCCCCTATCTCAAAACCTATCAGGATGGGCAGGAACGCTCCGAGAAAGTGTTCCTGCGCCACAAGAACGGCAGGCGTGTCCTGATCGAAACAAGATTCATCCCGGTCTTTGCTGAGAACCATCAGTTGGAATTTGTGATGGAAGAGTTCTGTGAAGTTGGTTCGCAGCACATCGATGATCAGATGGTCCGCCAGCTCAGCAACGTTGCCCATCATGATCAGCTGACCGGCATTGCCAACCGCCGTTTTCTTGACGATGCCCTTGCCTATCGCATCATCCTGCGGAAGAAGATGAACAAGCAGTTTGGCGTCCTCTTCATGGATGTGGACAACTTCAGTAAATTCAACAATACGTACGGCCACGAGGCCGGCGATCTTGTACTGAAGAAACTGACGCACATCCTCACCAGCATCAACCGGAAGAATGACATCTTCGGACGCTGGGGCGGCGAAGAATTCCTGGGGATCTATCCGATTCAGGATCCTTCCAACATCCGGACGATCGCAGAAAAATGTCTGAACGCCATCCGCAGTATGGATGTTGAATTTGAAGGCCTCCATCTCTCGGTGACCGCTTCCATCGGCATCACATGCATCCGGGAAAACGACACACCGGAATCCGTCACGCAGCGCGCCGACGCCCTGATGTACAAGTCCAAGCAGAACGGAAAAGACCGTTACACGTCTGATGAACCGGCAGCCTGAAAATGGGCCACCCTTTTTGGACAGCCCTGCCGATCACTGTTACTTGTTTTCAATCACCGATGGCTTCGCAGCTTCATAGGCGACTTCCACAGCTCCGATGAGATTGCCGTGTACATCCTTCAGCGACATCGTCGCACCGCTCAGCGCAAGATCCGTAATCTTTCCATCACCGTCGATGGTGACTTCTGCAGTAATGGTTCCTCCAAAGCCCTCATCCGTTCCTTTCAGAACCCTGGGTGCAGCCGAAGATACACCGCTGCATGCGGCAAGCGAAAAAGCGCCCAAAACGCCATCAGCATTCTAATCTTCTTCATCTATTCTCCACCCAGTGAATGAATGCGGTTAGGATGTTCGTCATTGTATTCATGATGTTTGACGTACTGCCGAAAGAATTGTCAGATTTTCCCAAAGGACACAACGAAAAAGAACTTCTGCCGATCATGAAGGAGAAGTTCTTTATCTGTTCCTGCTTATTGAAGGTTCCAGGAATCCGGACTGATCTTCAGTAATGCCGGAAGCGCATCCGCAGCCACATCACCGTCTGTGATCGTCACCGGCTTACCGGTGAGCACATTCAGATATTCATCATTCTTCAGATGCGTATGCAGAAGACCGCCTCTTCCGCGCACATTGTAAAGACCCGCGAAGGTTTCCGTCTCCCCGTACAGAGCCGTTTCAAACATCGCATCATTTTCTATGAAAAAGCCGCAGCGGATCTGCCCCATCATTTTCCGGCGCATCCGGTTGTAGGCCGCAATCGTTTCCTCCAGCTTCTGATCCCGCTTCGACCAGTCGATCGGATCCTTCTCGAACAGCGACGGCTGATGAATCGCATACGCCTCCTGTCCGTTATAGACAAAGGCATCCCCCGGCATGAAGAACGACCACGCCAGCCAGTTTCTGAACTTTGTTTCGTTCTCGTTCAGCAGCGAATAGATCCGCTTACGATCATGATTCTCCAGATACCAGATCTCACGCGTCGAAGAAGGAAGCGAAGCCAGCAGCTGGTTAACCGCCTTTTCATACGGAACCAGATTCGAATGCGTCACGGCATCTTCCATTTCTTCCCTGACCGTGTAGGGATAAAGATCATCGAATGCCTGTGCCAGCTCGCCATCACTCAGCGCATCAATGCCTTTGGAGCGCATCCAGAGCACAAACGGACTTTCAACACTCTCCGCAAGCATCACAAACTGCGGATTCAGCATCTTCGCCCGAGAGCGCAGATCCTTCCAGAAAGACAGCGGAACCAGCGACGCCACATCACAGCGGAACCCGTCCACGCCGTCTTCCACCCAGTGCAGAAGACTGTCCAGAAGCGTCTCTCTCAGCTCTTCGCTTTCAAAGTTAAAGTCGCGCACATCGCTCCAGTCTGCCACCGCATTTTCCTTCGCATACCAGGACGGATGTTTCTTCACCCACGGATGATCGGCAGCGCTGTGATGAAGAACAATGTCCATCATCACCTTCAGTCCCCGCGCATGCGCCGCATGTACAAGATCCAGGAAATCATCCATCGTCCCAAGATCCGGATCAACCGCATCATAATCCGCGATCGCATACGGGGAGCCATAGGTCCCCTTCCGTCCCTTTTCTCCGATCGGATGCACGGGCAGAAGATAGACATAATCGAAGCCCATAGCTTTGATCCGGTTAAGATCATATTCCACCCGCTTCAAGGTGCCTTCCGCGCTGCAATTACGCACAAATACCTGATAAAAGCTCAGCGGCTCCCTCATGCCTTGACCTTCTTCCTCTTATCCTTGTTGAAATCGTAGATGATGGCCATGCCGATGCCTGCCACATTGGGATCATAGGCATCAATCTCATCCGTCGCCGCCGAAATTACGCGGCCGATCCCGCCGGTTGCCACGACATAGGCATCCGGATCCTTCAGCTCCTTCTTCATCTGCTTCAGGATGTACTCGACGGCACCGATATACCCGTAGACAACACCCGCCTGCATGCCGGTGACCGTATTGTGTCCCAGCACACTGGCCGGCTTCTGGATCTCGATATCCGGCAGCTTTGCCGTCTGCGTTGTCAGCGCATTGGCACAGATTCCGACCCCCGGGGCAATGACGGTATAGGAAAAGACGCCGTCCCTGGAAACATAGTCAAATGTCGTCGCCGTACCGAAGTCCACCACGATGCACGACCGATGATAGGTATAATACGCCGCTGCCGCATCCACGATCCGGTCCGCTCCGACTTCCTTGGCATTTTCCGTACGTATTTCGATGCCGCTGCGGATGCCAGGACCCACAATCAAAGGTTCATAGCCGAAGAACTTCAGAACCGCCGAATTCAGTGAATACATGATCTTGGGAACAACGGACGAAATGATCACATCATCCACCGATGCCCTGGAAAGATCATACAGATCCAGAAAAGAGCGGAACTGCGTAATGTACTCATCGCTGGTACGCGGCGTCCGCGTCGTCAGACGGAAGACCGCCTTTGTCTCGATCCCCTCCATCATCTGCATCTTGATATGTGTATTGCCTACATCGATCGTCAATAACATTGCTTACTTTCCTCCAAGACAATGATCCAGAATTCTGCGCGCCGTCTCAGCCTTGCTCAGAAGGCCGAGATCCACAACACCATCGCGCGAAAGAATCCGCACATGATTGGTTCCCGTCCCAAAGCCGGCACCTGCTTCACGAAGATCATTGGCAACGATATAGTCACAGTTCTTCGCCGTCAGCTTCGCCTCACTGCTGGCGATCACATCCTTTGTCTCCATCGAAAAGCCGATCAGCGTCTGGCCGGGCCGCTTATGTTCCCCAACGGTCTTGAGGATATCGACTGTCCGCTTCAGCTCGAGACACATCCCCTCACTATCCTTCTTATGGATCTTGTCCACCGCAGTTTCCGCAGGCGTAAAGTCAGCTACCGCCGCCGCAAAAATAAGTGCGTCCATCTCCCCCGCCTTCGCAAGCACCGCTTGCGCCATATCCTGCGCCGTGATTACCGGCACTGTGCATATCGCGCGCAGGGTCTTCTGGTGCACCGGACCGCTGACAAGTATTACATCCGCACCGGCATTGCGGGCTGCTCTGGCAAGCTGGTAGCCCATCGTACCGGTACTGTGATTGGTGATGTAGCGAACCGGATCGATCGCTTCCTGCGTCGGACCGGCAGTGATCAGTATCTTCTTCCCCGCCAGCGTCTTCGGCGTCAGCAGTTCTTCGACATAATCCTGAATCTCCTCCGGTTCCGGCAGTCTGCCGCTGCCCGAGTCTCCGCATGCAAGCAGTCCCGATCCGCTCTCCATAACATGATATCCGTAGTCTTTCAGCAGCTGAATGTTGTGCCGCGTAATCGGATTTTCGAGCATGCCGGTGTTCATTGCCGGAACGATGAGCTTCACGGCCCTGGAGGCCAGAAACGTCGTTGTCAACATGTCATCGGCGATGCCGTTAGCCACCTTGGCGATGAGATTGGCCGTTGCCGGGGCAATCACGAAGACATCCGCCATTTTGGCAAGCGCCACATGCTCCACATTCGGCTCAAAATCCGTTGAAAACATATCGGTAATGACCCGCTGATGCGACAGCGTCTGAAAGGTTAACGGCGATACAAACTGCTGCGCCTCCTTCGTCATCAAAACATGCACCTCAACGCCGGCCTGGCTCAGGTGCGAAACAAGTGTACAGATCTTGTAAGCCGCAATCCCGCCGCCAACACCGATCACAACGCATGGCTTTCCATTATTCATTCCGCAATCCCATCCTTTCCATTACCGGCCGTAATGCCCGGTTCACCGCCGGCACCACCGCCATCGCAAGAATGATTTCAATAATGCCGTTCGATGCCAGCACCGTAAGAATCACGGCACCGACCGCAATTCCCGCCGCACCGGCATAGGCATCTCCGAAAAACAGCCAGATCAGCCCCATCACCAGCAGTGTGTGCAGTAGTGTATTGACGCCGGCCGAAATCGAAGCTGCACCGGCAGATTTCATCTTCTTCCTTAACTGCCTGTACAGAGCGCCCGAGAACCACCCCAGAAAAATACGTGGTCCCAGCGCAATCACAATGGACGCAAAGTTACCCGAAACGCCGCCGACCGTAATAAACGGCGAAAAGCAGAAGCTCGTAATGGTCGGTGTCATCGTCGCCCGGATCATCGACGTCATGCCGAAGACAAAGCCAACCATCGCACCGAAGCCCGGCCCCATCAAAACTCCGCCGAGAATCACCGGAATATGAAGCGTCGTAATACTGATGGCACCGATCGGAATGTAACCCAGCGGCGTAACCGCCAGTACAATTTCAATCGCCACGAAAAAGGCCGCAAGCGTCAGCCGCAGTACCCGCTGTTTGTTTCTCATTTTCCACCTCCTGCCGCTCCCGCTGAGGGGATGCAGCGAATATCAATAACGAAACACAGCTTTCCGATTGGATCCATTTTCTGAGCGGATAATGGTCCTGCCATTATTATAATGAAATACGGAAAAGGCGGTAACCATATGAAATATCTTGTCGCAAGCGACATTCACGGATCCACCACCGGCGCAAGGCTGGTTCTTGACGCATACGAACGTTCCGGCGCCGATGCCATTCTCCTGCTTGGCGATATTCTCTACCACGGTCCACGCAATCCTGTACCTCAAGACTATGCCCCAAAGGAAGTCATTGCCATGCTCAATCCAAAGTCGGACCGCATCCTTGCCATCAAGGGCAACTGCGATGGCGAAGTGGACCAGATGGTACTCGATTTCCCGGTCCTAGGCACCTACAACTCTTTTATGATCGGAAAGCGGCGCATTTTCATTTCCCACGGTCATACCTACAGTCCGTCCAATCTACCGAAACTGAAGCGGGGCGATATCTTCCTCAGCGGTCACACCCACATCCCGACCGCAGAAGTAAATGAAGACGGCATCTATCTTCTCAATCCCGGATCCACCGGCATTCCCAAAGGCGGCAGTGACCGCTGCTATGGCATCCTTACGGAGTCCGGGTTCACCGTTCTCAACCACCAGCATCAGGAAGTAATGAAGATCGATTTTACGCACTAAAAAACCGCCAGGGGCCTTGCCTCTGACGGTTCTTTTTTCCTTTTGCTCTGCACAACACAACGATAGTCAAATGACCAGATTACTCAGCCGGAGTGCCGAAGGCAATGCCTGTAGCACCCGTCTTGGCGTCTTCAGCGATCAGCTGAATCGGAGCTGTCTCATAGGACAGGTTGTCAAACGATCCCGTGTAACCGGAAGCCGTTGTGAACTCAATCGTGAAGTGGCCAACTTTACCATCCGAAATCAGATCAGCCGGAACTTCATCCAGCGTAATCGTCTGATGTCCGCCATCTTCCTTCGCCTCAGCGATCAGGTTGTCACCCTTATCGGAAGAACCTGTCGGATACAGATACAGATCAGTAACTTCCTCGCCGGTTACGTTGTAGATATCGTAAACAGCCGGTGTAGCCTGGAACGCAATCTGCGTAGCGCCCGTACGTGCATCCTCAGCGATCAGAGAGATCGGAGCCGTCTCAATGGACAGCGTCTCAAATGTTCCCGTCATGCCGGAAGCCGTTGTGAATTCAAGGGTCAGCTTCGTATCAGCGCTGCCATCATCATAGGTAGCTACCATTGCATGTGCATCGGAGAAGCCCTTTTCACCTGCAAGGTTGTCACCCTTATCGGAAGAACCTGTCGGATACAGATACAGATCTGTTACAGACTCACCCGTCGCATTGTAAATCGTATAAACGCCAGTCGTGGAAGCAGCTTCTGTTGTTTCAGCAGCAGCTGTCGAAGCAGCCGCAGCAGCCGTCGAAGCAGCAGCTGCAGTAGATGCTGCAGCAGAGCTTGAGTTGCCGCAAGCCGCGAGGCTCAGTGCAAGAACAGATGCACCAATTGCCGCAAATGCCTTCTTCATTTTTCTCTTATCCTTTTCCTTTTTCTGTGTTGAGCAGCCTTAATAATTTAACATATTACCAGGTGTCTTTCAACTGTCTGCGATAGACATTTCACAAAGTGACTCAGACAGTCTCAAAACGAACTTTTCCATCAAAAAGTAATACCTTCCATATTATTCTTCAACAGCTTTGCGCTTTCCAGAAGCTCCGTACGCTCCTCTTCGCTCAACGCCACAGGTACCAGGCCCTCGATTCCCTTACTTCCAACAATCGCCGGAACCGAAAGCGCACAATCATCAATTCCATACGTCCCGTGCAGAACCGTCGACACCGGCAGAATGCTCTTTTCATCCTTCACAATTGCCGAGCAGATCCGGCTCACGCTGACCGCAATGCCATAACACGTCGCGCCTTTACGCTGAATGATTTCATAAGCACTGCGGCGCACATCATTGGCAATCTTTTCTTCAATCGCATTCATGTCCATTTCGCCCATGCCCCGCAGCGCAAAGAAATCTGCCAGCGGAACACCGGACACATTCGCATGCGACCATGCCGCAATCTCACTGTCACCATGCTCTCCGATGATGCTCGCATGAACAGAGCGGCTGTCCACATCCAGCACATTGCCGATCGCATTACGAAGACGTGCCGAATCGAGTACCGTTCCCGAGCCGAAGACACGGCCCTCCGGCATTCCGGATGCCTTCGACGCATAGTATGTAAGAATATCCACCGGATTTGCGACCACCAGCAGAATGCCCTGCGGCTTCACCCGGCGAATCTCCGCCATAATCGAAGAATGAATCGAAATGTTTTTATGGATCAGATCCAGACGGGTCTCACCCGGCTTCTGCGCCGCACCAGCCGTCAGCACAATGACAGCCGCATCTGCAATATCATCATAGGTACCGGCATAGATACGCTGCGGCGAAATCAGCGACGTACCATGGGAAATATCCATTGCCTCACCTTCCGCCTTCGCCTGATTTACATCCAGCAGGACAAGTTCGGAGAAAAGCTTTGACTCCATCAGAGAAAATGCCGAAGCAGCTCCAACCGCCCCACAGCCGATAATTGCCGCCTTACGAAGATTAACACTCATGAATGATTCCCTCCTTCTCTCTAAAGCAGAGTATAGAAAAAAGAGCTCCGAATAACAAATGAAATGCTCAAAGAATCACAAATCCGCAAACGAATCCTCCAAAAGTACAAGGCAAGATCAAAGTCCCCCGTCGCACCATAAACAAAAAGGAGCCCCGCAGGACTCCCCATAACGCGAACCTGATCAGTCCGGACGACGCATCGTCTCTGGATCATATTCCAGGTTGATGCCCGTCTTCTTGTCAAACACATGCACCATCGATCCCGGGAATGTAAACTCGATCGGCGAACCGATTGTGAAGCTGCTTCCCTTCAGATCCAGCGTCGGCACAATGATGATGCCGTCCTTCCCCATCGCATTCACATGCAGATGCTCCGAGGCTCCCATCAGCTCCGCAACATCTACCGTGCCTTTGACCATCTTTCCTTCCGTCTTTGTTAACGTAATATGTTCCGGACGAACACCGATCGTCACTTCCTGTCCCTCAACGCTGCGCTCCTTCAGATGCGCACACTTCTCAGCCGAAAGATCAATCACGGCATCCTCAACCTGCACCGCATAGCTGCCGTCCGCCTTTTTGATCAATGTTCCATCATAAAAGTTCATCTGCGGAACACCAATGAACCCTGCCACAAACAGATTCACCGGATTGTCATACACCGTCTGCGGCGTACCGATCTGCTGAATGACACCATCCTTCATGATCACGATCCGATCCCCCAGCGTCATCGCCTCCGTCTGATCATGCGTAACATAGATGAATGTCGTATGAATCTTCTGACGCAGCTTGATGATCTCGGCACGCATCTGGTTGCGGAGCTTCGCATCCAGGTTCGACAGCGGCTCATCCATCAGAAGAACCTTCGGATTACGGACAATTGCACGCCCGATCGCAACACGCTGACGCTGGCCGCCGGACAGTGCCTTCGGCTTACGGTCCAGATATTCCGTGATGCCAAGGATCTCGGCCGCATCATTGACGCGGGCATCAATCTCTTCCTTCGGCATCTTGCGGATCTTCAGCGGAAATTCCATGTTCTCACGAACCGTCATATGCGGATACAGAGCATAGCTCTGGAATACCATCGCAATATCACGATCCTTCGGTGCCACATCGTTGACACGCTTGCCGTCAATCAGAAGGTCGCCGTGTGTGATCTCTTCCAGACCTGCGACCATGCGCAGCGTCGTCGACTTGCCGCAGCCGGACGGTCCGACAAGGACGATGAATTCCTGATCCTTGATCTTGAGATTGAAGTCATCGACCGCAAGGACACCTTCCTCGGTACGCTTCAGATTCGCATTCTTTTTCTTTTCTTCCGGCTTCTTACCGAAACGGTGCTTTGCAGGTTCCTGGTCACGATAGACCTTGCGGATATGTTTCAGTTCAACATCCGACATAATTTGTTTTCTCCTTTAAATTTCGGCTTCCGTTCCCGGAAGACGGTCATAAATCATTGTGAAGTGATAAAGCTTCTTTGCAAGGGCATTGGTCCAGCTTCCTTTTACGGTCCGCCATACCCAGTTATTGCCCGTGGTCGATGGAACATTGAAACGTGCCTCATCGCCCAGCCCCAGCAGATCCTGATACTGCATCACGACCAGGTCGCCGACCGATTCATACGCTCCCCGCAGAAATCCCCAGTGATATCCCTCGGACTTTGAGAGGTTGAGATACTCGATGGCGCGTTTCGTATACTCCTTCGGCGAATTCTTCATCCAGCCGTTGACGGTCTCGTTATCATGGGTCCCCGTATAGACGACACAGTTGTGCGTATATTTATGGGGCAGATAATCGGATCCGGTATCCCTTGGATCGAAGGCAAATTCAAGCACCTTCATCCCCGGATATCCCGTTTCCTTCACCATCTGAATCACTTCCGGCGTCAGGAAGCCAAGATCCTCCGCGATGATGTCGAGATGTCCCAGCTTCTGTTCCATGGTCTTGAAGAACGCGATGCCGGGCCCCTTCTTCCATCTGCCGTTGCGGGCAGTCGTTTCACCATACGGAATGGCGTAATAGGACTCAAAACCCCGGAAATGGTCAATGCGCAGCACGTCAATCATCGTAAACTGATAGGCGATGCGCTGTGCCCACCACTGGTAGCCATCCTTCTTCATCCGGTTCCAGTTATAGAGTGGATTGCCCCACAGCTGCCCGTCTGCCGAAAAGCCATCAGGCGGACATCCGGCAACTTCCGTCGGTTTCCCGCTGCGATCCAGCTGGAACAGATCCGGATGACCCCAGAGATCACTGGAATCCGGCGACACATAGATCGGCACATCTCCGATCAGCTTGATCCCATGATGATGCGCATAATCGCGCAGATCATTCCACTGCTTACGGAACAGGTACTGAATCAGCTTCCAGAACTCAATCTGATCCGCCAGACGTTCTGTTTCTCTGGCGACAGCCTTTGGATTATGGCGGCGAAGCGAAGGTTCCCATCCCATGAAGGAAACGCCCTGATGCGCTTCTTTTTCCGCCATGAACAGTGCATAGTCATCCAGCCAGAACGCATTCTGCCGGCAGAAGTCTTCATAATCATCCGGCAGATGTTTCCTGAGACGGTCCGCGGCCAGATGGAGCACGGCGAAGCGGTGATTGTAGATTGTGCCGTAGTCGACACGCTGCGGATCACTTCCCCAGTCAATGTTCCGATATTCCTCAGCCTTCAGCAGGCCGTCCTTCTTCAACAGATCCAGGTCAATGAAATACGGATTTCCGGCAAAGGCCGAGAACGACTGGTATGGCGAGTCGCCATAGCCCGTCGGCCCCGTTGGCAGAATCTGCCAGTAGGACTGTCCGGCCTTCTCGAGAAAATCAATGAAGCGGCAGGCTTCCTTCCCCAGTGTCCCAATTCCATAGGGCGATGGCAGTGCACTGATCGGCATCAGTATTCCTGCTCTACGATTCATGTGAAACTCCCCTCTAACGTTTTACGAAGACACTTTCGCCTTCGACCAGTTCAAACGGCACGATTTCATGGATCGCCTGCCGATCATACTGCAGACGGACCAGAAGGTCCTCCACACCTTTGCGGGCAAGTGCATCCACATCCTGACGAATGGAAGTGAGCCGCGGCACCGTATATCTGCCCTGTGCGATACCATCGTAGCCAATGACGCTGACGTCCTGGGGACAGTTGAGCCCCATGTCTTCAATGGCACGCATCGCCCCGATGGCGATCGAATCGCCAAGAGCGAAAACAGCCGTGATCTGCGGGCTTCGCTTCAATAACCGCGTCGCCGCCTGGTAGCCGCCCTCCATGGAGAAGCGGCTTGGTTCATACTGCGCCGCCTCATCAAAGGTGACGCCTTTATCATTGAATGCCTTGCGGCAGCCCAGCAGCCGGCGATAGCCGACCTGGCTTCCGCTGCTTTCCGGTGAACCACCGATAATACCGATGTTCCTATGGCCGCAGGCAATCAGATACCGCACCGCGCAGGCACTGGCTTCCAGATCATCCGTCGTATAGCTGGACAGCTGATCAAAGGAAAGGTCAGCGGCACTGTTGGTCAGCAGGACGCTGGGCGTATCCACGGCACTGAATCCGCTGCGGAAATACTCCAGGTTGCCGCCGAGAAAGATGAATGCCTTCGGGTGCGATGACATATGAAGCTGTGCAGCTGTCTGCACCTCGTTGGCACTTTCATCGACAAACACCACCGAAGCTTCTTCATGTGCGGAACGCAGAATGTTCTGGGTCTTTTCAAGCAGAGATTCAAAGAAGATGTTGGCATAGCCGCGGATGATGATCGCGATCGGTGCATCGGTCTGCTGCTTGAGCATCTTGGCATTCGAGTTCGGCTGAAAGTTCTCCTGCGCAATGATTTCTTCAATGCGCTGGCGAGCAGCCTCGGAAACATCCGGATGATGATTGATGACACGGCTGACCGTACCGATGCTGTAACCCGAAAGCCGGGCAATATCCTTAATCGTAGTCATGTACGGTCCTTCTGTTCAGGCTCAGCCCTTGACGGCGCCAGCCGCAACACCCTTAATAATATATTTCTGGCAGCTCAGATAGAAAATGATGACCGGAATGACGGCGAGAATCAGTGCCGCCATGATGGCACCCATATCGACGGATCCGTAGGATCCCTTCATGTACTGAATGATAATCGAAATCGTCTTGTATTTCTTGATGTCCAGTACCAGGTATGGCAGCAGGAAGTCGTTCCAGATCCACATCGTCTCAAGAATGCCGACGGAAATGTAAGTCGGCTTCATGATCGGAAGAACGATCTTGAAGAATGTCTGCAGCGGCGTGCAGCCGTCAATCATGGCAGCCTCTTCAATCTCGATCGGAATGGAACGGACAAATCCCGTAAACATGAACACCGCAAGACCGGCGCCGAATCCCAGGTAGATGACGATGATGCCCCATGGCGTCGTCAGACCGAGACGGTTGGCAACCAGTGACAGCGTGAACATGACCATCTGAAACGGTACAACCATCGAGAAGATGCACAGCGTATAGATGAGCTTCGTCCACTTGTTCTGAACGCGGGTAATGAACCAGCCCGTCATCGAGCAGCAGATCAGAATTGCCGCAACCGAGAAGACGGTAATGAATACGGTCCAGCCGACAGCACTCAGGAGGCCGTACTTGTTGATGGCCTGACCGTAGTTTTCCCAGCTGATGAAGGTATCAGAATTCGGCAGCTGGAACGGCTGCAGGTTGATGGCCGTCTTTACTTTGAATGAATTCCACAGGACACAGAGAATCGGGAAGATCCAGAATGCGGCAAGGAACGTCAGGAACGCGGTCCCATACCATTTTCCCTTATTTTCATTCATATTACTGCTGGACCTCCTTTTCCTTGGTCATCTTCTGCTGCAGAGCCGCAATCACAACAACAAGAATGAAGAAGACAACCGCCTTGGCCTGTCCAACACCCTCGAAACCGACACGTCCATAGAATGTGTTGTAGATGTTGAGAGCCAGCATTTCGGTCTGCTTCATCGGTGCGCCGCCCGTCAGGGCAAGGTTCTGATCGAAGAGCTTGAAGCCGTTGGTTATCGTAAGGAATGTGCAGATGGTGATGCTCGGCATCATCATCGGAATCGTTACCTTGAACAGGCGCTGGGAGCTGGAAGCTCCGTCAATTTCGGCCGCTTCCATGACATCTTCCGGAATCGACTGCAGACCAGCGATATAGATGATCATCATATATCCGATCTGCTGCCAGCAGACGAGAATGACCAGGCCCCAGAAGCCGAGCTTCGCATTGAGGTTGAGTGCCGTATTGAAGTGCACCAGAATCCCCGAGAAGATCAGCTGCCAGATGTAGCCAAGCACGATGCCGCCAATCAGGTTCGGCATAAAGAAGATGGTACGGAAGACGTTGGTTCCTTTACGCGACTTGGTCAGAGCCATTGCCAGTGCAAAGGCAATGACATTGATCAGCACCAGTGTCACCAGAGCGAAGGCGGCAGTGAACCAGAACGAGTGATCAAAGGTTGTATCTTTAAATGCGGTGATGTAGTTCTGCAGGCCGACCCATTTTGCATCCTTGACAGTTGTAAATTTTGTGAACGAAAGATAGATGCCGAGAATGAACGGGACGATGAAGCCGATGGTGAAGGCGATCATCGTCGGAAGAGTGAAAATCGGCCAGTATTTCTTGATGTTTTTCTGCATAGTTCCCCTTCCTTGGTTAGAAAACAGGCACGGCGCCGACTGATCTGCCGGCAGCCATGCCTGTAGTTGATTCAGTGCTGAGGATCAGCCGTTGGAGGCAGCGAGCTGCTTTTCAGTTGCCCAGTTGTCTACAAATGCGGAACGAACCTGTTCCCAGTTAGCATCCGTCTGATCAGCCGCATAGACCGTCAGAGCCTGGCCAAGCGTGTTCTTCCATTCTTCGGAAGGCATCGTGGTGAAGTTCCAGGAAACCGGTGTCCCGGTGTTGGCATTTGCGAGATTGAACAGAACGTTCGTGGATTCAGGGTTGGACTTGAACGGAATGTTGAAGCCCATCTTGTCGCCCGATGTCATTGCATTAACACCAGCATCCGACGTTACGCACCAGTACATGAAGTCAAGTGTTGCCTGAATGTCTTCCGGCGAAGCCTGGCTGTTAACGCACCAGTAGTTCTCAGTACCCATGCAGAGACCTTCATTCGCATCATCGACACCGAAGTAGATCGGCAGATAAGCGAGGTTGTCATCGCCGATTGCCTTTACAGCATCATATTCCCAGGTACCGTTCTGGAAGAAGACTGCTTCCTGGTTAACGAATTCGGATTCAGCCTGATCACCGGTAGCGGTGGACAGCTGCGAAGGATCGATCGTGGAGTTGTTGATGTAAAGATCCCAGATAGCACGATAGTTGTCGAGATAGGTTCCCTTCAGCTCATCGAGATTGTCGACGCCGGCGTCCTTGTATTCATAGTAGATCGGCAGGTTTGCCAGATGCGTCTTGAACCGCCAGTCAGAGGAGCTGTCCATACCTGCAGAAGTGAAGGCGGAGAAGCCAAGCTCATCCTTGCGGGCGGTAATGTCTTCAGCAACCTTCTTCAGATCGTCGAAGCTCTTGATGTCATCAGCCGTGTAGCCGGCCTTTTCAAGCAGAGCCTTGTTGGTAATCAGACCATACGCCTCAGTAACGTAAGCGATGCCGGCAACCTTGTCGCCATCCTTAAGTTCGTAAGCACTATTGGACAGCTCGCCTTCCAGCTTGGAGCCGGACAGATCGTAGCAGTAATCCTTCCAAGAAGCCAGACCGACCGGACCATTCACCTGGAACATTGTCGGAGCTTCGCTCTTGGCCATTTCAGACTTCAGAGTGGACTCATATTCACCGGACGCTGCCGTCAGAACCGTTACAGGAACACCTGTCTCCTTCGTATATTCCTTTGCCAAATCCTGCCAGTACTCATCTGCTTCAGGCTTGAAGTTCAGATAGTACACACGACCGGTTCCGGACGCTGCTGCAGCCGTACCGGCGGCTGCGGAAGTAGAAGCTGCTGCCGAACCGGAAGCGGAAGAACCGCATCCTGCGAGCATCGCAGCCGACATTGCAAATGCCAAAATCTTTTTGCTGTTCATATTTCCTCCCAATGATTTCCGTGAATGTTCCCGGTGTTTCCCTCCGGATGGAAACGTTACCGAAAACGTTTACACAAACAATATATGAAACCGCTTACTGTTTTTCAAGTACTTTTTTCGAAAAAAATCCTCATTTGCACCAAGGTGGTGGAAGAACGGGTTGCAGTTCTGATCCAGGGCTATAATGATCGTGTCCTGGAAAGGGGACAGATCAGGAAGTCTCCAGGAGTTGATTAGCGCTGACTTGGCGGTTTCGTTAGTCAACTCCTGGAAACTTCAAACCGCCAAACAAATGAATAATCTCAAGAAGAACCGTCACTTCTGGGGACGGTCTTTGAGAAAGCTTGAATGGGACAAGTACCATGACATTTCAGATTCTCAAAAGCTCATTTCCCATACCATTCACGAATGGTATGATGCCAAACACCCAGAGTTTTCGGCAGATGAAATCAAATTTCTGAATAACAGAAATATTGAATCCTGCCCGCATTGCGGCAGCACGAATTTCATCAAGTATGGTTTTTATAAGAATGGCATGCGCTGTTACCTCTGCCATGATTGCGGGCATAAGTTTTCACCTATTACCAACACAATATTTGATGATCGGAAGATTCCAATCTCCGAATGGATTGAATATCTTCTGTATCTGTTTGAATTTCATTCTATTAATTCATCTGCCAGGGATAATCGAAACACCGAAAGCACAGGCAGATACTGGCTGAAAAAGGTATTTTTTGTTCTGAATGGAATTCAGGATAACATTGTGCTCAAAGGGAAAATATACCTTGATGAAATGTTCTTCCCTGTCATAAAGAGAAGAACGATTACGAAAGACGGAAAGAAACTTCGCGGCATATCAAAGAATAAGATTTGTGTTGTCGCAGCACACGACGGGCACGGGACAAACCTCATCATAGTTGAACATGTCTCCAAGCCCTCCCGCAAAAGCACATGGGCGGCGCTCGGAAATCATATACAGCCAGGCTCTGAACTGATTCATGATGGTGACAATTCTCATTCTGTTCTGATCGAGAAACTGGGTCTGTCAGAAGAGATCCATCTCACAAAAGAAACGAAGGGATTGCCTGACGAAAAGAATCCGTTAGACAAGATCAACAACCTTCATGCTCTGGTAAAGCAATACATGCGCATGCATGGAGGATACAACAGAGAAGATCTACAAGACTGGATGAATCTGATCTGGTTCATCCTTTCCAAGCCGGACAACAGGTATGAAAAGATCGACTTATTTCTCAACATGGCGCTAAACGCACCAGGAAAAGTGCGATATCGGGACCGGATGGCTAAAAATGTCAATAAATAAGCCTATGAATACCACCCTGGTGCAAATGAGGATTTTTTCGAAAATTTCGAATATTCCTGTCAGAGATATTTTTCTGCGGAACAGGCACATGAAAAGGCGGAGCATTCCGCTCCGCCTCAGAAAATCGGATATTTAAAAATTTGAGGGGATGGTGACCTGCATTTCAAGGTGATGGGGTTGCCATCTTTTATGTATGTCTGTGAAAGTTTAAGACTCTGGGGTTTGCTTTTTGTACAGGTATTGTTCGAATTGGATGAAAAAGACTATCCTTCAGGTAAAGGAGGAATGTTGAGCTCCTGGCAATAATAAAAGCTGGCATCCCCAAACCCTTCGCAGTCCAGCACATGCCAGCGACTCCATTATAGACCTGTCTGATGATCATGATTCATTGTCATTTGCACAAGCTCGTGGAGTTTGTTAAGAATCGCCTGATTCATTCCTCAAACGATTCTTCCACACAGGAAATCATTACAAGAGCTGTTCAGGTCTTTTATGATCAGTCGGTTTCCGAACTGATTGTGAATAATGGCTATCTGTATTACGCAAAGTACAGCAGAAGATTTACCATTCTTGATCATACTGTGCCACTGATCATTAAGCGTGTTTACCGGAAAGGCTCGTCTGCAGATGCAGTTCTGCTGTCTTTCATGATCCCCTACAGCAGCCGCACCGCGGACGATTTTACCGCTGTTCTTACTTCATGCGGGGATCGTTCCTTTACCGTTGAAGAAAGCGGTAATTCCTTTGACTATGACGCTGTACGGCTGATCCGCTGGAAGTTCAACCGGTACTGGCAGAGTATTCTCAATACCAGGCGCATTTACCTCAATACGGATATAACCACGAATTGTATTACCCTGCTTGGCAGGCAGTTCCTGCAGAACAGAAAGCTGCGCTGCCAGCTCGTTTTCACATGACCTCTTTTTCTCACAGCAGGAATATCAAAGAAGCCTCTGCGTTCCTATTCTGAGGGCAGAAGGGATGAAAGCCGATCAATACCGAACGAAGGAACGTTTCACCTCATCATTTTGAAGAAAAGCCCTTCGTTCATCATTTTGATTCGGCTTTCCGGAAAGGAATTCATGCATGGTATACGGTATTCAATCGATTCCCTGCAGAATCAGAGGTCATCGGTATGTCTCTTAACACGAATAAAGAGGACATCATGGAGCTCTTCGGCCTGGAAGACAGTGATGTGGAGGACTTCCAGTATCAGAACTTGAATGGAAATGCACAGATCTCAGTCCGGCTCGTTCCGCACTATGAGCCCTGCCCGGAATGCGGCTGTAAAACTCCAAGGATCAAAGATTATTACTGGAAGAAGATTACGCACAGTGTTCTTTCTGATCGTAAATGTACGCTGCTTTACCGGGCCAGACGATATGTCTGTCCGGTATGTCATCGAACCTATGCAGAGAAGAATCCATTCTCCTTTGGCAGTATGAGTATCTCCGCATTCACGGTTCAGAGAGTGCTCACGGATCTGAAGAACTATAACGAGACATTCTCTTCCGTTGCGCGCAGGTATCATCTCTCTCCTGCCACAGCTGCCTATCTGTTTGATGATCACGTCAGTCTTCCCAGGAAACCTCTGCCGGAGATGATCAGCTTTGATGAAGTCTATGCCTTCCGCAACTACAGCGAGAAATTCGTCTGTGTTCTTATGGATTTCCAGAGACAGACGCCCATTGATTTCCTGAACTCCAGACGGGAAGATCGGCTGCTCAGCTACTTTATGAAGATCCCGCTGGAAGAGCGGAAGAAAGTCAAAGCCTGTTCCTTCGATATGTACGATACCTATCGAACGGTCATGAAGAAGTGTTTCCCGAACAGTATCGGTATCGTGGACAGATTCCATCTCTGCCAGGAACTGGGACGCCAGACCGACAGTGTTCGAATCCGTGCCATGAAAGGAACCACAAAAGGTTCCGATGAATACTATCTTCTCAAGAAGTTCAACTGGATTCTCTACAGGCATTCCGACAGCAGCACAAAAGATGGTAAGAAGCTGTTCGATCCAAACGGACAGAGAAGATATAACAATCATTTCAAATTTCCGATTAACTACTATGATCTCCGCGAGAAGCTCCTGAAAATAAGCCCTGAGCTGATGGAGTCATGGAATCTGAAAGAAAAAGTATACGACTACTATGAGACCGCCACGCCCAACGATAGGGAGCAGAAACTGAACGAACTGATTACGGAGTTCAGGAAGTCTCAGGTACCGGAAATGCGTCACTTCGCCAGCACACTGACCAAATGGCGGACCGAAATCATCAATTCTCTTACTACCTACGGCTACATCTACAAGGTCGATTCCAAGACCGGCAAACCCAATGCCTATCATAAGCGGATGACCAATGCGATCATTGAAAACCGAAACTCAATCTGTAAGTGCATCAAGAAGAATGCGAACGGCTATCACAACTGGGACAGATTCCGCAACCGCCTCATGTACGTTCTGGACAAGGATGCGACCTACTCATTGAACCCGATACACTCGAATGTCACAAAAACGGCGAAATAAAAACTTGGCCTCACAGCTGTTCAAACCAGTTGTAAGGTCATGTCTTACTTCAGATGACTCGGGCGCTGAGTTCATGATTATGGGGCGCCAGTTACCCCAGAGATTTATCGCTCCGGTTTGACTCTAACCCCACACATTTCAAAAGCGCCAGAAAATCATTGCAGGATCAGTCCAGCTCTTCCTTTGCCTTCTTCAGCGCTTCGGCAATGACCGCATCCATATCGTAGTACCTATAAGCCCCAAGGCGGCCACCGAAGATGACGTTTGCCTTCTGATCCGCCAGCGCCCTGTATTTTGCGTAAAGTTCGCCGTTGCGTGCATCGTTGAGCGGATAGTACGGCTCAATCCCGGGTTTCCATTCCGAACTGTACTCTCGGCTGATGACAGTCTTGGGAAGACCGTTTCCTTCGTCATCTTTTCCGAACTGAAACCACTTATGCTCGATGATCCGGGTAAACGGTGTCTCGGCATCGGTGTAGTTGATGACCGCATTGCCCTGATAATTTGAGATATCAAGCACTTCTGTCTCAAAGCGCACCGACCTGTACTGCAGCGGACCGAGCGAGAACCCGAAGTAGGCATCAATCGGTCCCGTGTACACAATCCGCGGCGCGATGCTGTCCCAGTAGGATTGATCCGATAAATAGTCGGTATTTGTACGCACTTCAATTCCTTCCAGCAGACGTTCCACAAGCTTCGTGTAGCCGCCGGTCGGAATGCCCTGATATAGCGCATTGAAGTAGTTGTTGTCAAAGGTAAAGCGCACGGGCAGCCTCCGGATGATGAAGGCCGGCAGCTGATTGCAGGGCCTTCCCCACTGCTTTTCCGTGTAGCCTTTGATCAGCTTCTCATAGATGTCGCTGCCAACGAGGCTGATGGCCTGCTCCTCAAGGTTCTTCGGCTCCGTGATGCCGGCGGCCTGACGCTGTTCACGGATCTTCTGTTCCGCTTCCTGCGGCGTCACGACACCCCACATCCTGTTGAATGTGTACATGTTGAACGGGAGCGAATACAGCTCGCCATGGTAATTGGCAACGGGCGAATTGGTATAGCGATTGAAGACGGCAAACTGATTGACATAGTCCCATACCTGACGGTTATTGGTATGGAAGATATGAGCCCCGTACCTGTGAACATGGATTCCTTCCACATCCTCTGTATAAACGTTGCCGGCAATGTGGTCCCGTTTTTCAATGACGAGAACCTTCTTCCCACGCTTTTTTGCCTCATGGGCAAATACGGCACCGTAAAGGCCGGAACCGACAATGAGATAATCGTACATACAGCTTCCTCCACCTGAAATTATAGCAATCCTCCATTAGAGGCGGCTCACCAGCTCCATGAACGGGACAATAATCCAGTCCGGAACGATCCAGGCCAAGAAGCGCTGCAACGTCGTAATGATTCCCGGCGTCGCCACCCAGAAGTTGCAATTATTCGCCCACAGGGACAGACGCACAACCGAAGAAGAATGCGATGCCAGAAAGGGATGTACATAGTGCGTGCTGGTTTCTTCTTTTTTGGCCAGCGGAATGAAACCTGTGTCCTTGACCCAGTAGGGACAGGCGCAGGTCACACGGATGCCGGAGAAAAGAAGGTCATGATGCAGCGCCTTGGTGTAGCTTTCGACAAACGCCTTGGTTGCGCCATAAATTCCGAAATTCGGCATCGGCTGAAAGCCGGCAATCGATCCGATTTCGATGATGCCGCTTCCTTTGGTGCAGTACGGCAGTGCCAGCGCAGTCACATCGGCCAGCGCACGTACATTGAGCTCGATCATCGCATCGACCTGATGGCGATCCATGGACGCAATCTGTCCGATTATTCCCCGCCCCGCGGAACATACAAGCCAGTGGATTTCCGGCTTCTGTTGTTTCAGAAGATTCTCCAGTGTCTCAAAGGCGGCGGGATCACAAAGATCCAGCGGCACAATGCGGCACGGCACAGAGATTTCAGAAGCCAGCTGCTCCAGCTGCTCGCGCCGGCGGGCAATGATCCAGAATTCATCAACATCATTCTTTGCGGCCAGCTGATGAACAAATTCGCGTCCAAGGCCGCTGGACGCTCCCGTTACAAGTGCTATTTTCATTCTTCAAGAATAACGCGAAAGCCTACCGGATTTCCACCCGTGAAAAAGCCGGGACTCTC
Source organism: Galactobacillus timonensis (assembly GCF_900240265.1). Classification (NCBI taxonomy): domain Bacteria; kingdom Bacillati; phylum Bacillota; class Erysipelotrichia; order Erysipelotrichales; family Erysipelotrichaceae; genus Galactobacillus; species Galactobacillus timonensis. Next base: position 37,885 of record NZ_LT964739.1, read on the forward strand.
GGATCATAAGTTGTTCGAAAGCTCCGGCTTCATCTTTTTTCTACAGCCGGGTTGTTACAGGCGCCTGAATAGTGGAGCGGATCGTCAGGTTGCCATTGCGCATCCGCAGCTCATTGATCAGCGCCTGTTCCTGGGATGACTGCTTGAGATCGATGCGGTACTGCAGCTCATTGAGCATGCCCATATGCGTCGTACGCACTTCCATCAGCTGCGAACTGGAGGTGTACTTTTCAAACAGATCATCGAAGGCATTTGCATAATTGAGATCTTCCGGAACCTGAATCATCAGATAGCGCTGACCGGACGGCGTCGAGAATAACGGGAGCTTTGAAAAGAGAACAGCGGCCGCAATGCAGAGAATTACCATTGCCAGTGCAAAGGTAATGTAGCCCATGCCGCAGGCAAGTCCCGCTCCCATCGCCAGAAAGATGACGCCGATATCGCTTGCCTTTCCCGGCTGCGAACGGAAGCGGACCAGGGAGAAGCTGCCGGCCACTGCAACGCCAACGCCCAGGTTGCCGTTGACCATCATGATCACCATCATCACGATTGCCGGCAGCAGCGTCAGTGTCAGCGCGAAGGAACGCGACATGTCCGCCAGCATATGATAGGCAAGTGCAATCACAAAACCGCACAGCAGCGCTCCGAAAAAGCAGAGGGCAATCTGTTCAAAAGTAATGTAGGATGCAGAATTGCTCAGAATGGACGTAAACATACAGAAGCCTCCCCAGCCGGAGCACTTTCATTCTCCAGCACATAATTTCGATACAGGTTCTTTACATATGAGATATAAATCGATCCATATTTGGAAAATGAATCCGGATACACGTGCAGCGACGTAAGAATCGAACTCAGCCAGCACGGATACGGTCCCGCCAGCTTGACTTCCAGCAGCACCTCGGGCGCACTGACCAGCGGCGTTTCCGTCCCGTCCAAAACAAGATTCACATTCTTCATCCGGCTGCGGATCCGTGTATCAAGCGTAATGCGCAGATCATTGTCTGCCGCAAATGCCATGCGGTGATAGGCAATGAATACCTTCGGCTCAACGATATAGGTTTCCAGCACCTGCCGCAGTTCACCTGCAATCTGTCCATCCCGGGGAAGATCATCCGGTATCAATGCACAGCTGAACTGCTCATTGTAGGTTAATGCAACCCGCCTTTTTTCACCCCAGTCGCCAAGACGCTGTTTTGTCTCAAGGAACACGGGCGCTCCAACGGCAGGATTGCCATAGGAGCGAAGGCGGAGCTTCAGCCGGTACAGCGGATGATTCAGACAGTGATTGATCAGATAGAAGTCCGGCGTATCGTAGTAAATCGTATTCAGATCATATTCCGGATAAATATCCGGTGTCAGATGGTCACGGGCAGCGATCAGGAACTGCTCCGCCTGCGCACTGCTCAGACGGAATTTCTCCTCAACCCGCAGGAATGTTTCACTTTGGATCAAGAGACGGCACCTCCTTTCACTGTATGCACATATGCTATGCCATGACTTTGGTATCCTCCTGATGTGAATGTGAACTCAAAATGAAAAAAAGACCCGCTTTGTTAAGAGCGGGCCCGGTATCCAAAACGGTTACTGCTGATAATCGAAGCGGCCGGCATTCTTTTCTTCGAGCGCCTTGATGATGTGATAGGTACACTCTGCCACCGGCACCTCGATTCCCTTTTCCTTCGCCTTCTGCATCAATACACCGCAGAACATATCCACTTCCGTCGGCCGCTTTGCGTCCAGATCCTGCAGCGTCGAATACCGGGTGGCGGGTGTATAGCGGAACCGCTCTCTTTGAAGCGGAGCAATCTCCATGCCATAGGCGGCCGCCACCCTGCGTCCTTCCTCTTCCAGTTTCAATGAATACCAAAGCGCATGCCTACTGTCATGGTACACACCAAGACCTGCGCCGATGACTGCCTGGGGAAGATTGAAGGCAATATTGCGGATGAACTTCGCCCACTGCCGCTTCTGAATATCCGGCACAAGTGTCGTATGAAGACGGGTCGTTGCAAAGAAGCGTTCCAGCGAGGCACAGATTTCCGTCTTTTCTGCCGTATTGTGATCCCCGTACAGCAGTCCGTCCTCTCCTTCCGGCTGAAAGATCTGAATATCGCTGCCGGTGCGATGGGAGGCTATGGTCATGTAGGCATTGACAATCGGTTCCCATCCGATCCTCTCTGCAATCAGTTCCTCCGAATCGATCCCGTTCAAAAGACTCATGACAATCGTCCTGTTGTTTCCGGACACGTTTTTTTTGGAATCGTTTCCTGCGATCCGTACAATGTCATCCATTGCCTCTTCCAGCCCCGTATACTTCACTGCCACCAGCAGAAGATCCGCATCGGCCGCTTCCTGAGAACTTTGTACGTGGAGATCATAGTGGCGGCCGTTGACCGTGATGCCCCGGCTTTTCAGGCGTTTAGCCCGTTCGCCTTCCGCCACCACGACGAGATTGTCCCCGAGAACATCGGCCGTTCCCCAGACAATATATCCACCAATCGCTCCTGCTCCGATCAATGCCACCTTGCGGATTTCCATACCGTTTCCTCCTGCTTGATTGATATGGAGCATATGATACACGAAGCCGGGGACAAAATACAGAAAAGACCCCGGGCTGTTCGGCCTGAGGTCCTGTTCGCTATTACCTTGTTTGACTTTCAGCGCGCTTCGACTGTCTTAATCGTATAACCGAGAGGGTCGATGACGCTGTGCAGATCCTGTGCACTGACCGGATGCTTGGCAAGGATGATGACCTTCCCCGTCTGATAGGAGGAGGAAACCCTGGAAACATCGAGCTTGCGGATCGCATCGTTGATATGTGCCTCGCACATGCCGCAATGCATGCCGTCAATCTGAACGTCTGTTTCTACCAGTCCGCCGGTATTTTTAACCGGCCTGTTTCCTTTGCGGAAAAAACCCTTGACGATGAATACCGCAACGACCATCAGGGCAATCAGAACCAGCAGAACAAATGCATCGGCGCCGGACAGTGAAACATTGCTGCGCATTAATCAGCCTCCACAGCAGCTGCCGCCTTGGCCTTCTTGTACGGATCCGGACGGAACAGCAGATAAGCAATGATGACAGCCACAATGAATGCCGCAACCGTAGCACCGCTGAAGGCAACCTCACCCGTGATCAGGCCGCCGATCTGATAGAACATCAGCGACAGGCAGTAAGCATTGATATTCTGGAACGCGATCGCAAACCAGAAGTACTTCTTGTTGCCGATTTCCTTGGCCATCGTCGAAATCGCAGCCAGGCACGGAGAATCAAAGAGGTTGAAGATCAGGAACGATATCGCAACCATGTTGGTCGGAAAGAACGCACTGAATGCCTGATGCATACCGCCGGCATACTCTTCAATATCACCAACACCGGCAAGGACGCCCATCGTCGATACGATGCCTTCCTTGGCAACAAAGCCGGAGATCGAAGAGGCAACCGCCTGCCATGTATTGAAGCCCAGCGGCGTAAAGAGCACAGCAATGGCACGGCCGATATAAGCCAGGAACGAAGCCTCTGTATCAACAAGACCGAAGACGCCGTCCTGAATGCCGAAGCTTGCCAGGAACCACATGACTGCGCAGCAGAGGAACAGGATTGTCCCGGCCTTCTTGAGGAATGCCCATACACGCTCCCAGACATGCAGTAGAACGCCCTTCAGGCTTGGAATATGGTAAGCCGGCAGCTCCATGACAAACGGAGCAGGATCACCGGAGAAGTACTTCGTCTTCTTCAGGATAATGCACGAACATACAATGACAACGATGCCGAGCACATAGTAGCCGAATGCATAGCGCCAGTCATCATTCATGATGTAGCCGGCGATCAGGGCAATGACCGGAAGCTTCGCTCCGCACGGCATATTGGTAGTGGTAATCATCGTCATCCGGCGGTCCTTCTCGTTTTCAATCGTACGGGTCGCCATGATACCCGGAACACCGCATCCGCTTGAAATCATGAACGGAATGAACGACTTGCCTGATAGACCGAAGCGGCGGAACAGACGGTCCATGATGAACGCGACACGAGCCATATATCCGCAGTCCTCAAGGATCGAAAGGAAGAAGAAGACGATTGCCATCTGCGGCGCAAATCCGATCGGCGCCGCCAGACCACCGATAATACCATCAACGACAAGCGACACCAGCCAGTCGGAAGTGCCGATACTTTCGAGCCATGCCTGAACGCCTGGCTGAATCCACTCGCCGAAGAGAACATCGTTTGTCCAGTCGGTTACATAGGTGCCGAGCGTCGATACCGCGATCCAGTAAACGAACGCCATGATACCGAGGAAGATGAAGATGGCAAATACACGGTGCGTCATGACCTTATCGATCTTATCGGAGATCGTCAGGCCGTCCTTCAACTTCTTCTTGACGACCGCTTTGCCAACCAGCTTCTGAATGTATTCATAGCGCTGATTTGTGATGATGGACTCACTTGTATCATCCATCTCCTTTTCACAGTCAGTGATATGGCCTTCAATGTGTTTTCTGACATCCTCCGGCAGATTCAGTTTTGCCAGAACCTTCTCATCGCGCTCGAATACCTTGATGGCATACCAGCGGAGATTATGCTTCGGAACATAGGATTCGATGCTTTCCTCAATATGGGCGATCGCATGTTCCACACTGCCCGTAAAAACATGGGGCAGTTCAACATCGGCGTGCTTCTTTGCAAGATTGATGCAGGCTTCCGCCGCATCCATCGTCGCTTCACCCTTGAGAGCACTCATCTCGACAACCGGGCAGCCAAGGCCTTCACTCAGCTTCTTGAGATCAATTTTGTCCCCGTTCTTCTTGACGAGGTCCATCATGTTTACGGCAACCAGCACCGGAAGACCGACTTCCAGCAGCTGTGTCGTCAGATAGAGGTTGCGCTCAATGTTCGTACCGTCAACGATGTTCAGAATGACATCCGGCTTCTCTTCTACCAGATAGGTACGGGAAACGACTTCCTCGAGCGTATACGGAGAAAGGGAGTAAATACCCGGCAGATCTTCGATAATGACATTCTTGTGGTTCAGAAGGTGTCCTTCCTTCTTTTCAACCGTGACGCCCGGCCAGTTGCCGACGTACTGGTTGGATCCCGTCAGGTTGTTGAACAGCGTCGTTTTGCCACAGTTCGGATTGCCTGCCAGAGCAATTTTCAACTCACTCATGCTGCTTCTCCCTTCACCGGTTCAACCTCAACCATTTCTGCCTCTGATTTACGGATCGTCAGCTCATAGCCGCGCACCGTAAGCTCAATCGGATCGCCCAGCGGAGCAACCTTGCGCACATAGATCTGCGTGTTCTTTGTGATACCCATATCCATGATGCGTCTGCGCAATGCACCTTCACCGTTGATCTTTAAGACGCGGCAGGTATCACCTACTTTAACTTCCTTCAATGTAAGCATGTACTGCTTCCCCTTTCCTTTTCTTCCATATTTACAAGCGATGGCTGCTCACTCCACCATCACCTTGGAAGCCATCTGACTTGTAATCGCCAGGCGCGTGTCTTTGACGATCACAATGACGTCTCCATAACGCTGCAGGATCACCTGAACCTTCGTTCCCGGTACGAATCCGAGATCTTCCAGGTGGCGCTTCATTTCATCGGTTCCATGAACCTGATTGACGGTTACCGTCGAATCTGCATCTGCGAATGTCAGTGGAATCATTTCTCTATGCCTCCTCGATCTGCCGGGCCGCTTCTTTTCCGGCGGCGGTCAGATACACAATGCCGTAGCGTTCCATTTCAACAAAACCCGCTGCCGCAAGGCGCCGGACCATGACACAGACACTGGAGCGCCTCACCTGAAGCAGTCTGGCAAGGGCTACGCAGCGGATGCCCCGTCCATTTGCGTCCAGGGAAACAATTGCGCGGAGGTATTTCTTTTCACCTGCCGTCATTTTTTCAATATCAGTGTTAGTCACGTCTTACCACATGCGTTAGTTTAAGATAACTAACAGTGATCGTCAAGGAAAATTGTACAAATCTCATGGAAGATCGTAATAATTTCACAATAGTGATAACAGGCATTATGAAGCGGTCTAACATTGTTTTGTGCCACCGTCTGTTTCCGCATGCAGGCATAAAAAAAGTGTCCCTTTTTGTATTAAAAGGACACTTGCATTGATTGCTTATTCACCCGCATTGATACTTTTGGTGAGACGTTCGTTGGCTTCACCGATCACCCTGCCGTGCTCTACATAGGTACGGGTTACACGGCCCGAGATCAGGCAGATGATTTCATAGGGGATCGTATTCAGATCCTTTGCCATATCCTCGAGAGGGATATGTTCCCCAAACAGCTCCACCTTCGTTCCAGTGAGCATCCGGTGCGGCAGGCGGATCATCATCTGATCCATGCACACGCGGCCGACGATTTCGCACAGTTCGCCATCCACATACACATGGCGCCCCTGGTTGGCACGTACGAAGCCATCCGCATAGCCGACGGGAACGGTTGCGATCCATTCCCCTTCCTTTGCCGTATAGGTTGCGCCATAACCGACCCTGTCTCCCTCATGAACCTGCTTGGCCATGATAATCGTAGAGTAAAAGGACAGCGGACGCTTCAGATCATTCTTATATGTCGAAATGCCGTACAGCGAGATGCCGACCCGGCAGGCATTGGACACCGGATCCCTGAAATTGATCGTCGCATCCGAGTTGTCACAATGAATCCAGTCAAAGCCATAGTTCAGGCCCTTCACCGTATCCGCAAAGATCTGATACTGACGGTCTGTAAATTCCGGGTCAAAGTCCGAGCATGAGAAATGCGTAAAGATGCCGGTCACCTTCGCACCTGCATCGAGCAGCGTCTTCAGCGCAGCCCTGCTTTCCTCAAAGGAGCGGTAACCGATCCGCGTCATACCTGTATCAATCGCAAGATGCACCTTGAGACCGGCGCATCCCGCCGCAGCAAGATCCGCAGCGAATTCAGGCGAATAGGCGGCGACCGTAATGTTTTCCTTTTCCATCAAGGCCGCATCCCTAGGATCCGTCGCACCAAGGATCAGAATCTCCGCGCCGCAGCCCTGGTTTCTGAGCATCATTGCCTCATCCAGTGAAGAAACGGCAATCATCGAAGCCCCTGCACGCAATACGGCGTTGGCCACTTCAATATCTCCGCAGCCATAGGCATCAGCCTTCAGTACGGCAATGAAACGTTTGCCGCAGATGGCATGAATGGTGCGGACATTGTCCTCAATCGCATCGAGATTTACTTCCAGCCAAGTTTTTCTATACATCGGATCACCTCCGGATACTGGTTGACCCCTTACAGAAGTCACGATTCTAATATTACCCTATTCCAGCGCAGCACGAATCAGGGCATAAAAAAATCCGCATTTTTCACGGGCGCCTTTCATGACCAATTCATGCCGCTTAAATACGCAGTTATTGTAACAACGACGCAAATGATTTACTATGCCTTTTCATAAAAACGATGCCGCAGTATCTCCCGTTCACGCATATCAAGCAGGCCGGAAAACGCCCGGATTTCCTTGCGCAGCCAGCCAGAGTCATACCTTTCAAAGGCGAATCATGCAGTCATTTTTTGAGAGTCGCGCATTTCCATGTCAACCGGTTCGGATTGCAGAGCTTCACTCCTTAGCATCAAGCCTATTGAATCCCCTATAAAAATGATATATATATCATATACAGAGATGGAGGACATGGCCTGTGACGCCTAGTCTAGCCATCCTTTTTATTTCCTTCCCTTTGACCTGATTACTACTTCCAGGCCATTCATTCGACGAATAACAATGTCCAAATCATTTTTACTCAACATGTTGCCCTTAACCGCATTGACGCCGGAAAGATATCCGGTCTCATTCATCATAGCTATGTACTCAATCCATCGTTCCCCGGACACACCTCAGGCTGTTAATTGTCAAACCCGGATAGATCTGCACGCTTTGAATCCATCTGCTCTTCCAGGGATGAAAGAATTCGGAATATCGCTTTTAAGTTAACTGTCATTCTTCCAATTTGGTAATCGCCTTTTTTGGACTATCTAAAAATAGATGGGGTTTGGGGGTGCCTCTAAGAAATCCTGGGATTGATGATCCGGGAGGAGTTAAAGAGCTGTAAACCCTCATGGGGAGGCACAACGGCCTTCTCCTTTTCGTATTTACCGATTATCATGCGGTTAGAGACATCAATAGAAAGGAAAAGGTTCAGAGACAAAGCTTCCCAGCACTCTCTGAACCCGTAACCAAAACCATGGTTAGTGTACCACATTCACAATACAAAATTGTTAAACATCCTAATCATCCGAATGATTTTTGATGAAATGCAGCGAACCTGTTTTGGATCCTGAAACAGGCCTGCCAATGAGATTCTGCGGAACAGCCAGAAGGTGCGTTAAAACACCAAAAGGTTCTTACTGGATCTGGATTCCTGTCGCCGTCTCTTCCAACGGAAGACATCACCGTGTTCTCCCTGATTTCCTTGTCCCTTACAAGCACTACTCGGTGCAGACCATCGAATCGGCTCTGGACAATGATCTGGATCTTGATCGTTATTCGCTTCCTTCCGATTCTTCCGTTTACCGTTGGAACAAATGGCTCGATAAGCTCATTGTGCAGCTCCGGATTTTCCTGAAGCTGGTTGATCCGCCTGATTCGCTGCTTCAACAGCTTCGTGTTCTATTCCGGCGTGATGTCCGCCGGGCTCCGGAATATGATTCTTCCAGTGGCTGGGTGGCCGGAATCAATCTCTGCCTGAATGGGCCAAATGACTTTGACTTGGGCCTTTCCTGATCTTCCCCTATGCTGGGCTCAAAGGAGAAGATCTATGTCCGAACAATCTGATAAACAGGCCATTCTTGAATTCTTTAACCTCGATACAGGCAGTGTGGAGAATGTCATCTTCCATAATGACAATGGCAGTGCGTCTGTCCATGTTTTACTGCGGCCGGATCATCCGCCTTGTCCCGATTGCGGCTGTACCCTGCCAAGGGTTAAGGACTACATTGACAAGAAGATAAGCCACGGCGTCTTTACTGATCGTGAGTGCACCATCTTCTATCATGCCCGCAGGTACATCTGTCCTGTCTGTCATCGAACGTACTATGAGAACAATCCATTCTGTTTCAGGAAGCAGCACATCTCCGCCCTCACGGTTGAAAACATTCTGAACGATTTGAAGATTCAGACCGAGACCTTCGCTTCCGTCGCTAAGCGGTATCACATCTCTCCCACAACCGCTGCCTCCGTCTTCGATGCCCACGTAAAGGAGGCGCGAAGACCTCTGCCCACATTGATGTGCTGGGATGAGAACTACGCATTTTATCATCCGGGAGAGAACTCAAAATATGTGTTCGTTATTCTCGACTTTGAGTCACAGGAGCCGGTGGATATCCTGCCAAGCAGAAGAAAAGATTATCTGCTCAGCTACTTTCTCAAAATCCCAGTGGAAGAGCGAAAGCGCGTCAAAATGATTGCCACGGACATGTATAGTGAATACCGCGCCATCATACGTCAGCTGTTCCCTAAGGCCTATCATTCCGTTGACCATTATCATGTCAGCCAGGAGCTCTCCAGAAAGGCTGACAGCGTCCGGATCAGAGTAATGAAGCAGACTCCAAAATATATTGAAGGCACAAAAACACAAACCAACGAGTATTATCTGCTGAAGACATTCAACTGGATGATATTCAAGCGGCTGGACGCCAGAGACAAAGATGGTAAAAAGCTGTTCGATCCCGGCCATCCAAGGAAAATGAACCGCAAGCTGAACCGGTTCCTCAATTATTACGAAATTAAAGCCATGATCGAAGCCGTTCATCCCGATTTGAAAAAGGCATGGGACCTCAAGGATGACGTTGTGGACTTCTATGACAACTGCACTTACGATACTGCTCCCCAGGAGCTGAACAAACTGATTCAGTCCTTCGCAGCCAGTGGTATTCCGGAAATGAAAGAGTTCTCCCGCACCCTGATCAGCTGGAGAGAGGAGATTATCAACTCCTTCATTGTCGTAAAGCAGCGTCATACAGTCGATAAGGACACAGGCCAGGTGGTAGTGTCCGACATAAAACTGAATAACGGATTGATGGAGAACCGGAACTCAATCATCAAGACGATCAAGAAAGCAGCCAACGGATATACCAACTGGGACAGGTTCCGCAGCCGCTGCCTATATGTGCTCAGAAAGAGCTCCAAGCCAATGTTGAATCCTGTCATTCCGCCAAAGAAGGTTAAGCAATGACTTCAACCAGCTTTCAGCCCCTGAGTCCCGAGCAGACATGGATCACTGCAGAAGGAGCCTGTTTGTATGGCAAAGAAGCAGAACAATATCTGCAGGCCAGCATTCGTTCCATGAACCGAATATGCCGCTCAGCACAGCGATTAATGCGCGGCATTGAATGCGAGCTGAAGCAGTGTGACCAAACGAGCAGTATGACTCTGTATGCCATGAACACAGACGAGATGCTTGCCCGCATCGCCATCTATTGCGAGATGTTTTTGGATGAATACGAAGAACTTCAGGAGACGCAGCCGTAACAGGCGGTCTCCTTTTCCTTTCCATTCAAAAACCGCCTGTTTTACCAGACGGTTTCGTGGTGGGATAAACCTTCATGGGGTACCCTGACACCCCAAGTTTTTTTACTTCGTTTTCGAGGCATCCCCAGATAAATTTAGATCGCCCTTTTTTGAAGATATATCAAACGATAAATGATGCCAGAATGATTCCGCAGAAAAGAAAAAAAACCGCATTGCAGTGCGGCTTATTTACGAATGGAGCGAGTGAACGGAATCGGACCGTCGTATGCAGCTTGGAAGGCTGCCGTTCTACCATTGAACTACACTCGCATTGGTGACTCGGAAGGGAATCGAACCCTCGACCCACTGATTAAAAGTCAGTTGCTCTACCACCTGAGCTACCGAGTCATAGTCTGCTCAAGGGCTTCAGGCCAAACCTTATTCCCAACATCCCGACCAACGATCGGATCATCAGCTAATAAAATGGTGGAGACGGGTGGTTTCGAACCACCGAACCCAGAGGGAGCAGATTTACAGTCTGCCGCGTTTAGCCACTTCGCTACGTCTCCATTGGTATATATGGTGCCGACAATAGGAATCGAACCTACAACCTACTGATTACAAATCAGTTGCTCTGCCAATTGAGCTATGTCGGCATGGTGGAGGTTAACGGGCTCGAACCGCTGACCCTCTGCTTGTAAGGCAGATGCTCTCCCAGCTGAGCTAAACCTCCATATCACACCCTTCACTCAACGAGTGCTTCAATACTATAGCATCCCCCGCACAGTACGGTCAACCGAAATTTCAGCCGATTTTCAGCAGATTTTCAGCCCTGTTTTTCAACCTCACGGCCGATCAGATCGATTACCACGATTTCCGGATTGTTGTAAAGACGCGGAATGTAATGGTAATGACGCGAAAGACCGCGGCTGATCACCAGAAGACTGTGATCCAGCGTATGCACACCGGAAATATACTTCGGCAAAAGACCCTGCTGCGGAGCCGCGATGCCGATATCGGTCCCAGGAATCCGCCACTGTCCCCCATGGGCATGGCCCGAAACAACCATCTGACAGTCGATGTGATTGTAGAGATCAATGAAATGCGGCCGGTGTGACAGAAGAATCCGGTAATTATCCGTCGTATAAATGCGGTTGATATCGTCCGCGCTGTAGTCACTTTCATGCTTGCGGCACGGGATGCCGACGATTTCCAGCGACGTATCGCCCTTGGTAAAGACCGCGTTGCGGTAGGAAAGCACCTGGACTCCTGCTTCACGGAACTTCTTCAGAAGATCCTCCAGATCCGGGCGGTACTCCTCATGGTTTCCAGTCGAATAATAAACAGGGAAATCGCGCAGAGCCTTCATGAGCACCAGTGTATTGTCCTGGTGCATGTGCTCTTCGGCCATGTCGCCGGGCATCAGAATGAGATCCGGCTTCTCAGCCAGAACCTTCACCATCAGATCCTCCATGTTCATACCGTAGTCCGCATTGTGAAGATCCGAAAGAATCATCATCCGCACCGGCGTATGAATCTTACTGGAGCAGACGGTATACCGCGTCACATCAATGTCCCGCGGAAGTCCCGGGATGATCGCAGCCGCCGCTGCAGCTGCCGCAATCGCAATGCCTGTCTTCTTGTCTGCCATCTGCTCCACCTGTTCTTTCTATTGATACGTTAACAATCAGTTTCCAAGTTCACTGCCCAGTACAAGGCGCGCCGAGCCGTAAATGCCCGCGTCGTTGCCAAGCTGTGCCAGTACTACCTTTGCCTTCTGGGTATCCGCAAGAAGCGGAGTTAGCGGATTCATATAGGACTGAATCAGATCGCACAGCCACTGGCCCGTCTTCGATACGCCGCCGCCAATGACGATGACTTCCGGATCCGTCGTCATGCAGATGATCGAAAGGCCCCAGCCAAGATAACGGCAGCAGGTATTCATCGCCTTCAGTGCCAGGCTGTCGCCCGCCTTTGCACAGTCACATACATCCTTTGCCGTTAATGCATCGCCAAACTGACGCATTGCGGAAGGATCATCACTTGCCTTAAGGACATTCTTTGCTTCGCGGACAATGCCGGTTGCCGAAGCCGTCTGTTCCAGGCAGCCGCGTCCGCCGCAGTTGCAGGTATCCGGATCATCTTCACGGATATGAATATGCCCGAATTCGCCGCCGGCACCATGGGCCCCGGTAACAATCTTGCTGTCGACGACGACACCGCCGCCGACGCCCGTACCCAGCGTCACAAGCATCAGATTCTTATGGCCCTTGCCGCCGCCCTGCCACATTTCGCCAAGTGCCGCGACATTGGCATCGTTGCCGACATAGCAGTTAATGCCGCCGCCAAGAAGCTTCGAAAGCTCCTGGGCAGGATACAGATCCATCCAGCCAAGGTTCACGCAGACCGACACATAGCCGTCCGGCTGTACAGGACCCGGCACATCAAGGCCGACCCCAGCCACATCATTCCAGCTGTAGTCTTCATCGGCGAGCTTCTTTTTCAGGGAAGCGGCCACATCTTCCAGAATATGTCCACCCGCATCCTCGTGACGCGTCGGGATTTCCCACTTCTCGACCAGCCGTCCTTCAACGGTGAAAAGTCCCATCTTAACGGTTGTGCCGCCGATATCGATGCCGATGCAGTACCTCATTCCCATATGATTATCCTCCCAGTGATCAAATGAATTGATTGGTCTCTCTTTCATTCATTTTACAGCATAGCCCGAAAGAAGGAATCATCGAATGACAGGATCTGTATCCAGCGGATACACCACATGATCCAGAATTCCGTTCATATAGGCAATCGCGATGCCGTAGTTCGTCATCGGAACACCGGCCTGCTTCGCCCGCGCAATACGCGAAAGAATATGGGCACGGTTGAACATACAGCCGCCGCACTGAATGATGAGATCATAGGAAGAAAGATCCTGGGGAAAATCCGCTCCCGAGCATATATCGACCCGGATCCCCTCCCCTCTCCGTTTCCTTATCAGGCGGGGAATCTGGATGCGTCCGATATCCTCCTGCATCGGTACATGGGAACAGATTTCGGCAATCAGCACATGCCCGTCCGCAGGCAGATCATCAATTGCCTTCGCGCTTTCCACGTAGTAGGAAATATCGCCCTTATACGCCGCAAATAATACGGAGAACGAAGTCAGCCGCGTCCCTGCCGGCAGATGATCATAGACATAGCGGTAGGCTTGCGAATCGGTAATGATCAGGGCCGGCGGATTCTTCAAAGAGGCAATTGAAGAATCAAGTTCCTCCAACGCACAGCTGACAATGATGCAGTGCTTCTCCAGCAGGCTGCGGATCGTCTGGGCTTCCGGCTGAATGAGACGGCCTTTGGGTGCCTGAGGATCCTGGGGCATCACCAGCATAACAACATCCCCGGCCTGCACAAGACTGCCGGTAATGGAACGCGGCGCATTCAGATCCCCGGCCGCCCTGACCAGAGCCTCCCGCAGACTGCTGATACCGTTTTTTGTCAGCGAGCTGACCGTTACGCACGGGATACCGAGCGAAGATACGAAGCTGCACTTTTTCGCAAGTTGCTGGGAAGAAACAAGATCAGCCTTACTGATGACGCCGATGACTGAAGTTCCTTTGGCAAGCAGACGCTCGCACCATTGCGATTCAAGGGAATAATCATCATCCTGCCCGGAAAACAGAACGATGGCGATATCGCATTCCTCCGCAGCTTTGATGCTTGCCTGTACACGCTGTTTCCCCAGTACGCCGGAGTCATCGATGCCGGCCGTATCAAGAAGCGTGACGGCGCCGATGCCATGGATTTCCATCGCCTTATGCACCGCATCGGTGGTGGTGCCGGGTGTATCTGAAACAATTGATACCTGCTGATGAACGAAGGCATTGATCAAAGATGATTTGCCGCTGTTCATCTTTCCGAAAAAACCGATATGCAGACGTTCGCCTGCGGGTGATGATACTGTTCCATTCATATTATTCTTTCCTCGATCCTGATTGATCCGGCTTCTTCTCTGCCAGTGACACCGGAACCATGGATACGTATTCCTTTCCGTCGATTGTTTCCTTGTGCAGGTGGACACGGACGCCGAATGCCTCCTGCATCGTCTCTTCATTCAGCACCTCTTCCGTCCTGCCGAAGATCGGCCGCGTGTGGGTCAACAGAAGCGTGTCATCGGCAATCGCAAAGGCGTGATCCGCGGAGTGTGTATTCAGAAGAATCGTCAGTCCCTTCTGATGACTCAATGTATCGAGCAGATTCATGATGCGCAGCTGATTGGCAAGATCGAGTCCCGTCTCCGGCTCATCAAGAACCAGGATCTTCGGCTCCGCCGCCAGGGCTCGGGCAATCAGTACAAGCTGCCGCTCGCCGCCGCTGATCTCATCACAGGAACGCTCACGAAGATCTTTCACTCCGGCAGCGGCCATGGCTTTTTCGGCAATGGCCCGATCATGATCCGTCGGCATCTCAAAGAAGTGAAGATACGGTCCCCGTCCCAGCAGTACCATTTCTTCAACGGAATAGCTGAAGGTCAACGTACGTGCCTGCGGAACATAGGCACACAGGCGCCAGAAAGCGGAGCCATGCATCGAGAGACGTGAGACGCCATCGATCAGCACACTGCCGCTGTCCGGCTTCAAAAGGCCAAGGACACATTTGAGCAGCGTCGTCTTGCCGGCACCATTGGGGCCAAGTACAGCCATGATCCTGCCATCATCAACCCGAAACGATACATTCTCAAGCACGGGGTGGGAATGATCGTAGGAAAAACAGATGTCTCTTCCTTCAACATTCATGCGTGAATTCCTCCCGTGCGCCGCAGAAGAATAATGAATACCGGCGCCCCGATCAGGGCCGTAAGGATCGACACTGGAATCTCAGCCGCACTGATACAGCGGGCAAAAGTATCCGTCACCAGCATGAACAGGCCGCCGATCACGATACATGCCGGTTGGCAGCGCATCGTATCATTGCCCACGAGCATACGGCATATATGAGGAACCAGCAGGCCGACCCAGCCGATGACGCCGCAGACAGATACAACCGCCGCCGTGATGGCAGAAGCCGAAAAGATCACAAGAAACCGTACGAGCGGAAGATTGAGGCCAAGACTTTCCGCCTCTTCCCTGGAAAGGGAAAGAACGTTGAGTCTGAAACGCAGCGCCGTCAATAATACGATGCCCAGCAGAATCAAAGGGGCCGCCGTCAACAGCGACTGCCGCGTAACACCGGAGAAGCTCCCCATGAGCCAGAACGTAATCTGGGGCAGCTGATCCAGTGGATCCGCAGTGAACTTTGTAATGGATACCAGAGCCTGAAACAGAGCGGAAATCACAAGCCCTGCGAGAATGACATAAACCATCGATCCGCTGCGATAGCGATCACTGCGGCCCGTGATCAGAAACACGAGGCCGACAGCAGCGGCTCCCATCCAAAGAGAGAGCTGCTGAACACCTGCCGAGTGAAAGCCGAGCAGAATGGCAAGACAGGCGCCGAACGAGGCACCGTCTGCTGTCCCGAGTGTGTCTGGCGTTGCAAGAGGATTCGAGAAGAGACACTGAAAGGCCAGGCCGCTGACCGCAAGGCCGGATCCGGCAAGAATGCTCAGAAGAATGCGGGGCAGACGTACATTGAAAATGATGGTGTGGATGCTGGAGACGGCTGTCCCCTGTCCGATCAGTTCCTTCAGCACCGTAGAAAAAGGAATGGGATAGCGTCCCATCCCCAGCGCCGCCACCGCCGCCACCAGGAGCAGAACGATACCTGCAAGCATCACGGTGCGAAACCGCCGGCTGTCCTTTTTCAGATTGTCCGTATTGGCATTCGAAGACGAAGTCCGCTTCATTCCCCTATTATAAACGGAATCAGAAGAAGCGCCCATCCTCAAACAGCCGTGTCTCACGCCGCAGGTAAATGTAAATCAAAAGAGCCGAGAGCCATTCACTCAGGCCAAGTGCGCAATAGACCCCCTCCGCGCCAAAGCAGCGCGAGAGTACAAACAGCGTAACCAAAGGCATGATCAAGGAGCGCAGCAGTGCTGAAGCTGCGCAGGCGCGCTGCTGCAGGATCCCCTGCAGCAAGTATGCGGCGAGGATATTGAATCCCAGCATAACGAACGTGGGCATATACCGCCGCATGATGTAGGGGCCAAGGACCGCATTGGCATCACTGCCCATAAAGAGATAAAGAATCTGTCTGGGGAGAATCTCGCCGAACGCGAAGATGCAGATGCCGATTACCATTGCCGTGCGCAATCCCAAACGGAAGAAGGAGCGTACCCTCTCCGTTTTCCCGGCGCCATGGTTGACGGACGCTCCCAGCTGCACGGTCTGTCCGACGCCGGCAAATACAGCCTGAGCAAGAAGGGCGATCGTATTGAGGACACCATAGACGCCAAGTGCCTCCGTGCCGCCGTAGATAAGCATGGTCTGGTTCATGACGATGTTCATTCCAATCGTTCCAAGGTCAATCAGCAGTGAACTGATGCCGGTGCGGAACACGGAATGAAAGTAGCGGAAGGGATGCGAAACCTTCACAAACCGCAGTGTATTTTTCTTTGACACAAAATGACTGAGCATGATGACATCCTGCACTGCCGTCCCAATTACAGTAGCTGTCGCTGCGCCGGCAACGCCCATGTTCATCGGAAAAACAAGGAACCAGTCCAGAAAGATATTGATCATGCCGCCCGTCAATACGGCGCGGAACGCACGTTTCGGATCCCGATCAAGACGCAGGAATGCCGCAAAGAAATCCGGTCCGACAATGATTGGCAGAAAGCCGATTACGATTCTGCCATAGGCATAGGCGGTCGAAAAAATCTCCTCGTTTGCGCCAAGTGCGACGAGAATATCCTTCAGCTTCCACAGGCACAGCAGCCAGGATGCCACAGTGACTAAGGCGCAGCCGATGGCTGCGATGGTGAAGTACTGCAGCCCTTCTTCCTTCTTTCCTCTGCCAAGGGCGTTGCCCATATGGACACTTCCGCCCAGGGCAAACAGCGATGCCAGAACATACATCAATGTATACAGGGGATTGATAACCGCAATCGCAGCTGTACCGACAGCACCGGCATACTGGCCGACCGCGATCGTATCAACGAACGAGTAAATCGACATCGCAAGCGCCGCTCCCAGGGTCGGAACCAGATAGGAGCGGTAGATCGAATGCACATTGTCCTTCAGAAAATCCATGAAACCTCCAAAGTGTCCCCACTATAGCAGGCATATGAAAATTTTTCAAACCGGCAGATGTGCACGTATGTTTGACACTCCCACAGCTAAAGCACGTGGGATTCTTGAGAAGTCTGATTGCTTACGCAATCCTTATTCTCAAAGGGCTTGCCAACAGCCCTCTACACAGTCCCTCAGCACTGAGGTTCTGTTTACCTTTCCTTGCGATGTTGCACGCTCCGTTGATGTCTGCGTTAACGAGCGTGTTTTCTTTGGTACTGTACAATCCCCGTTTGATGCGTTTGCCTGAGAATGTACCGGCATACGGATGTTTTGTGTCGTACACCGGAATCGCGTCACCGTCTAAGAACGATGCCTTTGACGTGTACGATTCTTCCGTTTCGATGTA
>NZ_LT964739.1:56265-67250 GCF_900240265.1 Galactobacillus timonensis
GATTTGATCTCACGTCCGTCAACGATGAACGACGTCCCCGTGGTTGTTACACGCGACGCACGATTATCGAGACTGACATCATTCGCTTATACATTTTCCGCATTCAGATTCTGCGGCTCTTCTTCCTGCTCGTAGCAGTACTGAATCTTCAGTGCCTTGCCGCTCAGCACGGGCACGATGCGTACCTCCGCGATGTGCCTGCCTGAAATTCTTTCAGGTACCGGAATACGTATGGAATCCAGATCCGGATGCTGCTTTGAGAACGTACGACTCATCGGAACGCTCAAATTGCCGTTCTTGATATTGATTGCGTTCGTTGACAGCACCAGCAGATACTTTCCGCCTTTCGTGCGGTAGTGGGGAATGCGCACTTTCTTGTCGTAGCTGCCGGACTTCTTCTTATTAAGCAGCGCAAAGAAAGACCGGAAGGCATGATCGCACGTCCGCAGGATCTGCTGAGAAATGCCGGCCTGCAGCAGCTTGTAATTTTCATTATCTTTGCAAAGATGGTAGTTCTCTTCATACCGCAGATACTTGTTCGTCGCAAAGAAATACTGACGGATCTGATACAGTCCAACGTTGTACAGATTGTTGGCATACGAGCACATCTCAAGGATCGCTTCGTACTGGTCCTTCGGCAGATGCCGAATGTAGTTTGTCTGCGTCAGATACATGACTTCACCTCCTTTCCGCTTAAATTATACGGTAACAGTGGCCTTTCATTCCAATGCTGAAGCACATGGGTTTTCCCGGCCGTTTTTCATTTTATGAAATATGTAATGGTATCCGGCTGCCGATATTCCGGTCTGATTACATCTTCTCCGGTGCCGAGACACCGACCAGATGCAGCGCATTTTTCAGAGTAACCATGCATGCCTTCGTGAGACCAAGACGCTCGTTGGTAAGTTCAGGATCATCCGTCAGGACACGCACACTGTTGTAGTAGCTGTGGTACGTCTTAACAAAATCCATGATGTACTCCGTCATCTTGTTCGGCTTACGGTCACGGGCATCGTCTGCCACTTCCTTCGGGAACTCGCTGATCAGCTTCATCAGACGCAGCTCCTTGGCATCCGTCAGTCCGCTGTAATCATCCGTCGGCGCAAACTCCGGCGTACCTTCCCTGGTCAGAATCGAATGCATACGGCTGTAGGCATACTGGGCATAGAACACCGGATTGTTCATATCCTTCGTCCGGGCCAGCTTCAGATCCAGATCCATCTGCGTCGCCACATCCTTCGATACGAAGAACCAGCGCGCCGCATCCGTGCCAAGATCCTCGCACAGCTCACGCAGCGTAATGGCGTTGCCCGTACGCTTGCTCATCTTGACTTCTTCACCGTCTTCAACCATCCGTACCATCTGGATGATGTCAACCGTCAATGTACCTTCCGGCAGACCGCAAGCCTTCAAAGCACACTGCATACGTGTCACATAGCTGTGATGATCCGCGCCCCAGAGGTCGATCAGCTTCTCATAGCCACGTTCCACCTTATACATATGGTTCGCAATATCCGGTGTCAGATACGCCAGTGTACCATCGCTCTTGCGCAGGACACGGTCCTTGTCATCACCGTACTCTGTCGATTTGAACCAGAGCGCACCATCCTTCTCATAGGTCAGGCCCTTGTCCTTCATCATCTGCAGGCAGTCCCTGATCCGCTTTGCATCATTTTCATAGAAGAAGGTTTCACGCATCCAGGACTCAAACGTAACCCCGAACAGTTCCAGATCCTCTTTGATCTTGGCAAGCTCGCGGCGCTCCCCTTCCTTCTTGAAGTATTCAAGACGCTCCTTGGGATCCGCATCGAGCCACTTGTCACCTTCTGCTGCGGCAATCTCATCCGCAATGTCAATGACATCCTGCGCATGATAGCCATTCTCCGGAAGCGGATATTCCTTTCCAAAATGACGGAAGTAACGCGAAATCAGCGACTCGCCGAACATGACCATCTGGTTGCCCGCATCATTGACGTAGTACTCACGCAGACAGTTGTAGCCGCTTGCCTCATAAAGGCGGCAGATGCTGTCGCCCCAGGCAGCGTTTCTCGCATGGCCGCAATGAAGACGGCCCGTCGGGTTTGCCGAAACCCATTCCACAAGGACGTTGGCGCCCTTCCCGGATTCATTCTTTCCCCAGTCATCACCAGCCGCAAGAACTGTATTGATGACCGATGACAGCGCATTCTTCGACATCCGGAAATTGATAAAACCGGGACGCACAGCCTCAATCTCCGACGCCTCCGGCAGCGTCTTCTTCAGATCTTCTACAAGCGGCGCCGCAATATCCATCGGCGCCTTGTGCAGAACACGGGCAAGACGCATCGCCGCACCCGTCGCATAGTCACCCATCTTCGGATCGCGCGGCGTCTCCACATTCAGCACCGCCTCATCCGCATCGATGCCGAACACATTCTTTACCGAAACCTTTACCGCATCATGAATCAGCTTCTCAAAATCACTCATCTCTATTCTCCATCCAGCCTTCCAAGGCATCCTTGCGAAAGAAACAGCCCAACGCGCCCCTTCCACCAATGGTGCGCCGAGCAGGAGTCGAACCCGCTACCTTTTGATTCGAAGTCAAATGCTCTATCCAGGTGAGCTATCGGCGCAAAAAACAGCGCATAATGCAACGCGCTGTAATCATAGCACATACCGCATTTTCCGCGGATACGTCAATGCATTATGAACCGCTTTCTCAGCAGCACGATTCCCCATCATGCCCGCAGCCGCCATCATGGTGCTCACCATGATGATCACATGCCGCATCTTCCTGATACTGCAGATTTCCAGCCAGCAGCGCATTCACTGCCCCGTCCGCATCGCCGCTGCATCCGCCGAAGAAACGGATTCCCATTGCCTTCAGCGCATTCTGTGCACCCATGCCGATGCCGCCGCAGATCAGCGCATCCGCCCCACGGCCTGACAGAACACCGGCAAGAGCACCGTGTCCCTGCCCGTTCGTACTCACGACATTGCTGGAAACCACTCTGCCGTCTTCAATGTCATAGACCTTGAACCACTCTGTCTTTCCAAAATGCTGGAAAATCTCGCCCGATGCCGGGTCAAACGTAACTGCAATCTTCATCTTCTCTTTTCCTTTCATATCTGCCAATGAACCGGTTCTGTTTACTGACTTTCCGCCGCAGCAGCCGCATCCCGGATCCTCTTCCAGAACAACGTTGCCTCCACCAATGCACAGCGTCTTACCATACACCAGCGCCTGGGCAATTTTCTGATGAGCCGCGCCAAGAATGTTCTGAAATGTGCTTCGACTCACATTCATGCGTCCGGCACATTCAGCCTGATCCAGCTGCGCATCATCCGCAAGACGCACAGCCTCCAGCTCATCAAGTGTCAGCTGAATTGTTCCGGAAGACGCATCTGCCGGCTCAAACCGGCAGCAACGCGGCTTCTGATAGATGGTTCGTTTACGTACTGGTCTGGGCATTCATCCCCTCGGTTATTGGCATATGCCAATAACATCGTATCCATACCATGACTCTCTGTCCATATAAAAAGCCAGAGTTTCCTCTGACCAGCTCAACTGTCAAATACCTCCGGCAAGGATCCGGATCCCGATTCCTACCAGAATCACGCCACCCAGCACGCTCGCCTTGCCAGCCAGCTTCATACCCAGCGACCTGCCAAGCACCAGGCCCCCGACACAGATGACAAACGTAACAACACCGATGATCAGCGATGACAGCACCGCCATAGACGCATTGTAGGACGCAACCGTAAAGCCGACTGACAGCGCATCAATCGATGTCGCAACGCCCTGCAGCAGAAGAGTTCCGCGGGCAACCGCCGTTTCCTCTTCGACTTCTTTTTCTTCTTCCTTCGGATTCAAGCCTTCCAGGATCATCTTTCCACCGATATACAGAAGCAGACCAAAGGCGATCCACGGTACAAACCGCTCAAAACTCGTCAGATATTCCACCGCCGTATGAACCGCAAGCCATCCGATCAGCGGCATAAAAAACTGAAAGATCCCGAACACACCCGCGATCCCCGCCATCCGCCGTTTCTTCATATGCGGCTCATTCATACCGTTGGCAAGTGAAACCGAAAATGCGTCCATCGCCAGGCCAACCCCAAGCAGAACGCTCTGAACCACAAACGACACAGTAGAACCCATTTTCTTCTCCCCAAAGATAATGAAAAATTATGATATCACTGCATCCGAACTTCAATGAACAATCTGCACACAAATGTAAAAAGTTTGTAATCAACCTTAGAAAAAGACGGGGCAGCGCAGCTGGCCGTTCCTGATCTGTTCTCTATATAATAAGAAACGAAAAGAGGAGGATTTCACGCATGGAATTCGATGTTTCCAAACGCTGGTGCTATTACTTCAATGAACTGTGCAGGATTCCGCATCCATCCCGCCACGAAGAGGCAGTCGCTGCCTATGTCAAAAAGTTTGCCGAAGATCATAACCTTGAGGTACACCAGGACCGCTGGGGCAATACAGTAGTCCGAAAGCCCGGCTCCAAAGGCTGCGAAGATCAGCCATGGCTCATGCTGCAGGCGCATATGGATATGGTCCCTGCCAAGACGCCGGACAGCACGCATAACTTTGAAACCGATCCGCTGCAGCTTTATGTCGATGATCAGGGCCAGCTGCGTGCAAAGGGGACGACGCTGGGCGCCGATGACGGCGTCGGTGTTGCGTGCATGTTGGCAATTCTGGAAGATGACAGTCTCGTTCATCCACCGCTGGAATGTGTCTTTACCGTCATGGAAGAGATCGGGCTGGAAGGTGCCCTCCATATGAAGCCGGAACAGATTCTTTCCCGCCGTGTCATCTCTCTCGACGGCGGCGGAGAAACATCATCCATGTGCTGTGCCGCCGGCGGAATCAAGGGGTATGTCCAGGTTCCGGCCGAGCGTCATGCGCGCACGATCAACAGTGGCATCCAGATCACGATCCATGGTCTGCTCGGCGGCCATTCCGGCATCATGATCGATCATAACCATGCCAATGCCATCGTTCTGGCAGAGCGTCTGCTCAACCGGATCCGCAAAGAAAACATTCCGTTTGAAATCGGCAGTTTCACCGCCGGCGCAGCGGACAACTCCATTGCCGACCATGCGTTCATTCTTCTCAATACAGATGATCGTGACGCCGTCATTCGTGTCATGAATTCCTTTGCCTCAGAAATCCATACCGAATATCTCGACAGCGATCCTGCCATCCAGATGGAAAGCAGCCTTTGCGAGCCGGCGGAAACCGTCCTTGACGATGCTTTCGTCGAACCTCTTCTCGATCTGATCTCCCTGATCCCCAATGGCGTCGTTCAGTACAACATTCCTCTCCATATTCCTTCCACTTCCAACAACATCGGACTTCTTGAAGAAGGTGAAGAGCACTACAGGCTCTGGTTCCGTACCCGCGGCCTTCTGGACAGTGCCATGGATATGGTTCTCGATGCCATCATCGCCCTGGCCGAGCTGGTCAACGGCTCCGTAACCACGATCATCCGCTACCCGGGCTGGAACTATCAAAAAGACTCCCCGCTCCGGGAAGCCTTCAACGAAACCATTCAGGAATTATACGGACATCCATGCACCATCGAAGGATCCCATGGCGGCAACGAAACAGGCATCTGGGCAGGACTTCATCCCGATTCCGACATCATCTCCATCGGCTCCATTGAAGAAGAATTCCATACCCCGAACGAGCGTCTCGATCTTGCCGCGTTCGATCGTCTCTATAAACAGCTCACGGTCCTCATCGCAAAGCTTGCCCGGTAATTTCCGGCATCGCTCTTGTGGACGCAGATCCGGCTGCCATCAGCCAGGCGCACCATGTGCAGATCAATCATCTGCCCCTGATGCACTCCGAAATCGAAGAACGGCTCCTCCAGCAGAGTACCATAGGCCTGCTGCCCGCTGACCAGTCGGGCCTGAACCCAGACTGCCGCTGGCGCCAGCATGTCATTCCAGAGCTGCACCCGCAGATCATCCGGAAACGATTCATTGCGTACCGGATCCAGCCACGTACAGCTGCGCGTATTCTCCAGCTGCGGATCCTCTGAATCATAGCGATCATCCGCCAGCCGCGAAAAGAGATCAAAATACGGCGTATTCAGATGAAAATCGGCCGTCTCTCTCCATTTTCTGTCCAATACATGTGTCAGGCGCAGAACCGGATCATCTTCCATGGCTCTGCGCATTTTTAAATGTGTCCCCTCAGTTCTCACATACGCCGCCGGCACAAAGGAAATGCCTGCCTTAGGGTCAATGACGCCATACGCCACCATCCCGCAGTCACCGACCGCCGCCCGATAGTTCAAAAACACATAGCGGCGGTAAAAAGAACGGAACGATGTGCCGATCACCGGAAAAAGACCATCGCTCAGCCGCACACTACGCATCCCCCTTTTTCAAGAAGTGTGACGACTGTCAAAGCCGCAT
This sequence comes from Galactobacillus timonensis, assembly GCF_900240265.1. Taxonomy (NCBI): domain Bacteria; kingdom Bacillati; phylum Bacillota; class Erysipelotrichia; order Erysipelotrichales; family Erysipelotrichaceae; genus Galactobacillus; species Galactobacillus timonensis. The sequence continues at coordinate 62,689 of NZ_LT964739.1, forward strand.
CTGAAATATCTTTCTTTGCCATGATTGTTTTCCCGCCTTTCTTTGTCTATCCAAAGAATAGGAAAACAGATGGCAAAAAAAACTGCCAGACAGGGATTCAGAAACAGCTACCGTATCCGCGGCTGCTCCACTTCCTGCACCGTCTCAAGAAGCCCCAGATAGCCGCCATCCCGATCCCGCACCGCAAGATACTGAATCATCACCTTTCTGCCGCGCTTTTCGGCAGGGAAGGAAATCATATCCTGTTCCCCGCTTTTCAGTTTTTCAATGACACTTCTGACGATTTCTCTGACCCGCTGCGGATGGCAATCATAAACCTCTTCTCCAAGCGATCCCAGGGGTCTGGGCACCAGCTCCGTATTCTCAGAGAAATAGCGGTTTACTTCATTGGCATCAATAAATGTAAGCTCCATCGGCAGAGTGCGAAGAATGCCTTCCAGCTGCTTCAAGGTCAGTGTTCCCGAGGGAAGATGAATCTCTGCCGCATCGTTTTGAGATCCATCCTGACACGTCACATACAGCGGATTCTCTTCTTTTGCCGCATATGCCCACACCGGAACATCCTTCAGCCAGGCGTAACCGAATTTTGGAAAACCCGAATAAATACACTGCCAGTCCGAAAGCGAAAGCGCCTCTTCCGCCCGTGGGTACAGAAGTGTCTCTTCCTTCCGGATCATTTCACGCAGCTGCTTCACGAAATCCAGCGTAAAGCTGCGAAATGCCGAAGGAACTTCGGAGTCCGCTGTCATCCGCAGCGTCCTCAGACGCCGGCTCAGCTCACCATCCTCATTCCAGAGATCATCCCATGGCCCTTCGATCCCGTTTCTCTTCAGTCTCACAATGACCAGCTCGTCCTTCTTATCGTCGTGGCTGCGCAGCGGCGAAAAATCTTCCAGCATCTCCTTGATCCCGACAGCGTCTGACTGCTGCCGGATCATCTCTTCCAGCGCATCAAGACGCTTTTTCAGCTGCTCATTTTCAAGCATCAGAATCTGCAGCGGATGCCCCGCCTCACCTGTACAGGGGCTGTTCACGTTCGTCATTGCTAAAACCTCCATCTTCACTCCGATAGAATACACGATCCCGGTCAATGATACGGTTGTTCATGCAACAAAGCTAAAAAAAGCCCCGCCGAAGGGCGGAGCGATGAATCAGAATCAATAATTTTCTTCGCGGATTTCGAAGTAAGACTGCGGATGGAAGCACACCGGGCAGACATCCGGAGCCTTCGTACCGACAACGATATGTCCGCAATTGCGGCACTCCCAGACCTTGACGCCGCTCTTCTCAAATACCTGCTTCTCTTCAACGTTGGCAAGAAGCTTGCGATAGCGCTCCTCATGCGTCTTCTCGATGGCGCCGACGCCGCGGAACTGCGCAGCAAGTGCGTGGAAGCCTTCCTCATCCGCTTCCTTGGCCATACGATCATACATATCGGTCCACTCGTAGTTCTCGCCTTCAGCCGCAGCCTTGAGGTTTTCCTCTACCGTGCCAATGCCGCCAAGAGCCTTGAACCACAGCTTTGCATGTTCCTTTTCATTATTAGCCGTCTTCTCAAACAGAGCCGCAATCTGCTCATAGCCAGCCTTTCTGGCTACCGATGCGAAATACGTGTACTTGTTGCGCGCCTGCGACTCACCTGCAAACGCTTCCCAGAGATTCTTCTCTGTCTTTGTCCCAGCATAGGGATTCTTCTTCTCACTCATACAGTTTTCTCCTGTTCTCCTTCGAGAGGGACATATCCCCCCAATATGTATGAGTATAGCATAGGAATCACCGTTTCCGTTTCAATAAAAGTGTGCGAAAATAGGATCCATGATGTTAAAGCTGAAAGAAAAGTTTGATCAGAACCCGCTGCGTTTCATGATCATTGCCTTTACGATCTACAGCGTCTGGTTCTTTTTTTTGGACAACTATCCACGCAGCCACTATACGATTCTTCATTGTGCCATTGACGATCTGATTCCGTTCAATACGCTGGCCGTCTACCCTTATATTTCCTGGTTTCCTTTGATGGTATGTCCCATGTGGCTGTTTTACTGGCACCATAACAGGAAGGATCTCTGGAACCTGCTGATCCCCGTACTGTGCGCCATGTTCAGCAGCCTCATCATCTATATGATCTGGCCCAACGGCCTCAATCTTCGCCCTGCTGTGATCGAAGGAAACACTCTTTCCGCCTGGATCGCACGCTTCATCGAAAGCTCCGATACGCCGAACAACGTATGTCCGAGCATCCACGTCAGCACGACGCTGCTCATTGACTGGTCCCTGCAGCACTCCGACAACTTCAAGCACCGCTCCAGCAAACAGAAGACGGCCCTCAATATTCTGTGCTTTTCCATCTGTATCGCCGTCATGGTTGTGAAGCAGCACAGCTTTATCGACGTCTGCTGCGGCGCCGCTCACGCCCTGATCATCATCCTTCTCTGGAAGCACTTTAACTTGCAGTACTGACGCCAATCCTAAGGCAATCTTCAGAATCCGGTATCTCTGCCCTATGGTAAGATACTGCTTGTAAGGAGTTCTCATGGCAAAGAAAGACTTTATGAGTGAACTTGCCGCTCAGGTTGCCGCTGAAAAGCGCGGTGAGCGGACAAATATCGATGGAATTGACAATTTCAAACCCAAAAACAGGCCGGAAATGAAGGATCCTGAACCGGAAGAGGAACCGCAGCCAGAAGAAGAAATAAAAGAGACGGAAGAAGTAAAACCACAGCCCACCGCACCGGCAGAGCCGCAGGAAGAGCCTTCCGCAGAAGAACCGGCAGACGATGATGAGCCCGATTCCTTTGGCGAAGAGACGTTTGTCAAGATCGATAAGCCGAAGCGGCAGATTCGCAAACCCGTCCTCATCGGTCTCATTGCGGCTGCGGCAACTGTTGTTGTCCTGCTGGTGTATTTCTTCTTTGTGCCGAAGATCGTGATGCCTGACTTTGTCAACGGCACCGAATATGACCACACGCTGACAGCCGTATCCAACTGGGCCCGCCAGTATCAGATCTCGACGACTTCGATCGCCCAGGCCGATCCACAGTACAGCGACACGGTTGCCAAAGGTGACATCATGGCACAGTCCGTCGAAGCCGGTACCCGCATCAAGAAGGATACGCCGATTACCTTCACCCTCTCGAACGGCCCGGATCCAAACGTCGCCGTTTCCTTCCCGGATATCCGTTCGATGACAAAGGATGAAATTGATTCCTGGGCAAAGGAAAATCTGTTGCTCAATTACAAAGCCACAACCCAGTACAGCGACACCGTCGAAGAAGGCAATGTCATCTCCTATGAAGTCAAGAACGGAGATGAAGCAGGCTTTACCCGCGGCACAACGCTGAACGTCGTCATCTCCAAGGGAAGTGCCCCGGCCGGTCAGGTCACGGTTACCAGCTTCGTAAACAAGACCTATGCCGAAGCCTCTTCCTGGGCAACAACAAACAAAGTAACGGCACAGCGCGTCGATACCTACTCTGACACGGTGGCAGCTGATACCGTCATCAGCCAGTCCATCGCCGCCGGAAGCACGATGAAGCAGGGCGATACGATTATCTTCACCGTTTCCAAAGGCAAGGGCATCACAATTCCGAATCTTGTCGGCTACAGCGCCGAACAGTTCGATGCATGGCAGAAAGCCAACACCGGCATCACCGTCGTACCGACCACGATTTACAACGAAGCTCCGGTAGGACAGGTTCTCTCCCAGTCGATCGCTGCCAATACTGTTGTTGACAGCGGTACCGTCCTGGAAGTTACGACATCGCTGTATCTGCCGATTCTGCAGACAGATTCGCAGCAGTGGATCGACCAGGATTACCTGAAACTGAAAGCCTGGGTGGATGATGTCAACAGCCATGGCGCCAATATTCAGGCCGGCGAATATGGTGATTTTGCTAACCGCAAGAGCGGTGGAACCTTTGGACAGATTGCAGAAATCGCCTGCAGCTACGGAACCAGCGACGACAACAACGGCTGCGACCGTCCACTGAGTCTCAATGCCCGGATCGCCTACCGTATCTATGATGGCGTTTCGACCAGCAACGCCGCCCCGACAGCGACACCTGCTCCGTCTCAGGTTACTCTGACACATGACGACATGAAGGATCTCGCCTCGATGCAGAAGTTCTGTGACGCCAACAGCGAAACGGTATCCTGCAGTTTCGAAAATGGAGCAGCCTTCGGCGTCAAGCTTGGCGATGCAGATCTCGATACGGGAAAGAACGCAACGATCGTCAACGGCTCTAAACTTACCATCACCTACGTTGCCCAGCCTTCTTCTACAAACGCGACGGAAAGCACAAATCCCTAAGAAACATTCGTAATAATGTAAATTGAGCTGCGGGCAAAACCGCAGCTTTTTTCGACTATCTAAAAATAGATGGGGTCTCGGGGTGCCTCTAAGAAATCCTGGGGTTGACTATCCGGGAGAAGAAAAACAGCTCCAAACTTACATGGGGAGGCACTCAGGCCTTCTCTTTTTCGTATTTGCCGATTATTATGCGGTAAGACATCAACAGAAAGGAAAAGGTTCAGAGTCAAGCTTCCCAGCAACCTCTGAACCCACA
>NZ_LT964739.1:1611952-1739295 GCF_900240265.1 Galactobacillus timonensis
CTTAAGTAAGCAGTCATGAGGAGGCCTACCACAGCTAACTCAGAACCACTTACCAAAGCGTTTTAGCTTTCTAGCCCCGTCGGGCTATCCAAATTATAGATTCTTCACCAACACTGTGCAAAAGCGGATTATTCAGCAAAGATCAGGCGGTCCCGGTTCGGGACCGTTTTCATAAGGTGTTGGTGTAAGATGGAACCATGAACTATCCAAAGGTTGTGATTTCAAAGCAGGGTGCTGCATTTCTTCAGCGGGGACAGCGGTGGATGTACAGGAATAATCTGGTTTCGACGGAAGAAGCCTGCGCAGAAAGTCCCTACGCTTCGATCGTTGATCCGGATGGAAATTTCTACGGAGCCGGCTTCTATAAAGGGGACAGCTATATTCCGGTGCGGATTCTGTCACTGAATCCTGAGCAGGTCTTTGATGAAGCGTTCTTCCGAAGAAGAATTCAGGCGGCCTGGGACTACCGGAAGGTGACGGAGCGAAACAATCTGAGCAACTGCCGTATTATATTCGGCGATGCAGACTTTCTTCCGGGACTGACCGTGGACCGCTATAACGATGTTCTCGTCAGCCAGATTACAACGGCCGGCATGGAGCGGATCAAGGCGGACATCTATGCGATTCTTCTGGATGTGATGGGCGCAGACGGTGCGAAGATCAGCGGCATTTATGAGCGCAATGATGTCAAGGCGCGAGCAAAGGAAGGACTTGAGCTGTATAAAGGCCCCTGGAACAATGCGGACATAACGACGGTGCAGGTCATTGATGAAAACGGTCTGAAGCTCAACGTCGATATCGAAAACGGCCAGAAGACGGGCTACTTTCTGGATCAGAAGCGCAACCGTCTGATCATTCGCGAGGCTTCTGAAGGTCTGCGGGTGCTTGACTGCTTTACGCATACGGGCGGCTTTGCGCTGAATGCGGCCAAAGGAAAGGCAAGGCAGGTGACGGCCGTGGATGTGTCGGGGACGGCGCTGGATGAGGCAAGGGCCAATGCGGATCTGAACGGGCTCAAAAACGTTTCCTTTGTGCAGGCTGATGTGTTTGACTATCTGGATCAGATTCATCCGGGTGACTATGATCTGATCATTCTGGATCCGCCTGCTTTTACCAAGGATCGTCGTACCGTTGATCATGCCTATCAGGGATACAGGCGCATCAACGCGCGGGCGATGAATCTGCTGCGCAGCGACGGCTATCTTGCGACATGTTCGTGCAGCCGGTATATGGAGACAGAGCTCTTTGAGAAGATGCTGAAAGAGGCGGCTCAGGAGGCCGGCGTTTACCTGCGTCAGATTTCGGTGACGCAGCAGAACAGTGATCATCCGGTGCTTTGGACGATGGATGAGACTTCGTATCTGAAGTTCTTCTTTTTCCAGGTGTGTCCGAAAGACTGAATCTACAGAGAATCCGGAGGGATGTATGAAGGTATTGATCATTAACGGCAGTCCGCATGAAAACGGAAACACTTCGCTTGCGCTGAAGGAGATGAAGAAGGTTTTCGATGCGGAAGGGGTTATAAGCGAAACGGTGCGCATTGGATCGATGGATGTGCGCGGCTGCATCGCCTGCCGTACCTGTGACAGGACGGGAATATGCGTGTTCGACGATGTTGTCAATCAGCTTGCACCGAAGTTTGAGGAGGCTGATGGTCTCGTGATCGCTTCGCCTGTTTATTACGGGTCTGCCAACGGGACACTGATCTCGTGCCTTGACCGGCTGTTCTACAGCACCAGGTTCGACAAGTCGATGAAGGTCGGGACGAGTGTCGTCATTGCGCGGCGGGCAGGAACGACCGCAACCTTTGATGAACTGAACAAGTACTTTACGATTTCCAATATGCCGGTCGTTTCCAGTCAGTACTGGAACGAAGTGTACGGCCGCAGCGAAGGTGAGGCGGCGCAGGATGAAGAAGGCATGCAGACGATGCGTACGCTTGCAAGAAACATGGTGTTTCTGATGCGCAGCATTGCCCTGGGCAAAGAGAAATACGGTCTTCCGGAAAAGGAACCCCATGCCTTCACTAATTTCATTCGCTGATAGATTACGTATTTAAAAGCACTGTGCTGCAGAATATGCGGTACAGAGCTTCTTTTCTTTGCGTACAGGTATAAAAAAGCCGGTTGCCCGGCTTTGAATGAAAACTCAATGAGATTCCACGCTGTTCATTTTCAGAACGGCGATCAGATAATTTGCTGCCATGTAGACGCATGCAGCAAGCACAGCCCAGGATCCGATGATCAGGGCGGTACCAGCCTCCATCTGGTATTCATTGACGACCAGCAGGATGCCGAAGGCAAGATACAGGAACATCAGAAGAATGCAGCGCGGCTGGTTTTTGCCTTTGATCAGCGCTTCCTGCAGGCTGTAGGGATGCTCGGGACGATAGTGCTCCTTGTGAGCAAGCGAAGGCAGCCAGTTTCTGCGATAGCGCAGCTCCAGCAGCGCATAGAAGATGACGGCAATGACCAGCGGCATCTGCCATGTATTCATGAACGCCGCCAGCAGCATGCCTACGGCAATCGCCAGCGCGATCCGGTTATGGTAGAGGACAAAGGAGCCCGACTGCGATTCCGGAATGATGTAGCCGCGGGATGTTGCCTTGTCGTACAGAATATGCTGCCCTTTTTCGTTGATGTATACGTTGCGACCGGCAATGACATCCGCCTTCTTGTCGAAAGAAGAATTGCTCATCAGAACTGGGCAACTCCTTTGCAGAAGGTTTCCTTGACGTTGTAGTCATCCTCCAGGACAACGATATCCGCATCGTAGCCGGCAGCCAGATGTCCGATGTGATCATCGAGACCAAGCAGTGCAGCCGGGTTGGCCGTAGCGGAATTCAGAGCAACATCGAACGGAACAAGAGCACGCTCGACAAGGTTCTTGAGACCATCGCACATACGCATCGTCGAACCGGCAAGACTGCCGCTTTCCGTCAGATGTGCAGAACCGTCCGGATAGATCTCGATTTCGTGACCGCCGAACATGAACTTGTCACCCGGCTTGAAGCCCTTCGCCATCAGAGCGTCGGAGATCATGATGCCGTGATTGCGGCCCTTCGAAGTGAAGAAGATGTTGAGAGCGTCCGGCGTCGAGTGGTTGCAGTCACAGATGACTTCCGAATACAGATCGTGCAGACGCAGAGCCATGCCCGTGACACCGTTCTTGCGGTGGTTGAACGGCGACTGGCCGTTGTATGTATGCGTAACAGACTTGGCGCCGTTTGCGACAGCGAGCTTGACTTCTTCGGCCGTTGCACCGGAGTGACCGATGGAAACGACAACGCCATGGCTGCTAGCATAACGGGTCAGAGCCAGATCCGGATCGTGTTCCGGAGCAAGGGTAATGATCTTGATGTTGTTTCCGGAAGCTTCCTGGTATTCCTTGAATTCATCAACGGAAGGCGGAACGATTGCCTCGGGCGGCTGTGCACCCTTGTACTGCATATCGAGGTACGGTCCTTCGAAGTGGATGCCCAGGATATCGGCACCATCGCGGCCCGGCTGGAAATCCTTCTTGACGTCACGAACGTTTTCAACCGCCTTCATAAGAACCGGATGAAGTTCGGTAATGGTCGTGGACATGAAGCCTGTGACACCTTCGTGGGTGATGTTCTTCGCCCAGTTGCGCAGTCCATCCGGCTTTGCATAGTTTGTGTCATAGCCGTAGGCACCGTGGCAATGGATGTCGATGAAGCCCGGTACGATTCTCAGATCGCCATAGTCGAAATCCGGGGTACGTGTGTTAAGCGGAAGGATCTGTTTGATCTTCCCATTTTCAATGTCGAGCTGGGCAGGGATAAATTCACCGCAGACCCAGACACGTGAACTCTGAATGAGCATGTATTTTCTCCTTTTCGGCTGTGTGTCAGCCGTCTTTAACTACTATTACATTAGCATGTTTATTATTCCGTTTCACAGATGATGCTTGCAGATTTCGGTAGACCTTTGTGAAGTTTCAACCAGAATATTTAATGGTAGAAATCGAGTTGCTATAATCGGCTTGTCTATAGGAGGCAAGAAAATCATGAGTACCATTTTTGGCTTTACCCCGGAAGAACTTGCAGAAAAGAAAGCTACATTTACAGCTACGGAAATTCATCAGCAGCCGGCAACCTGGCTGAAGACTGTTGCCCAGATCCGCTCCATGAAGGATGAGATCGCGGCATTCATCTCCAAGGTCACATCGCAGCCGGATTATGACATCATCCTTACCGGTGCAGGAACGTCGGAATTCGTCGGCAACGCACTGTTCTCCTATCTGAACAGAGTTACCAATTATAAGGCCAAGAGCTTTGGCAGCACGGATCTGACGCCGACGCCGGAAAACTTCGTTACGCCGCATCGTCCTACGCTTCTGATCAGCTTCGGCCGTTCCGGTGATTCTCCGGAATCCATTGGCGCCATTCAGTCGGTTGAAGCTGTCAATGACAATGTCTACAACCTCTTCATTACCTGCAACAAGGACGGTGCTCTGAGCAGACGTGCCGCAAGTGAAGGCGACCGCTGCCTGGCAATCAACCTGACGCCGGAGACGCTGGATCAGAGCTTTGCAATGACATCGAGCTTCTCCAATATGTATCTGGCGTGCCTGCTGTGCTTCTCTCTGGATCATCTGGATGAGGCGGAAGCTGCGGTCAAGGAAGTCGCAGCTGCCGGTGCGAAGCTGTTGGATGAGAACTTTGGCGAGATGCTGAAGATTGATGAGGATTATGCATACAACCGTATCGTCTACCTCGGTACGAATACGCTGAAGGGCATTGCGCAGGAGTCGGCTCTCAAGATGCTTGAGCTCAACGCCGGCAAGGTTGTGACGATGTACGATACACCGATGGGATTCCGTCATGGTCCGAAGTCGATCGTCAATGATGAGACGCTGACGGTTGTCTATCTCTCCGACGGTGCATACCAGCGTCAGTATGAAATGGATCTGGTCCATGAGATGTCGGTTCAGCGCAAGGGCAACAAGATTCTTGTTGTATGCAATACGCCGGAAGAGAAGGCGAAGGAGCTGGCTGACTACTATTACTGCTTCAATACAGGCGCAAAGGACAATGTGTTCCTTGGCCTTGACTACGTTCTGTGTGCGCAGCTGATCGCTCTGTTCCGTTCACTGCAGAATGGTGATACGCCGGACAATCCCTGCCCTACAGGGGAAGTGAACCGCGTCGTTAAGGGTGTTACACTGTATCCGTATCCTTCTAAGCACTAATTGAAAGATTGATCTACAGGAGAAAACAGATGATTGGAATTGTTGTTACGGGACATGGCAATTTTGCCAGCGGCCTCACCAGCTCAGTAAAGCTGATTGCCGGTGAGCCGGAGAATTATGAGGCAGTTGATTTCCTGCCGACGGATTCGAGCGAAGACCTCGAGGCGAAGCTGAAGGCTGCTTTTGAAAAGCTGAGCGGCTGCACGGAAGGCATTCTGGTGTTCACAGATCTGACCGGCGGTTCGCCCTTTAAGATTTCGGCAGAGCTTTCGATGACGCTCAAGGGACCGAAGATTGCCGTTGTTTCGGGTACCAACCTGGGCATGCTGATTGAGGCAAATATGAGCCGCACATTTACGGATGCGTCCGTTGATGATTTTGCGGATCAGATTGTTGAGACCGGCAAGTCGCTGCCGATTCACTACGTCTATCAGGATCCGGTTCGTGAGGAGCCGGAGGATGGCGAAGGAATCTGAGCTGATCATTCGTTGATTCATATTGATCAAAAAAAGAAACTGTGCTCCTGCGGGGGCACAGCTTCTTTTAATGGCGATCTAAATTTATCTGGGGAGGCCCCGAAAACGAAGTAAAAAAACTTGGGGTGTCGGGGTACCCCAAGAAGGTTTATCCCACCACGAAACCGTCTGGTAAAACAGGCGGTTTTTGAATGGAAAGGAAAAGGAGACCGCCTGTTACGGCTGCGTCTCCTGAAGTTCTTCGTATTCGTCCAGAAACATCTCGCAATAGATAGCGATGCGGGCAAGCATCTCGTCTGTGTTCATGGTATACAGAGTCATATTGCTCGTTTGGTTACGCTGCTTCAGCTCACATTCAATGCCGCGCATTAATCGCTGTGCTGAGCGGCATATTCGGTTCATGGAACGAATGCGGGCCTGCAGATATTGTTCTGCTTCTTTGCCATACAAACGGGCTCCTTCTGCAGTGATCCATGCCTGTTCGGGGCTCAGGGGCTGAAAGCTGGTTGAAGTCATTGCTTAACCTTCTTTGGCGGAATGACAGGATTCAACATTGGCTTGGAGCTCTTTCTGAGCACATAGAGGCAGCGGTTGCGGAATCTGTCCCAGTTGGTATATCCGTTGGCTGCTTTTTTGATCGTCTTGATGATTGAGTTCCGGTTCTCCATCAATCCGTTATTCAGTTTTATGTCGGACACTACCACCTGGCCTGTGTCCTTATCGACTGTATGACGCTGCTTTACGACAATGAATGAGTTGATGATCTCCTCTCTCCAGCTGATCAGGGTGCGGGAGAACTCTTTCATTTCCGGAACGCCACTGGCAGCGAAGGACTGAATCAGTTTATTCAGAGCCTGGGGCGCAGTATCGTAAGTGCAGTTGTCATAGAAGTCCACAACGTCATCCTTGAGGTCCCATGCCTTTTTCAAATCGGGATGAACGGCTTCGATCATGGCTTTAATTTCGTAATAATTGAGGAACCGGTTCAGCTTGCGGTTCATTTTCCTTGGATGGCCGGGATCGAACAGCTTTTTACCATCTTTGTCTCTGGCGTCCAGCCGCTTGAATATCATCCAGTTGAATGTCTTCAGCAGATAATACTCGTTGGTTTGTGTTTTTGTGCCTTCAATATATTTTGGAGTCTGCTTCATTACTCTGATCCGGACGCTGTCAGCCTTTCTGGAGAGCTCCTGGCTGACATGATAATGGTCAACGGAATGATAGGCCTTAGGGAACAGCTGACGTATGATGGCGCGGTATTCACTATACATGTCCGTGGCAATCATTTTGACGCGCTTTCGCTCTTCCACTGGGATTTTGAGAAAGTAGCTGAGCAGATAATCTTTTCTTCTGCTTGGCAGGATATCCACCGGCTCCTGTGACTCAAAGTCGAGAATAACGAACACATATTTTGAGTTCTCTCCCGGATGATAAAATGCGTAGTTCTCATCCCAGCACATCAATGTGGGCAGAGGTCTTCGCGCCTCCTTTACGTGGGCATCGAAGACGGAGGCAGCGGTTGTGGGAGAGATGTGATACCGCTTAGCGACGGAAGCGAAGGTCTCGGTCTGAATCTTCAAATCGTTCAGAATGTTTTCAACCGTGAGGGCGGAGATGTGCTGCTTCCTGAAACAGAATGGATTGTTCTCATAGTACGTTCGATGACAGACAGGACAGATGTACCTGCGGGCATGATAGAAGATGGTGCACTCACGATCAGTAAAGACGCCGTGGCTTATCTTCTTGTCAATGTAGTCCTTAACCCTTGGCAGGGTACAGCCGCAATCGGGACAAGGCGGATGATCCGGCCGCAGTAAAACATGGACAGACGCACTGCCATTGTCATTATGGAAGATGACATTCTCCACACTGCCTGTATCGAGGTTAAAGAATTCAAGAATGGCCTGTTTATCAGATTGTTCGGACATAGATCTTCTCCTTTGAGCCCAGCATAGGGGAAGATCAGGAAAGGCCCAAGTCAAAGTCATTTGGCCTATTCAGGCAGAGATTGATTCCGGCCACCCAGCCACTGGAAGAATCATATTCTGGAGCCCGGCGGACATCACGCCGGAATAGAACACGAAGCTGTTGAAGCAGCGAATCAGGCGGATCAACCAGCTTCAGGAAAATCCGGAGCTGCACAATGAGCTTATCGAGCCATTTGTTCCAACGGTAAACGGAAGAATCGGAAGGAAGCGAATAACGATCAAGATCCAGATCATTGTCCAGAGCCGATTCGATGGTCTGCACCGAGTAGTGCTTGTAAGGGACAAGGAAATCAGGGAGAACACGGTGATGTCTTCCGTTGGAAGAGACGGCGACAGGAATCCAGATCCAGTAAGAACCTTTTGGCGTTTTAACGCACCTTCTGGCAGTTCCGCAGAATCTCATTGGCAGGCCTGTTTCAGGATCCAAAACAGGTTCGCTGCATTTCATCAAAAATCATTCGGATGATTAGGATGTTTAACAATTTTGTATTGTGAATGTGGTACACTAACCATGGTTTTGGTTACGGGTTCAGAGAGTGCTGGGAAGCTTTGTCTCTGAACCTTTTCCTTTCTATTGATGTCTCTAACCGCATGATAATCGGTAAATTCGAAAAGGAGAAGGCCGTTGTGCCTCCCCATGAGGGTTTACAGCTCTTTAACTCCTCCCGGATCATCAATCCCAGGATTTCTTAGAGGCACCCCCAAACCCCATCTATTTTTAGATAGTCCTTTTAATCATCGGAAGAAGTATAGATCTTGCGGGCGAATTCACTCGGCGTAATCCCGTAGCTGGCAGTGAACTTGCGGGAGAAGTAGTGAATGGAAGTGAAGCCGAGCTTTTCGGCAATCTGGGATATCGTCATGTCGCCTTTGCGGATCATGGCGCGGCTGCGGTTCAGCTTCGCGTTGTTAATGTACTGCTTCGGAGCAATCTGCAGATTGTTCTTGAATAGGTTCTGCAGTGTGCTGCGGGAAATGGAGAATCGCTGACAGATCTGATCGACGGGCAGAGGGTCATTGAGATGTTCATTGATATACTCGATGATTTCCTCGAGGAGCCGGTCTTCAAAGTGCTGATTGATCGGGGAGATGGGTTTCGGAGCCTTCTTTTCCTCGTGTTCCGGAATGATCGAAGCGGCAAGGAAGACCAGGAAGAACTGCAGCGATGCAATCATAACGTCACTGCTGAGATAGTCATGGTAATCAGACCCGGAAACGAAATGGTTGATGACGCCGACGGCGCGGCGGCTGCACGAGAAGACCGTGTTCAGCATATTTGCCGGCAATGGCCTGTCCACCTTGAAGATGACTGTGAGATAGGAGCAGGAGTCTGTGGAGGTGACGCTTTGGTCATGAAACTGGCCGGGGCCGTAAAGCATGGCCTGCTGGGCTTTGATTTCATACTGTTTCTGTTCGACCGTTGTTACGAGGGAACCGTGATCGACATAGGTCAGTTCATAATAGCGGCTGACTTCCCCTGAGAAATGATAGTGGGGCCGTTTCACAACATAATAGAAGGCGATGATTTCCCGGACGGTCGTTGTCGGTACAATGTGATGATAGAGAATCGGTTCGGGGAGCCGGTAGCGTTCCTTATGAGCTCCGGGTGCGATATAAAGGTGGAAGACAATGTAGTCTGACATTGGGACAATGCGGAACCAGCAGCCGCGCTTGATGCGGATGTTGCGGTGAATGGCAAAGTTGTCCGGGGTATCGAGCTGGGGATTCTTGACAATGCGCAGCAGGCCCATGCCTTCCATCGGTTCGATATAAACGTCGCTGTCAAAAGAATCAAGAATGGAAACCTTATCGTCGTAAATGGTTAATTCTTTCTTTTCGAGGCCGTCAGGGATCTTTTCTACAACATTTCCATAGGCCAGAAAAACGGAACTGGATGTTTTGTTATACATAAGAACCGCTCACTTGTAAAAAATACGCTATTAAGAGAATACCACAATTTCCCACAAAGCTCACGATTGGTTATCTCCGAAAAAAACAGAAACAAAAAATGCAACACATATCACCGAAAATGCAAAGACCTGAAAAACAGAGAGAACTAGTATGAATGCATGAGAAAGCGGTTACTTCCGCTGAGATCCATAGAACCATTGGAAAGGAGTATTGCTTTATGGGAACACCCGATATCGTTTTATGCCGTATCGACAATCGTCTTATCCACGGTCAGGTCGCAACACAGTGGACCGGATCTATTAATGCAAATCTGATTCTGGTAGCCAATGATGAGGTTGCCGGAAACAAGCTCCGTCAGGGCCTGATGGACATGGCAGCACCGTCCTATGCCCAGACACGTTACTGGACGATCCAGAAGACGATCGATACGATCGGCAAGGCATCGCCCAAGCAGCATATTTTCCTGGTGTGCGAGACCCCGGAGGATGTCCTCAAGCTTGTTGAGGGCGGTGTTCCGATCAAGAAGGTCAACATCGGAAATATGCATATGGCAGAGGGGAAACGCCAGGTAGTGGGCTCGGTTGCAGTCAATGATGAGGATGTCGCTGCATTCCGTAAGCTTCAGGAACTTGGTGTTGAACTGGAGATCCGTCGTGTTCCGCAGGAACCTGCGGAGGATCTCAATAAGCTGTTCAAGTAATTTTGGACAGTCATCGCTTTACAGCTTCAAACTCAGGAGAAAGGGAGGATTAATCAATGCAGGTCGTTTTATTGGCGATTGTAACATTCATCTTCGCAATTGATCAGTTCTCACTGACCGAGCTGCTTTATCGTCCGATTATTGCTTGCCCGATTATTGGCGCAATTCTCGGCGATGTAAAGACCGGATTGGTCGTAGGCGGAACCTACGAGCTCATGATGGTCGGCAACATGCCGGTCGGTGGTGCTCAGCCGCCTAACGCAGTTCTTGGCGGTGTCGTAGCAATGATCTTTGCCGTTAAGTCTCAGCTTCCGGTAGACCAGGCTCTTGGTCTCGCCGTCGTCTTCTCGCTGTTCGGCCAGTACGCTGTTACCCTGACATTCACATTCATGTCGGGAATGATGGCTCGTGCGGATAAGGCTGCTGCGGAAGCAAATCCGAAGGGAATCACACAGGTCAACCTCATCTCTATGTGCTTCCTCGGAACTCTGTTCGCAATTCTGGCTGTTGCTGCTTATGTAGGCGGCGAAGCTGCTGGAAATGCACTGAATGCATTCTCTGAGAGTGCTTCCTGGTTCATGGGCGGTCTCGGTGTTGCCGGCGGAATGATGCGTTATGTAGGTTTCGCGGTTCTCCTGAAGATCATGCTCGCAGACGATATGTGGGGCATTTACCTGGCTGGTTTCGCAGCAGCAGCACTGCTTGGCAATGTTGACGCTACTTCCGGTGCAACCCTGCTTCTCTGCGCATTCATCGGCGTAGCGATTGCAATCTATGATTACACGATGAACGTCAAGATTAAGAGCATCACAACGAGCGGAGGTGACGACGATGGCATCTGATGCACTTCACTATACAGATTTGACACCGGCTCCTCAGCTGGATAAGGCTACTCTCAACAAGATGGTCTGGCGGTCTCTGAACCTGCAGGCTTCGTTCAACTACGAGCGTATGCAGGCAGCAGGCTGGCTGTGGGCTATTCTTCCGGGTCTTGAGAAGATTCACACCAACAAGGAAGATCTTTCCAAGTCCATGACGCACAACCTTGAGTTCTTCAATACGCATCCGTTCCTCGTAACATTCGTTATGGGTATCGTCCTGTCGATGGAACAGCAGAAGGCTGACATCAACTCGATCCGTGCGGTACGTGTTGCGGCAATGGGTCCTCTGGGCGGCATCGGTGATGCTCTGTTCTGGTTCACACTGGTTCCGGTTACTGCTGGTATCACGGCTAACATGGCTATCGGCGGCAGCATGGCTGGCCCGATCCTGTACTTCATCATTACCTTCGGCGTACAGATGGCTCTGCATTACTGGCTGATGTACTGGTCCTATGACATGGGCACCAAGGCAATCGAAGTTCTGACGGCTAATGCACGTGAATTCACACACGCTGCATCGCTGCTCGGTGTCTTCGTTGTCGGCGCTCTGACCTGCAACTACGGTGCAACGTCTCTTGGAATGGTTATTCCGAACGGCGAATCCTCAGTTGACCTGCAGGCTCTGCTCAACGGCATTCTGCCGGCAATGATTCCGCTGGCTCTGACGCTGATGTGCTACAACCTGATCAAGAAGAAGGGATGGTCTGCTTCCAAGTGCATCCTTCTGCTTCTGGTCATCGGCATCGTTGGCTGCATGTTCGGTATCTGGTCCGGAACGTATACGTCTCTGGTACCGGTTCCTTGGCACAGCTGAGATTCTGAAACAAGAAAAGCAGGTGCAGCGGTTATTCACCGTCGCCCTGCTTTTTTTTCTTCGCCTGATTCAGATGTCTGTGCTGCTTTATTCTCTGCCTGTTCCTTCTCGTATTCGTCGAAGTATGTCTTCTGAATGTCATCACTGAGAGGAATGTGGTAATCGCCGGTCTTTGCCTTATTTTTCAGCTGGGACTTGCGGTAGACATAAAACAGAACTGCGATGGCTATCACGATGATGGCCGTAACGATGGGTGTTTTCATTTGATCTCCTTGATTCGTTTCTGCAGTTCAATGGTACCATTGAATCAGATGTTTTCTGTTTCCGGGTTTGGTAATTTTAGGGGGTATTTATGAACTGGACATTATTCTGGATCCTGGTGATCTGCGGTGCGGCTGCTTTCGTCGCTTACTTTTTCTATTCGCAGCGCGAGATCGCCTATCTGTCAATTCTTCTGTATCGGCAGGGAAATGCGGATGCCTATCTCAAGGAACTGGAAACGAGGCAGGCAAAGTTCTTCTTTTCCAGGAAGATGCGTACGCTGATGAAGATTGACGCATATCTGGTCAAGGATGACAAAGATGATCTGGATCAGATTTTCAAAGAAGCGGCGAAGGAAAAACTGCGTGATGCAGACCGCTTCCTTGTTCTGCAGAAAGAGATGCTGTACCGGATTGACTGCCAGGATTATAAGCGGGTTCAGGAAATCTATACGCAGATGGAAAGTCTTTATAACGAACTGGGCAAGAAGGCCAAAGAGCGCTACAAGGAGTCCCTGCAGGAGGCGCAGTATCTTGAAACCATCTATGTAGATAAGGATGGAAAGTATGCGGGTGAGCTGATGGAAAAGGCACGTACGCTTCAGGATGACATTCCGGCAGGCGTCTGCTATTTTCGCGCGGCGCAGTCCTACTACCTGCGCGGTGATAAGAAGCAGGCGAAACTGGCCCTTGAAAAGGCGGAAGGCAAGCTGCGGAACACCAAGTCACACGAAGTTGTCCAGAACATTCAGAAGACAGGTGATCTGGATCTTCTGCTGAAAACCCGCATATGAATCATCAGAAAAAATAACAAACAAAGAATAAAAAAAACAGGCATCGTCCAGCGGGCGGTGCCTGTTTTTCATAAGTATTGATGAAGCAGATCAGAACTTGATTTCGTTCTGGTGCGAAGCGTAGAGGTATTCATCTACGGTGTAGATGACGCGGTCCTTGACCAGTGAAAGCGGATCGTTGTGCAGTCTGCCTTCACGTACCTTCGTATACTCCAGCGGCATGAACTGACTCAGAACGCCCAGCGGAACTCCATCCTTGAAGTTGTTGAAGAGAACTTCCTGAGCCTTTCTGACTTCTTCCGTCGGCATGTAGTAGCGGCTGCGGTCGGAGAAAGAGAACTTACGGCGGTAGGCAATTTCTGCCGGGGTGCCGTGATAGTGCTTCTGGTAGTAGACAGGGTTGGCAACCATGGCGGCGTCAAGTACTTCCATGAAGTGGCTCTGCTTCTCAGGCTGATCTGCAAAGACTTCTTTCTCAGCATAAGCCAGAGCGAACAGACCTTCACGTGCCGCAAAGGAGAGTCCCGGACCGACCTTCAGAATTCCGACACCGTCTTCGACGAGCTCACGCAGCGCATACTTTGTCTGATAGTCGGTGGAGTGACCTTCGAAGACGAAGTTGGGATATTCCTTGATAGAAGCCATGAGGTCCACGGCCTTGGAACGATCATACGGTGTGCAGCCGGCATCTTTTTCTTCAACGCCCGGCTGAACGACGAAGCCGACAACCTGATTCCATGCCTCATCCAGACCATGTTCATGGAATGACTTTTCGAAAATGGAAACAGTATTCTTGAAGTCTTCGACTTTGGTGACCTGAAGACCTGTATCAACAGACTGCTGACTTCCGCCCGGAATCGGAACTTCGGAACCGACGATGTAAACCGGATGAACTGCGTTCGGATTTGTCTTGAGCAGCTCCTTGTAGGAATCTTCCGCTACCTGGGCAAGCTCGGCGCCGCGGCGGGAAATGACTTCATCCGAAAGACGGGTATCGGGATCATCAGAAGCAACCTTCATCGAAGTGTCGAGATGAATCTTGGTGAAGCCGGCAAGAACGAACTGACGGATCAGTTCACGTGCCTCGGCCATTGCCTTGTCTTCGTTATAACGGGTGAAGGTCAGCGGTCCGAGATGGTCGCCGCCGAGAATGATCTGGCTCATCGGAATTCCTTCTTCGCCGGCAAGGCGCTGAATGAATTTCATGAAGTCGGCCGGCTTCATGCCGGTATAGCCGCCATACTGGTCAACCTGGTTGGCTGTAGCCTCAATCAGCAGGACGGAGCTGGTTTCCTTTGCCCGCTCCATGCATGCGCGCAAGACAATCTCGCTGCTGGTGCAGGCGGAATAGATGCCAACCTGCTTTCCTTCCTTCTGCAGACGAACAACGTGTTTAAGAGGATGTTCATTCATATGGAAAAAGCTCCTTTTCTCAGGCTATTATAGCAAGGGCGGTTTGCGCTATTAAACGCGGCAGTTGCACTTTTGGAGAGAGAAATGGAAGTCAGTGTTCAAGGTTTGAATCATCCCAATCAGGATGCGGCAGGAAGCAGGGATCAGACTTTCTGGGTGCTGGATGGGGCGACGCCTTTATTTCCGCCTGTTCTTGGCGGTGGTGATGTGGAGGGCACGGTTCAACGCATCTCTCAACACCTGTTTCTTCATGCGGATAGGATTTGTGATCTGCGCATTCTGCTGGAAGCCGCGGTCAAGGAAGTGGAGCAGGAATATCGTCAGTCGCTCAGGGACTTCGATGCGATTGAGAAGTATCGTCTGCCAACGTTTGCCTGTGCGCTGGGAAGAATTGAGAAAAATGAGCTTTCGTATCTGATCCTTGCGGATTGTGAGATCCGGACTTCTCTGGGAAAACGCTTTACGGATCCTTCCTTTGCGATGACTTCCGCAGCCAATCGCGAAAACGAAAAACGGATTTTGAAGAAGTATGGAGCGGACAGCTTTGAAACGATGGCAGAGCTTCAAAGAAAAGAGGCGCTGGAAGAGTTCTGGGAAATGAACCGGAAACAGCGGATGGCACTCAATACGCCCGGTGGCTATTGGGTCGGATCGCTCGATGGCACTGGCATTGCGCATGCGTTCTGTGGAACGGTGCAGCTGCAGGAAGGCGAGCATGTGTATGCAATGTCGGATGGATTTGCACATCTTGCGGATGCGGATCCCGTAATTCTGACCATTATTTCCGAAGAAGAAATGAAAAAGAGAATCAATGAGCTTCGTTATATTACGGATGATGATGTGACGATGATCCGTATGCGATGACAGGGAGAAAAAGGATGATCAAGGGAATTCTGTTTGATTTTGACGGGACATTGTCCTATCGGGTGGAGTCGGCCTACTTTATGTACCGCTATCTGCTGCATTCGATGTTTCCGGAAATGGATGTGCACTCGATTGAGTTCGAGGCGCGGGTGCAGCGATGCATGTTATGGGATGAATTCGGCACCATCAACAAGCGCCATGCCTTGACGATGATCAAGGAGAAGTGGAAGCCGGATCTTGACGTGGAGAAGTATGTTGAGATCTGGTACCGGCTGTTTCCGCAGTACCAGGTGGCGATGCCGGATGCATATGCGGTGTTGGACCGGCTGAAGGAGAAGTATGTTCTGGGCCTTGTGAGCAATGGCCATCTGGATACGCAGGAGCCGAAGATTGATATTCTGGATCTTCACCCATATTTCAAGACGGAAATCATCTCGAAGGATTTTGGAGTTGATAAGCCGGATGTTCGCATTTATAACGAGGCGGCGAAGCGGCTTGGTCTGAAGTGTGAGGAAATTGCCTTTATCGGCGATACGTTTGATACAGATATCCTCGGGGCCAGTAAGGCGGGCATGATGCCGGTGTGGTACTGCTACGAGCATCGGTGCGTGACGCTGTATGACGTGTGCATGGTTTCGAACTTCAAGGAGATCGGTGATCTGTTCCTGGACCATGCCGAATGGAATCATTAGGATGGAAACAGAGACCGTCAACAGCTAAAATAATAAAGGCCGGATTTGCACACGGGTGCTAATTGGCATACGATTATGGCAGTTCCGACAGGAACTTAGAAAGTATGCTCAGGCAGGCAGCTGTGTACTTGGTGCGTGGTGGCCCTGCACTGCTGTCTGCCTAAGTCTAGGGCCACCACCCCAATGAACTCAAAGCCGAATCGATTCAAATCCCGGCGTAAAACGCCCTGGGATTTGTTGCCTGTCCGCACTTCTTCCGAAGACTTTATTCGGAATGACGTCATAACCCATTACAGCCAGCGTCATCAACGCACCAAATGATATCTACGAAAAGATCGACCTTCTGTTAAATCTAGGTTTTGAAACGCCTGAAACGCTTAGATACAGAACATTGTTTGCCGGAAAGAAGGCAAAATCAGGGGGGCGATAGCACCCGTGTGCAAATCCGGCCTGAAATAATAAGCGGGGGATTTATGAAAACAGGAAAATTAATCATCTCATTATTACTGGCAGCTTCTATGCTTGCCGGCTGCGGTTCTTCGCAGGCTGCGGCAGCTTCTTCGGCACCTGCTGAAACGACAGCGGCTGTTGAAACAACGGCAGCAGTAGAGGATACGGGCTCGGTTACGATCACGGATCATGCGGGCAGAACGGTCACGGTTCCAACCAATCCGAAGAAGGTTGTGGTCGCGGACATTTATCCGCTGGCTTCGGTATTGACGGTGTATCTGAATTCGTGCGACAGCATCATTGCGATGGAGCCGACAAGCATGTCTGCGGCAAAGAACGGTGTACTTTCGCAGCTCTATCCGGATATCGTCAATGTGGATACGGAAATTCTGAACGGCGATGATCTCAACGTTGAGGCAGTTGCAGCACTGGAGCCGGATATCGTTTATTACAATGCCGGCAATTCTTCGGAAGCAGAGATGCTTGAGAACGCGGGTCTGACGGCGGTTGGTTTCTCACCGACCAAGTTCAACTATGACTGCATTGAGACCTTCAATCAGTGGATTGCGCTTCTGGATCAGATTTATCCGGGTATGGCAGGGTCGCGGACGACACTGGCTTCGGATACTGCGACCAAGGTTTACAATGAGGTCAGCAGCCGTGTGCAGGATCTGGCCGATGATCAGAAGCAGACGGTTTTGTTCCTGTTCCAGTACGATGATACGAAAATGGTCACCTCGGGATCGAATTTCTTCGGTCAGTGGTGGTGCGATGCGGTTGGCGCTCTGAATGCGGCCAACGAGATTCCGGCGGAAAACAAGAATGCGGCCATTACGATGGAGCAGGTATATGCATGGAATCCAGATGTCATCATTCTTACCAACTTTACGCCGACGAAGCCGGAGGATCTGTACAACAATGCGGTTGGCAGTGATGACTGGAGCTCTGTGAAGGCAGTGCAGGACAAGCGCGTTTACAAGATGCCGATGGGAACGTACCGCTCTTATACGCCGAGCGTTGATACGCCGATGGTGCTGGAGTGGATGGCACAGGTTGTGTATCCGGATCTGTTCTCGGACTATGACATTGATGCGGATGTGAAGGCATACTATCAGGATGTCTTCGGCGTTTCGCTTACGGATGATCAGATTTCCATGATGTATCCGTCGACGGCAACCGGAAACTGATCATTCCGACTGGAGTTCAAAGAGATCGATAAAAGTACCAGGGCTGGCGCAGCTGCCAGCCCTTTATAGGGCGATCTAAATTTATCTGGGGAGGCCCCGAAAACGAAGTAAAAAAACTTGGGGTGTCGGGGTACCCCAAGAAGGTTTATCCCACCACGAAACCGTCTGGTAAAACAGGCGGTTTTTGAATGGAAAGGAAAAGGAGNTACTAATTGATCGAAGATTTATTCACACGAGACTATTATCCAAAGAAGAAATCGAAACGCCATTTAGAAAGACCAACATTCTATTACGTCTGTACTGTTATTCAGTTTTCAGGGAGCAATCCCCTGATTTGATCCGGTGACGATACCGCAGTGGTCACACCTGTTCCCATCCCGAACACAGAAGTTAAGCACTGCAGGGGCGGACATAGCCTTTGGCAAAGTATGCACGCCGCCGGGTTCTCTTGAGAAGATCTATCCGATCTTCTCTTTTTTATATGTTTTGGAGGCAGGATTATTCGGAAGAATGCCTTCTTTTCGCGCTTTTACCGGTGTTTTTGCTGTAATTGCTTTTTTTCTGTGCGTATAATAATCAACGCGAGGCTTGATTATGAAAACTCTGATTATGAAAACAGAATCAAGGGAAGAAACGTGGCAGCTCGGCGAAAAGCTTGGGCGCCTGGTTCAACCCGACATGGTCTTTTTACTGCAGGGCGATCTCGGTGCCGGAAAGACCACGTTGACCCAGGGCATTGCCAAAGGTCTTGATATTACACGGAACGTTACCAGTCCTACCTTCAATATCCTGAAGATTTACCATGGACGCATGCCGCTGTATCACATCGATGCCTACCGGATGGAAGGTGTTTCGCAGGATCTTGGGCTGGATGAATTTCTCGATGATGACGGTCTAACGGTTATTGAATGGTCGCAGTTCATGCCCAATCTTGTACCGGATCAGTATCTGCGCATTTCCATTCATCTTCTCGATGGAGATGCCCGTGAGTTCACCTTTGAAGCCATCGGTGAGCGCTATGAGAAACTTCTGGAGGAACTGAAATGATTACACTATGCATGGATACGAGCTCGACCTTTCTGGTGCTGGCCCTGATCAAGGATCATCAGCTGATCGGCCATGTGCAGAAGTCCTGCTGGAAACATCAGTCGGAAGAAATCTTTCCTGAACTTACGGCTATGATGGACCGCAATGGTCTGAAGCCTTCTGAAATCGATCAGGTCGTTGTGTCCAAGGGCCCGGGAAGCTATACCGGCGTACGCATTGCCATGACGATTGCCAAGGTGTTCTGCGCCATGGGAAATAAGCCGATTTACACCGTTCCGACGCTGGAACTGTTTGCAGGAAAAGCAGCGCATGTACGTGTACTTTTGGACGCGCGCGGTCAGCGTGTCTATACAGCTGTCTATGAAAACGGTCAGCTGCAGGGAGATATCAGTGTGCAGTCCTGCGCAGATATTGCCGGCGAATGCGGATCGGAAAATATTGTCGGCGACGGACATCTTGTGAATCGTGAAGATGTGTGGCCGGATCTTGCTCAGCATTTCCTTGATCTTGAAGGTCAATGGCATCTGGAGCCGAATGTTCATCTTGTGAAGCCGGTCTATCTGAAGTCGACGACAGCCTATCTGACCGGCATCCATTGATCCGTCGTCTGACGATGGACGACCTTGACGCAATCCTTCATCTGGAATCGGATGCCTTTCCAAAAGATCCCTGGCCGAAAAAGGAGATCGTCTATGAGCTGCAGGAAAATCCCTATGCCCTGCTTGCGGGGGAAGAGAGGAATGGCAGGCTTGTCGGTTATTGCGATCTCTGGATCATGTATGAGCAGGCCCAGGTGGCGAACATCGCAGTTTCTCCTTCCGTTCAGCGGCAGGGGATCGGTGCTTCACTGATGGACTGGATGGTGTCCGCCGCGATTGAGGCGGGATGTGAGAATCTTTCGCTGGAGGTGCGTCTCAGCAACCTGCCGGCGTTGCGTCTGTATGAGAAATACGGGTTTCTTCAGGCAAATATCCGCCGCCATTATTATGAGGATGGGGAGGATGCCTATCTGATGGTAAAACCCTTGGGAGGATTAGAAAATGACAGCGATACTGGCAATTGAAACGAGCTGCGACGAAACGGCATGCGCCGTGGTACGGGATGGGAAGGAAATTCTTTCCAGCGTCGTCTCCAGTCAGATCAATGTGCATACGCTCTATGGCGGCGTTGTGCCGGAAGTGGCGAGCCGCATCCATGTCGAAAACATTTCGGCAGTCATTCAGGAGGCTGTGAAGCGTTCCGGTCTTTCGATGGATGAGATCGATGCGATTGCCTATACGCGGGGACCGGGCCTGATCGGTTCGCTCCATGTCGGTGTGCAGGCGGCCAAGACACTTGCCTGGCAGTTTGACAAGAAGCTTCTTCCGATCAACCACATGACGGGACATATCTACGCCAACCGCTTTGCGATCGATCATGATCTGCAGTTTCCGCTGCTGGCTCTGGTGATCTCGGGCGGCCATACGCAGCTGGTATGGATGCCGGATGATTATACATTCCACATCATCGGTACGACGATGGATGATGCGATCGGTGAGGCCTATGACAAGGTTTCCCGTGTTCTTGGGACAGGCTATCCGGGCGGCCCGGTCATCGATAAGATGGCCAAGCTTGGCAAGCCGCATTACACGCTGAAGGAGCCGCATGTGGAAGGTGCCTACAACTTCAGCTTCTCTGGTCTTAAGACGTCGGTGACACAGATGATCGCCCGTGAAGAAAAGGCAGGCAATCCGATCATCAAGGAAGATGTTGCCTATGCCTTCCAGGAGACGGCCCTGGGCGCAATGGTACGCAAGACGCTTGCGGCAGTCGGTGATCTTTCGCCGAAGATGGTAGTAACGGCCGGCGGCGTTGCGGCAAACAGCCGTCTGCGTGTGATGCTGGCGGATGGAATGAAACAGTATCCGGACATTGAACTGGTGCAGCCGCCGATCAAGTACTGCACCGATAATGCGGCGATGATCGGGGCAAGTGCCTATCCTGCCTATTGTCATGGACTGTTCGGTACGCTGGCAGATGCGGCGGATCCGTCGCTACCGATGCCGGGTGAAACAGAATAATTGTTAATTTGTACAATCCATCTTTATTCTCACTTTCACAAATGAATTCTGTTTGTGATAGGATTGTCTTTGTTAAACAAGCCAGGGGGCGACAAGATGGAAAAAACTAGAAGAGTACCTAAGGCGACGCTGCACCGTTATCCGATTTATCTGAAGGCACTGCGTAAGCTGAAAGCGGAAGGTGTGACAAGGATCATGTCCCGTGAGCTGGCGGATTATGTTGGCATTGAAAGTACAACGATCCGGCGGGATTTCAGTTTTCTTGGAAATCTTGGCAAGCAGGGATACGGTTACGAGGTCGATGATCTGATCCGGATTTTCTCCGGAGAGCTGGGAATGAACTTCGATGAGAAGATCATTCTGGTCGGCTGCGGAAACCTCGGCAAGGCCCTGCTCAATTACAATCGCTGGGATCATGTGGTCGGTGAAATTGTGTGTGCGTTCGACCTGTATCCGGAGAAGGTCAAGGGCGCCAGTGTTCCGGTATATGCGCTGAAGGATCTTCCGACGAATAAACCGGAAAGCTGCCGGATCGCGATCATGACGATTTCCCAGGATGTGCAGGAGACGGTGGATTTCCTTGTTGCCAATGGCATTACGGGAATCGTAAGCTTTGCCAATGAACACTTCAGTGTGCCTTCCAATGTAATTGTGAAACAGATTGATGTAGTATCGTCCATTCAGGAGCTGGTGTTTGAAGCCAATGAATCAACCCGCTCCGATAACAAGTGAATTAGCGAGGAGATAGAAAAAGATATGCTCACAGATATGACAGTCCGCGAACTGTATGAACTTACACAGAGCGGCACACAGATTGAGAAGGATCAGGTGGAATATGTGTTCCTGCAGGGCTGGATCCGTACCAATCGGGCGGGCAAGAATGTCAGCTTCATTGCCCTCAACGATGGCACCTATTTCAAGAATGCGCAGCTCGTGTATTCCAGCAGCCTGAAGAATTACGATGATGTGAGCAAATATCTGACCGGTACGGCGATCAGTGTGACGGGCAAATATGTTGTGACGCCGGATGCGCCGCAGCCGTTTGAGATTCAGGTGACGGAGATTGTTCTGGAAGGCAGCTGCGATGCAAGCTATCCGCTGCAGAAGAAGCGTCACTCCTTTGAATATCTTCGTGAGATCGGACATCTGCGTCCGCGTACCAATACATTCAGCGCCGTGTTCCGTGTTCGCAGCGTACTGGCCATGGCGATCCATGAATTCTTCCAGGATCAGGGTTTCGTATATGTCAATACACCGATCATTACGGGATCGGATGCGGAAGGTGCCGGTGAAATGTTTACGGTGACAACCCGCAAGGATGGCGACTACAGCAAGGATTTCTTCGGCAAGCATGCAAGTCTGTCGGTATCCGGTCAGCTGCAGGCAGAAGCCTTTGCGCTGGCGTTCCGCGATGTGTATACATTCGGTCCGACGTTCCGTGCTGAAAATTCCAATACGACGACACATGCGGCTGAGTTCTGGATGATTGAGCCGGAGATGGCGTTTGCGGATCTGCAGGATGATATGGATTTGATCGAAGACATGATTCAGTACTGCATTCAGTATGTGGAAGACAACTGCCCGGAGGAGATGAAGTTCTTCAATGAGCGCATTGATACGGGTCTGCTGGCACGTCTGGATCATGTGAAGAATACGCCATTCCGCAAGATGAGCTATACGGAAGGCATCGATCTGCTTCTGAAGGCGAAGGCGGACGGCTATCACTTCGACAATGACAACATTTACTGGGGCATGGATCTCAACAGTGAACATGAGCGGTATCTGTGCGAACAGGTCGCAAAAGGTCCGCTGTTCCTGACGGATTATCCGAAGGAAATCAAGGCTTTCTACATGCGTCTCAATGATGACGGTAAGACGGTAGCAGCGGTTGACTGCCTGGTGCCGGGCATCGGTGAAATCGTTGGCGGGTCGCAGCGTGAGGAGCGTCTCGATGTTCTGGAAGGCCGGATGAAGGAGCTTGGCATGAACCTTGACAGCTACCAGTGGTATCTGGATCTTCGCCGGTATGGCGGCTGCAAGCATGCGGGCTTCGGTCTTGGCTTTGAGCGCTTCGTCATGTATATGACGGGTATGGAGAATATCCGTGACGTCATTCCGTTTGCACGTACGCCGCGCAACCTGATGTTCTGATCGTTTCTATGGTATGATTCTGCGGGGACAGCGATGTCTTCGCAGTTTTTGTTTGTGGGTGAAAGATGTTATATCAGGCGAGTCATGTGAGCAAGTCCTTCGGTACGGAAGACGTCTTCGAGGACTGTACATTTGAAATCAAGGGAAAAGAGAAGATTGCCATCGTCGGCCGCAACGGCTGCGGGAAGACAACCTTTTTGAAGTGCATGTGCGGGGAGGAAAGCTTCGACGGGGGCAATGTGTCCCGGGCATCGGATACGGTCATCGGCTATCTTGCGCAGAAGGCGCTGGACAATGATGAGGAGACGGTCCGTGACGCTCTGAAGCGTGTATTCGAGCATGTGTTTGTGATTCAGCGGGAGATGAATGCGCTGGAGAAACAGATGGAGACGGATCATTCGGAGAAGCTGCTGAACCGCTATGCCAATCTGCAGGAGACGTTTGAGGCTCTCAACGGTTATAACTGGGAGTCGGAGATGTTTACGGTCTTTACAAAGTTCGGCTTTGAAAAGGAAGATCTGGACCGTAAAGTTGGCGAGTTCTCCGGGGGACAGAAGACGCGGATTGCGTTTGTCCGCCTTCTGCTGTCGAAGCCGGACATTCTTCTGCTGGATGAGCCGACGAACCATCTGGATCTGGAAACGATCGAGTGGCTGGAAGGCTATGTGAAGAAGTATCCGCGGGCGGTCGTCGTGGTGTCGCATGACCGTATGTTCCTGGATCATGTGGCGGATGTTGTCTACGACATGGAGTACGGAAAGATGAAGCGCTATGCGGGCAATTATTCGTCCTATGTCGTGCAGAAGAAAAACGATATTGAGCGTCAGCAGGCGGCCTACGACCGTCAGCAGAAGGACATTCAGCGGCTGCAGACATTGATTGAGAAGTTCCGCTACAAGGCATCGAAGGCTGCCTTTGCCCAGTCCAAGATCAAGTATCTGGACAGGATGGAGAAACTGGATCCGGTGAAGGATGCGGATGAGAAGACGTTTCATGCGCATTTTACGCCACGGGTGAAAGGCGGTGAAAAGGTTCTGGAAGTGGAGAATCTTTCCATCGGCTATGATCATCCTCTCTGTACGATTGATCATCTGGAAATCCGCCGGGGTGACCGTCTGGCGATCCTGGGGCCCAACGGCACCGGGAAGTCGACCTTCGTGAAGACGCTCATGAACCTGATTCCATCACTGGGGGGGTCCTATCTGTTCGGGCATCAGATTGAGACGAGCTACTTTGACCAGCAGCTGGCGCAGTTTTCTTCCGGAAAGACGGTACTCGAGGAGCTTTGGGATGCGGCGCCGGATCTGGACCGGACGCAGGTGCGGTCGATTCTCGGCCAGTTTCTGTTTACGGCGGACGAGGTGTTCAAGAGCGTTGATGTGCTGTCCGGCGGTGAGAAGGTGCGGCTTTCGCTTGCGAAGCTTCTTCTGCAGCACAGCAATCTGCTGATCCTCGATGAGCCGACCAATCATCTGGATATTCCGGGGAAGGAAGCTCTGGAAGAGGCGCTCCATGATTTTTCGGGGACGATCATCTTTGTGTCGCACGATCGTTACTTTATTCAGCAGCTGAGTACGAAGATGCTGCTGATGCAGGATGGAAAGGCGACGCTGATTGATGAGAGCTATGCGTCCTATATGAACGGGGAAGATCCCAGCGCGAAGGCGGAAGCGGCACGTCAGCAGGAGGCGAAGCAGCCGGCTGACAATGAAAAGGTGAAGGGCCGGAAGGAAGTTGTGATGAGCCCGCAACTGCGTGAGCAGGAAATTGCGCGGCTGGAAAAGCAGATTACGGCGAAGGAGCAGGAGCTGGAGGATAACCGGGCGCTGCGGTTTGAGCCGGAATATTATCAGGATGCGCAGAAGATGGAGCAGCTGGATGAGCATATCGATGATATTCACAATGAGCTTGCGCATTTGTATGAGCGGTGGGAAAAGCTGAATTCCTGAAACTGAAATCGTGAAATCCTGTATAATAGTTTCGCATTTATAAAAAGGAGAGAAGAGAATCGTATGTCAAACTGCATTGTTGCACAGTCCGGCGGTCCTACGTCCGTCATCAACGCTACGGTTGCGGGCGTTGTGAAAGCCAACCAGCTCAATCCGCTGTATGAGCATGTATACGGCGGTTTGAATGGAATCGAAGGCATTCTTGCGGAGCGTTTCGTTGATCTGACCAACATGAGCGATGAGGAGAACCTGGTTCTTCGTCAGACGCCGTCTTCCGCTCTGGGGTCCTGCCGTTATAAGCTGAAGCGTGATAATGTTGCGGATTTCGAGAAGATCATCGCAATCATGGACAAGTATGACATTGAGACGATGTTCTATACGGGTGGAAATGATTCGATGGATACGGTCGCGGCTCTGAGTGAGTATGCCCGTAAGCATAACATTACGAATCATCGTTTTGTCGGCTGCCCGAAGACGGTTGATAACGATCTGATGATCACGGATCACTGCCCGGGATTTGCGTCTGCGGCGAAGTTCATTGCGACGACGGCACTTCAGTCTTGGCTGGATGTCAATGTTTATCCGGCTTCCCGTCAGGAAGTGTTCATTCTTGAGACAATGGGCCGTGATGCGGGCTGGCTGGCCGCAAGCGCTTGCCTGTCGGGGCATGTGGATGTCCTGATTGTTCCGGAAGTTCCGTTTGACAAGGAAAAGGTTCTTGCCCGTATCAAGAGAATCGTTGATGAGAAGGCAAAGTGCTATGTCGTTGTTTCGGAAGGTGCGCGCTATGCGGATGGCACGTATCTGGCAGCCGGTGAGGCAAAGAACGATAAGTTCGGTCATGCGGTACTCGGCGGTGCAGCCAAGGCTCTGGAAGCGATGATTCTGGAGGCAGGTGTTGCGCCCCGCTGCAAGGTACAGGATCTTTCGACCGCTCAGCGCTGCCATGCGACGGAGCAGTCGCTGGTTGATGTGACGGAGTCCTTCAACCTCGGCATGAGCGCTCATATGCATACGGCGGATAAGAACTTCACGGGTAAGATGGTTGGCATCAAGCGCCGTCCGGGGGAGAAGTATGATGTTGAGTACTTCGCAATCGATGCGGACAAGGTCGCAAACTATGTCAAGAACTTCCCGAAGGAGTGGCTGCTGGATGATTATGCGGGTCTGAAGCAGGAGGGCTATGATTATCTGCGTCCGCTGATTCAGGGTACGCCGGTCATCATCTACAAGGATGGTCTGCCTGCCTACGTTACGCCGTATTACATGCGGTAATATCGTTCAATAGAGACACAATTACGGAAACAGAAGAAGCCGGGTCAGTGCTGATCCGGTTTTTTTCATCTTCACGGTAAGGAAGACGCAAAAGAAAAGCAGGAGAAACTCCTGCCGGTAGAACATAATCAGGAACCGAGGCCGCCGATGACCTTGATGACTACAAAGATGATGGCAATCCAGATCAGGGTGCGAAGAACGGATCCGATGATGCCGGACATGCCGGTATGCATGCGTGCACGGTCTTCGGCCATGATTTCTTCTTCTTTGACTTTTTCTTCTTCGTCCAGTTCACGGTCTTCGTTGCGGCGGACAAATTCTTTCAGATCTTGCATAAGTACCTCGACAGGGTTATTCTAATCGCTAACTTCAGACGGTTGTATCAGAATCGAAATAATCTACTATGTGTCGATATCTTCCAGTATGCAGTGAAGGGAGCGAGAATATGAAATTAACCCCGTTTTTTTGACCCCAAATCACGGAAAAGTGATGTAAATGGTAAAAGAAAACCGCCTGGAAACGGACTTTCTAAGCGGTTTTTATAGTATGGCGGAGAAGGAGCCATTTAATACATCTTATAGTTCACCTGTAAAAATGCCATAATTTTTGATTATTATGCGCTTTTCCATCAGCTTTTTTGGAGAACTTACATGCGGTCACTATTTGTTCATTTGCGGTTCGATGCACGAAATTTGCACGAAATCTATACCTTCCGGTTGTTCAGTGCTTCTTCGCGTTCTGCTTCCGAGGATCGAGCATAGTCCAGAGACTGGCCAAAGGAAGCATGGCCAAGGATGTCCTGTACGGTACGAGGTGCAACATTCGCCTGGATCAGAGAGGTTGACATGCTGTGCCGGCACATATACATATTGAACTTTACGCCAGCACGCTTCGCGGTATGAAAGACGAAGGTTGATAAGGTTGATATTTCAAAGGGCAGACCATCGGCATCATAGAACAGGTGCTCATCTGGGAGATCCTGCAGCATCTTTTCTACGATCGGCATCAGCTCATCACAGATCGGAATGATCCGAATGCTGTTGACGGTCTTCGTGGCCACGATCTGGCGCATTTCCGAGCCAGTAGAGCCAACGGCCTTGCTGACTGATATAAATCTACCTGCGAGGTTAAAATCGCTCCTATTCAGCGCGAATGCCTCCGACGGGCGCATTCCTGTGTACCACATGACGTACAGTGCGTATATGATCCGCTTCTTCCGGTGCATTCCCGTTTTATCGCGTGTGTACTTCAGACTTTTCTCAAGGAAGCTCATGTATTTCATGAAATCTTCCTCACTGATCGTGACAGGCTTCTTTTCAGCGGTTTCCTTCGGTTTCCGGTCCTTCGGGATAACAATCGAGAGAGTTTTATCAGCAACCGGGATCTCCAGCATGGCGGCCACACGATAGATCTGCCTCCAAACGGCCAGCGACTTCTGGGTCGAATCCAGCGAATAGTTATTGATGGAATAGTTGATTGATTCCTGAATGTCGGATGCCTTGATATCTGTGATCGGGACGGATCCGTACTTCTTGATGCAATGCTCATAGGATTCATCATGCCGACGCTTGGTCTTCAGAGATGAATTGAATAGCTTTGCTGTCTGCATGTACAGCTCATCTACCGTCGGGCTGTGCCTGATCGTCGGCCCCTTCTGGATATCTTTTAACGCCTGATTCCGGATCATAACCGCTGCGGCCATCGCATCCGCTGCAGAAGGATATTCCGCAACGTTAACATTCTTGGAGAAGTGATTGCGCTTCTTTCCTTCGCCAGCGTAAAAGATTGACACGTTCAAATAATGGCCGGTCTTGGTCTTCTTCTCGGTGATATACTTTTCGTGTTTCATGTTTCTTCTTTCTTGCCCTTTGCGGTGGCACCCGCGGGGGCATTTTCTTATCGGATGAAAAGCCATTTTTGGCCTGGGTGAGAAATAAAAGGATGCCTCCGGCAGAGGCATCCAGTCAGCGGCGTATAGCCGATATAATTTGAACAGTGGCGCAATGGCCAAGATCCAACATTATTCTTGCCTGAATTCTCTGCTTTGTCAATTTGGTAGAATAGCAAAACGTATTTTCATTTCCCCATCCTCAGGACCTGCCGGCCTAAGATCCGGAAGCACTCGTTTTCGGGAGAGATAATGATGGGCTGGTATTTGTCATTGGCGGGCATCAGCATGACAGATCCGCCGATCCGGGAGAATTTCTTACAGGTGGCAATGTTTTCATCAATGCAGAAGCATCCGATCTGGCCATTATCCAGTGCGGCTGTCTTCTCAAACACTAATAGATCTCCATCGAAAATCCCGACACCCTCCATCGAATCACCGGAGGCGTACTGGGCGAAGTATTCAGCGGACTTGGAGGGGAGCATGGCAAGGGGAACGGAAACATGGCCAATCACTTCATCCTCAACAAAGAGTCCAGTGCCACAAGACAGGGCACCGTAGATCAGAATGTCTCGGACAGGCTCTTCATGAGGAAGAGATACGGAGACGTTACTATCTTCGATGCCTAAAATTATTGTGGGAGAAATGCGCAATATTTCCGCATATTTAGCAATCTGGGATCTTTTCATGTCTTTAATTGCACCAGTTTCCCATTTTCTAACAGTGCTTTTACCAACCCCAACATAATTACCGACATCCTCCAGAGTCAATCCAAGCGCAAGACGGCGGGCTTTTAATTTTTCGTTTAGCGTCATAATAATTCTCCTATTTGAGTATCCTCATTTTATTTGTGGAGTGTCACATATGCAACACGGCAAAGCAAAAAAG
This sequence comes from Galactobacillus timonensis, assembly GCF_900240265.1. Taxonomy (NCBI): domain Bacteria; kingdom Bacillati; phylum Bacillota; class Erysipelotrichia; order Erysipelotrichales; family Erysipelotrichaceae; genus Galactobacillus; species Galactobacillus timonensis. Next base: position 1,640,855 of record NZ_LT964739.1, read on the forward strand.
TAGATTAAAGTGTCATTTATGAGTTGACAGCAAAAACCACATGCGATACATTTGAAGTATCCAAAAAGACACAGAAAGGAGGGAAAGCCATGAACATGAATCTGTTGAAGGCTAGAATGATCCAAAACAACACCTCTGCAGAAGAGCTGTCAAAAGCCATCGGCATCAGTAAAGCGTCTTTTTATCGCAAGATAAGTTCAAAGACGGAGTTCACGAGAGATGAAATTAGCGACATTTCGCGCATCCTATCTCTCGACGCTTCTGATGTCATGGCTATTTTTTTTGGAAATGAAGTGTCCTAAAAGACACGCAGAACCAGAAAAAAGGCCGCCAAGAGGCTGGCGACCAATGATCTGACCGGATCATCAACATTATAGCCTCTAGAAATGAGGAAACATGGAATTAATTGAAGTTTCAAAGCTCAAAAGGCTGACGGCGGTGCGCGCAAGCGGAATTAAGACAGGCTACTGGTCAGCGCACAAGAAGGAAGAACTGGTGCAGAGGCTTGGCGAGTATGAAGACCTCGGATACAGCCCGGAAGAGTTAAAGGCAATGCTCCGTGATCGGGAGGCTGAATCATGACTACCAGCATCAAGGAACTGCCGGAGGCTCCAGTCACTTCCCTGAATGTAACGGTCAACACCGAAGCATTGGATGAGCGGATTGCCAAACTCACTCAGCTCGATTACCAGCTGGACAAGAAGATTTCTCAGCTGCAGCAGATGCCGTTCATGGACAGCGATGGCCAGTCATCAGGTGAGATGAAGATCTACACCACGGAGGAGCTGGCGAAGAAGCTCGGAAGATCTAAGAACTACGTCAGCAAGCTGTTCCGTCTTGGCCTGCTTCACGGCATGGTCATGGGGCCGTCTCACTTATTCAGTGACGATGATCTTCGGGAGTTCTGGGATACCTATCGGGGGTTCGATCTGGGCACTGTGCAAAAGATGAAACTGGCCAAACAGATTGTGTCCAAGCAGGAAAAGGGTCGGAAAGACTAGAAAAGAGGAAAGCGAAAATGATGAATCAAGTAAATGACTTTATGAATGAATACATCGGCGAGGACTGGAAGAATCTCGCGATTCAGTCGATGCTGATCGGCTTCGGGCTCTCATGCTTGGTGTTTCTCTTCACCGTGATGGTGTGCAGCGGGATCTGAGCATGACGGAAAAGGAAAGAAGAGAAGTATTCAACGATCCGGATAACTGGTCACCATCATTGGAGTTTCCATCCAATGGCATGATCAGAGTCTTGGCGTTCGAGCTCTATGGGTTGATGGTTTACAAGCTGCAGATTTACACCAGTGTGTTCTACTTGCTTGACAATCACACTCATGAATATGTGCCAGGCTGGGAGACGAAGTTCATGTTTCGTAGAAATGGTGAACAGCTTGAGCTCATCAGCATGACAGATGTCTGGAAGCTGATGAAGGAAGCAGAGAGGAAGGGAAACGAATGATCTACTGCAATTTCACAGATAAAAGTCGACCTGCAAAATGTCAGATCACCGGAAAAGGTGCAGAAATCAGAGATGAGCTGTCAGCGATCCTTATTGAGCTGCTTAATACCGGCATTGGTGAGCATCTTATCCATGACGCATACCGCCAAGCCTTTGATCCGGAATGGCAGGAAACCTTCGACAAAGAGATCCGAGAATTCCCTGATCTGAACCGGAGAAGATCATGAACCACGGAATAATCATCGCCCTCGCTGCACTTGATGTCATCCTCGGCATCCTGCTCTACGTGACGATCCGTCAGATCCAGACGATCACGGCGGCAATGGATGCGATTGACAAGATGGCTTGTGAGGCGGCTGCCAAAGCAGACCGCAATAGTCACAGGATCGAGGACTGCTGCAAAGCGATCCAGCTAATCAGCAGAGACACATCAGAGGCTTACAAGATCGCGTCAGAATGTCGAAATGAACTGACAAGGCAACACATGATCATGCGCAAGGAGACGGAAAAATGACGGAAATGGAAATGAAAATCATGGACGCAAGGATTGAGATCAGCCTTGCAATGGGGTGTCTCGAGTGGGCAAAGATGATTGTCCCCAGTTCCATTGATAAATCCGTTTGTGACCACATTAATCAGCGCATCGCCGGCCTTGAGAAAGCCTTGGCGATACTCAAAGGGCTGGAGAAAGCCGATGTACATGGATCTGAGCAAAATTAACGGCTGGGCGGTGCAGAACCTGCGGCAGTATGGCAACAGCCTGCTTCCTCCGGAGCTGATCAGAGAGTTTGGAATCGATAAGATCGAGGGCGTGCTTGCCACGATCATCGATGAGCCGGTCTTGATCGAAAAGAAGCATTACCCGCGAGAACAGTTGTCATTCGGTCATTCTGTTGGAAAACGCGGATACTACTACATCGCCCGCACGCCCAGAGATCCGATCGTTGAGAAAGAGAAATGGATGGCAAGAAATGATCAACATCGATGAACTGGCGGAAGAATGGTACGCCAAATATGATCCGGCTTTCTACCCGGATGAAGACGATGATCCCGTACCTGATTATCGGGATTGTGACGAATATGAAGAATTCAAAGAATTAAGAGAGTGGGAGGAAACAAAATGAATCAGGAAAACACAGTTAAGATTACAAGCCTCGAGCTTGAAAATGTGAAGCGCGTCAAGGCTGTAAAGATCGAGCCGACGGAGACCGGATTGACCGTGATCGGCGGCAAAAACAATCAGGGGAAAACATCGATTCTTGATGCTATTACGTGGGCACTTGGCGGAGATAAGTACAAGCCATCTCAGCCTAAGCGTGAAGGATCAATGGTGGATCCTCATATTCAGATCCAGCTTTCAAACGGGATCCTGGTAGAACGTTCTGGCAAAAACAGCGCATTGAAAGTGACTGATACTACTGGAAGAAAAGCAGGTCAGAAATTGTTAGACACATTCATTTCCTCATTTGCGCTGGATCTCCCGAAGTTTATCAATTCGAGTGCGAAGGAAAAGGCAAACACTCTGCTGCAGATCATCGGAGTCGGTGATGAANTTACAAGAAATTGGTGGAAGGCGGCATCAATCCGCGCACTCAAGACTATGGCGCAGTGCGCCGTGGCCATGCTGCCGGCAGCAGCAACAATCAGCGCAGTAGACTGGCAGACGGTTGTCGGGACGGCAGCGCTGTCGGGCGTTGTCTCCTTGCTGACTTCGATTGCCGGCCTGCCTGAAGTGCCGGAAGAAGACGACAATGCCTCCGAGGACTAGGTGGACCGGATATCTGTTCCGGACGAGCTGCATCCCTAAAACTGACGCACGGCGCTGAAGCAGCATAGCCATCCCAGCGTGTAGACCTCTCCTTTCTAACTTTGACCCTGCGTGGATGGCGCAGGGCCTTTTTTTTGTGGTTTTTGGGGATGGAAAGCCGTTAATGCACGAAAAAGTGAACGAAAAATATATGACGAAAATAAAAAATCAGGCTTATTTATGCCTGATTTTCAAATTTACTATGGCGGAGAAGGAGGGGTTCGAACCCTCGCACGCTTGCACGTCTGCTGGTTTTCGAAACCAGTCCCTTCAGCCTCTTGGGTACTTCTCCAAACGTTGCCTGTCGATTATAGCATAAAAATTACTGCGGGTGGATTTTCACTTTGAAAATATTTTCATTTGTGAAACTATGATGACCGGATTGTGAATGAATTGTGAAAAAAGCAATATCAATCCTATTGGATTACGGGCTATAATGTTCACCATACAGGAGGAAAGAAACATGAAGAAGTATTTTGCTGCAGTTCTTGCAGGCACCATGGCTCTGACGCTTGGCGCATGCGGGAGCTCGAGCGCTGCCGCTTCGACTGCTGCAGCAGCTGCATCTACTGAAGCTGCTGATACAGAGTATATGTCGGATACAGCTGTTTCAGATATCAAGCTGGCTGACACTAACAATCTTGTCGAAGCAACAACATACCAGATCCAGCAGCTGGATTACCTGGTAACCGCCCTTGCAGAGGATCACGAGTACAATGCAAACTTCGTTGATGGTCTGCTCGAGAACGATACCTATGGCAACCTGGCACCGTGCTTGGCTACTGGCTACTCCATCAGCGATGATGGCCTGACTTACACGTTCTACCTGCGTCCGGATGTGAAGTGGGTTACGAACACCGGTGAAGAGTATGCGACCGTTACGGCCGATGACTTCGTTGCCGGTCTGCGTCATGGTGCTGAGTTCAACTCCGGCACTTCCTGGCTGCTTGATGGCGTTATCAAGGGCTATTCCGAGTATCGTACAAACGGTGACTGGTCCGATGAGGCATGGGCTAATGTCGGTGTCAAGGCCGTTGATGATCTGACCCTTGAATATACGCTTGAAAAGCCGACACCGTATTTCCCTGGCATGACGACTTATGCGGTTCTCTATCCGGTAAACCGTGAGTTCCTCGAGTCCCAGGGCGATGGATGCACACTGGGAGCTCCGGATCAGACGGCTTGCTCGTTTGGTACGACTTCTGCAGATTCCATTCTCTACAATGGCGGCTACATCCTGCAGTCCTATGATGAGAAGTCCAGCACCGTTCTGAAGAAGAATGAAGCTTACTGGGATGCAGATAACGTTCATATGGAGACGGTTACCCGTATCTATGATGATGGTTCCGATCCGTATTCGCAGATCCGCAACTTCGAAGCAAATGTTTATGCGGCTGCTCCGATCAGCGCTCAGTGGGAAAACTTCGATGCCTACATGCAGAAGTATGCCGGCTATACGACAGAATCCCTGCCGAACTCTTCGGTATTCGGAATTGTCTTTAACTTCAACCGTCAGACATTTGACAACACGAACTATGCTACGGATACGACACTTGCTGAGAATACGCACAACGCTATTCTGAATGAGAACTTCCGTAAGGCTCTGCGTGCTGCTTGGGATCGTGAATCCTATCTGATGGTTTCCGCTCCGAAGGAACTTGCTGATGCAATGATGCGTAACATCAACAACGATCCGAGCGTTGTTCGTACGTCGGATGGTACGTCCTATGGCGATCTTGTAACGGCTGCATATGCAGAGCGTACAGGCGAGAGCGTTGACCTCTCGGATGGCCAGAACCCTTGGTACAGCAAGGATGATGCTCTGGCATACATCGAGGCTGCAAAGTCTGAGGGCGTACAGTTCCCGATCCACCTGGATATGCTGGTTCCGGAGACCCACAAGCGCCTTGTTGATCAGGGTCAGTCGCTGAAGAAGTCCGTTGAAGAGAATACGGATGGCCAGATTATCATTGAGCTGGTTATGCGTGATATGGATACGGTTCAGCAGATTGCTTACTACAACACTGACCCGGCTGGTTCTGACTATGATATTTCGACCTTCACTGGCTGGTCTCCTGACTATCCGGATCCGAAGAGCTTCGTTGATATCTACAGCCCGACGTCCGGCTACTACATGACTTCCTGCGGTCTGACCGATTCCAACTCTGAGAACTACGGTTCCGATGATGATATCAAGGATCAGGTAGGTCTGACAGAGTATGATGAGCTCTATCATGCTGCTGATGCCATTACGGATGATCTCGATGCTCGTTATGAGGCATTTGCAAAGGCCGATGCAGAACTGGTTGATACCTGCTTCTTCATCCCGAGCCAGATGCAGAGCCGTACGGTTCGCGTCAGCCATGTTACGCCGTTCAGCCGTGTTTATTCGACAACCGGCCTGACCGAGTACAAGTACAAGGGCCTGACTCTGGAAGAGGGCGTTGTTACTACTGACGAGTACAACAAGGCTTACGATGACTTTAAGGCAGGCGGTACACCTGCTGATCTGGTTGTCGAGAAGTAAAATTCTCATGAAAGATCCGGAGAAAATTCTCCGGATCTTTTTTCATGCTTATGAGAAAATGTTTCATTTGTGAACATCGTGAAAAAAATTCGGCAGAAAACCTTTTCTTGGAAATGAGCCGAAAGCATATGAATGTTATAATAGGCAGGCGTTCAAAGGCACGGTTTTTTAGTGTGTTTTTGATTGGAGAAAGGAAACACTTATGGGGAAGTATATTCTAAAGCGTCTGTTGAAATCGATCGTTTCCCTGTTCGTGGTCATGTCCATTATTATCATCATGATTTTTGAACTGATTCCGCGAACGAAGATCTTTGAGCAGGACGCAAGCTATCGAAAACTGAAAGGAGAAAACAAGACACTGTACATGTACCAGAAATGGGACATGCTCGGCTACCTGGATTTTCAGCGGAAGCCTGAGCTGTGCAGCACCGTTTATGGCGATGACAGTGAAAAAGTGGAAGCCTGCAAGATCAACGGTTCACCGGAACAGGAAGCCGCTATTACCACGATGCAGGACGATGGCTACGAAGTCGACAACTGGAAAAACGGCGACCCGTATGTCGTCCATGAATATAACTGGCTTGAAATTCTCGGCCACTATTTCTCGAGCATGATCGTCATCGACAGCAAAAATGCTGTTCAGGACGATAACAATCCGGATCTGGAGCGCGGCTACCACTGGGAGAAGAATCCCTACAACGGAACGCCGGCCCTTGTATGCAGCGGCTGCACATATAAATACCAGCTGTGGTTCAACGGCTCTTTCCCGTTCATCCACTCCAATAAGATCAAGTTCAACTTTGGTACATCCTATCCGACCAATCAGGGCATTTCGACGCTGGAAGTCATCAATTCCGGCCAGGGATCCCTGAAGACTTCGGATCAGGTTTTCCCGACCGGACTTGAACAGGAATCGGCGATCATCCAGACCAGCTGCCAGTACAAGACAAAGCCTGACAACCTTGACAAGAAGAAGTTCACGGATAATTATTCCAACTGTCTCAGCTCCTATGAGAATCCTTCGATGGTCGAGACTTCCTATATCATCGGCCTGATTTCACTGATCTTCGCGTATGCCTTCGGTCTGCCAACGGCCATCAGCATGGCACAGCACAAGGGCAAGATCGGCGACAAGATCGGCATCGCCTATATCAACATTCTGATTGCCGTACCTTCGCTGGCATTCATCTTCTTCATGCGCAGCATCGGTTCGGCTCTCGGTCTGCCGGACAAGTTCCCGATGCTCGGCTTCGGCGACATCCGATCGTACATTATGCCGGTTGTGATTCTGGGTCTGTTGAATACGCCGAGCCTGATGATGTGGGTACGCCGTTATATGATCGATCAGTCCAACCAGGATTATGTCAAGTTCGCCAAGGCGAAGGGTCTTTCCAAGAGTGAGATCTTCCATCGCCATATTCTTCGCAACGCCATTATCCCGATTGTGAACGGTATTCCTTCATCCGTCATCCTCTGCATTTCAGGTGCTTTCATTACGGAGACGGCGTTCGCTGTTCCGGGCATGGGCAAGATGCTGCCGGATGCGATCAACCAGACCAACAACAACATGATTATTACGCTGGCGTTCATCTTTACCGGCCTCTCGATTCTGGCCGTGTTCCTTGGTGACATTCTGATGACGCTGGTCGATCCGCGTATTCAGCTCAGCGCAAAGGGAGGGGAGTAAGATGTCGGAAGCACAGATCTCAGAAACACAGATCAAAGACGATCGCTTTACCTTCCAGAAGTCGGAAGATACGGCTTCGGAGCATATTGCGGCTCCGACGTATTCCTACTGGCGCTCCGTTTTCCGTCAGTTCTTTTCCAACAAGGTTGCGATTGCAATGCTCGTGATCGTAATCTTCGTTGTTCTGATGTCCATCATTGACCCGCTGATTTCCCATTACGATCCGATGGTGGCACCGAACATCAACAATTCATCCATGAAGTACATCCGTCCGAATTCGCAGTATCTCTTTGGAACGGATGACAAGGGCAACTCGCTGTTTGATGCCGTTTGGGCCGGTACCCGTACGTCGCTGTTCGTTTCTTTTGTTTCGACAGCCATCGTCGTTGTCATCGGTACACTCGTCGGCATGTGGTGGGGTTTCTCGAAGCGCGTCGACGCCGTCATGATCGAGGTTTACAACGTTGTAGCCAACATTCCGACAACCCTGATCGCAATGGTTCTCATGTACGCTCTCGGGTCCGGTCTTTGGCAGCTGATCTTTGCCATGTGCATCACCAACTGGGTTGGCGTCGCGTATTTCATCCGTGTCCAGGTCATGATTATCCGTGACCGTGAATACAACCTGGCTTCCAAGTGCCTTGGCACCAGCAACCATACGATTATCATGAAGAACATTCTTCCGTATCTGGTATCGGTCATCATGACGGAAGTGTCGCGTGACATCCCGAGCTTCATTTCTCTGGAAGTGTTCTTCTCATACCTCGGCATCGGCCTTTCGCGTGAGATTCCTTCGCTTGGCCGAATGATTCAGGATTATTCGCCATATCTGGTATCGACGCCGTATCTGTTCTGGATTCCGGTTGCGGTATCGGCAGTTATCTCGGTTTCGCTGTACATCGTCGGTCAGACGCTGGCTGACGCAAGCGATCCGCGTACCCATATGATGTAAGGAGGTCACAATGGCAGAAGAAAAAAATCTCATCCTGTCGGTCAAAGACCTCCAGGTAGAATTCAAGGTTCGCGGCAAGGTGCTGAAGGCGATCCGCAATATTTCGATGGATTTTGAGGAGGGTAAAGTCGTCGCTATCGTCGGCGAATCCGGCTCCGGAAAATCTGTATTTACCAAGACATTTACCGGCATGCTCGATCCGAACGGTTCCATTACCAACGGTTCGATCATGTTTGAGGGACAGGATCTTGCAAAGCTTGATCCGGAAGATCCGGCCTGGGAAAAGATCCGCGGCCGCAGAATTGCGACCGTCTTCCAGGATCCGATGACGTCATTGAACCCTGTTCGTACGATCGGTGATCAGATTACAGAAGTCATCATCAAGCATCAGGGAAAGAGTAAGGATGAAGCCAAGAAGGAAGCGATCGAACTGATGGGCCGCGTCGGCATCCATGATCCGGAGCTTCGCTTCGATGAATATCCGTTCATGTATTCGGGCGGTATGCGTCAGCGTATTGTCATTGCAATTGCGCTTGCCTGCCATCCGAGAATCCTGATCTGCGATGAGCCGACGACGGCACTGGATGTTACGATTCAGGCACAGATCATCCGCCTGATCAAGGAACTGGCGCAGGAATTCCATTTCACGACCATCTACATTACGCATGACCTTGGTGTCGTGGCAAATGTTGCGGATATCGTTGCGGTCATGTATGCGGGTCAGATCATTGAGTATGGTCTGGTTGACGAGATCTTCTATGATTCGCGTCATCCGTATACGTGGGGGCTTCTGTCTTCGCTTCCGCAGCTCGGCATCCGTGGCGAGGATCTCTTCGCCATCCGCGGTACGCCGCCCAGCCTGTTTGAAGAGGTGAAGGGTGATGCCTTTGCGCCGCGCTCCAACTATGCAATGCAGATCGATTATGAAGAAGAGCCGCCGTTCTTCAAGGTCAGTGATACGCACTATGCCAAGACGTGGCTGCTGGATCCGCGTGCGCCCAAGGTGGAGCCGCCGCAGGCAATCAAAGATCTGCACAAGCGTATGCTGGCAATGACGGCGAAAGGAGGTGTCTTCGGTGAGCGCTGATAACATGGAAAAGAAACCGGCAGAGGAACAGGAACTGACGATTGATGAGATGCCGGATGAGCTGGATGGCAAGCCGTGCCTGCTGGATGTAAGACATCTCGAGGTTACCTTCAACAATAACCGTAAGCATCGCTTCCGGGCTGTCAAGGACGCAAACTTCAAGATCTACAAGGGCGAGACATTTGCTCTTGTCGGTGAATCCGGTTCGGGTAAGACAACGACGGCGCGGGCGATTATCCGTCTGACACCGACATCGGATGGCGAAGTTCTTTTCAAGGGCAAGAAAATCAATGGCAAGATCTCCAAGGAGGAGCAGCGGGAGGTTGTCCGCAACATCCAGATGATCTTCCAGGATCCTGCCGCTTCGCTCAATGAGCGTGCGACGATTGACTACTGCATTTCGGAAGGGCTGTACAACTTTCATCTGTACAAGGATGAAGCGGACCGGGAAGCCAAGGTAGATGCGATGCTTGAGGCGGTCGGTCTTCTTCCGGAACACAAGTCGCGCTATCCGCATGAGTTCTCCGGCGGCCAGCGTCAGCGGGTCGGCATTGCGCGGGCCATGATCATGGACCCGGAGTTCATCATCGCCGATGAGCCGATTTCGGCACTTGATGTCTCGATTCGTGCCCAGGTTCTGAACCTGATGAACAAGTTCAAGCGTGAGCGCGGTCTGACCTATATGTTCATTGCCCATGACCTGTCCGTTGTCCGTTACTTTGCGGACCGTATCGGCGTCATTCACAATGGACGCATCGTTGAGGTTGCGCCATCGGATGAGCTGTTCCGTTATCCGCTGCATCCCTATACGCAGTCGCTTCTGCAGGCAATTCCGATTCCGGATCCGGATATTGAAAAGAAGAAGGAACTTGTGGTCTATGACGAAAGCAAGCGTGACCACTCCGGCGCGAAGCCGAAGCTGCGTCTCATTCGTCCGAACCACTATGTGTTCATGAATGATCGCGAGAAGGAAGAGTATCTCAAGAAGCTCGAGATCATGTCGCACGAAAATTATTCTGAATGATGTTTCATCGGGACGGCAGCTGATGCTGCTGTCCTTTTCTTTTGGCGAAGCAGTGGCAGTGCAGCATTTCTGACGGTCTTCTTTTGAATATTTTTTCATATCGTGATCTGAAAATCTGTGTGGTTTGAAAATTCCGGATGCATTTGCGTTGATTCTTGTAAGGTGAACGGATACATTTTTTAGGTGTAAATCCAAGGGGGATTTGTGAAATGACGCTATTGAAAAAGACGGCATCGTTTGTTCTGGCAGCGGCAATGCTGGCAGGCTGCGGATCCGCGGCTTCCACTGCTTCCACCGCCGCCTCCACGACGAGTGCAGCAGCCGCATCTTCAGGATCTGGCAATATTCTGACGATTGCGACGACAAACCAGCTTTCGACGCTGAATCCGCTGCAGATGAACTGGAACTTTGTTGATATGTATGCGACGAGCCTCGAGTTTCTTCCGCTGGCGGTGCTGGATGACAACTATGAATTTACTCCGATGCTGGTGGAGTCGATCACGACTGATGACAATCTGACCTTCCATGTGAAGGTGGCAGACAATGCGGCCTGGTCCGATGGCGAACCTGTCACTAGTGACGATATCATCTGGACAATTCTGAAGATGACGTCTCCGGCAGTTGCCAATACGCATTTTGACTTCTCCATGATCAAGGGACTGGAGAGCGGCCTTTCCGAAGAAGGTGCAGACAGTGTCGAAGGTCTTGTCAAGGTAGACGATAAGGATCTGGACATTGTTCTGAACCGGCCGATGGCTCTTTCGACATTCCTGAACAACCTTGCGACTTGGATCCTGATTCTTCCGAAGCATGCGCTGGAAGATATTCCGGATGATCAGCTGGTGGGCAACGCCTGGTTCAATGCGCCGACGGTCGTTTCTGGTCCTTACATGGCAACGGAAGAGGATCTTGCGCATTATGTCACCTACAAGGCAAACGAGAACTACTTCCTCGGCGCTCCTAAGATTGAGACTGTCAACCTGCAGGTCTATGACGGTTCCTCGGTTCTGGCAGCTCTGCAGACGGGTGATGTTCAGTTCGTTCATCCGGCAATCTGCGATATTCCGTATCAGGATCGTGATGCGGTCGAGAATCTCGATGGCTTCGCTGTGACCTATGCGAAGCCGATCACCAATGAGATGACGTTCTTCAACTGCCACAACCTTCCGGATGTGAATCTGCGCAAGGCGATTGTCGAGGCAATTGATCGTGATACGATCGTTTCTTCGCTGCTGCCGAACAACGGGCAGAGGGGCGATGGCTGGATTCCGCAGGCGGATACGACATTCTATGATGCAAGCGCCATGGAGACGATTCCGTATGATCCGGAAGATGCCAAGGCGCTGCTTGCCAAGAGCGATTACAATGGCGAGACTCTGGAGTGGTATGTAAATTCCGGTGACTCGGTTCTGGTCAATGCGGCGACGATTGCGCAGCAGAATCTGCTTGCGGTCGGCATCAACGTTGAGATTCAGACGGTTGACTTCGATACGCTGACCGGTCAGATTGCCGGTTCGGATAAATACGACATGTTCTCGGTTCAGTACACGATTACGCCGATTGACTACTATGCCGATGTCAACAGTCTGGCAAATGCAGTCTACGGGCCGCAGGAAGACACGGATGAGCCGGAACGCAGCTGGACCGGTGACTTCTACAGCGATGAGTTCAATGACATTCTGCAGGCGACGCAGACGGCGGATGCGGATCAGCTGAAACAGCTCTACATTCAGATGCAGAACTTTACGGTTGAAAATGTTCCGATGTTCTCGCTGTATTTCTTGGGCTCGGCCGGTGTGGTTTCCGACCGCCTGAGCAATGCGACACCTTCGTTCTTCGGTGCCTTCAACAATATTCAGGACTGGGAACTGAACTGATTGCAGTTCTTCAGAAAAAATCTCAAATATCATGATGATCGGGCAGTGCAGAGTTAGAATGGGCTCTGCACTGTCTTTCAGATCAGAGCTTCAGACAGCTGCAGAAAAAGAACTGAGGAATTAGGTATGGATCCTTTGCTGGAAGTAAACGAACTGCGTGTGCGGTTTCGCGATGACTATGGGGAACGCATCGTTACGGATGACATCTCCTTTGAAGTGATGCCTTCAGAATTTCTGGGCATCGTCGGTGAGTCCGGCTGCGGCAAGAGTGTGACGAATCTGGCCGTGATGGGACTGCTGCCCAATTCGGCGGCCATTACCCATGGCTCGATTCATTTTGAGGGAAAGGATCTGCTGGCACTGAGCGATTCGAAACTGGACGCGATCCGGGGCAAGGATCTGTGCATGGTGTATCAGGATGCGCTGACGTCGCTGGATCCGGTGTTTACGATCGGTTCGCAGCTGCGGGAAACGATCGCTGCCCACCTGACGAAGGAACGGAAGCAGGCGAAGGAGCTTGCGCTTGCGGTGCTGAAGGATGTCGGCCTCGAGGACGGGGAGCGGATTCTGAGTATGTATCCCCATGAGCTTTCCGGCGGCATGCGGCAGAGAGTGATGATCGCGATGGCGCTGGTATGCCATCCGCGGCTGCTGATTGCGGATGAGCCGACGACGGCGCTTGATGTGACTATCCAGGCGGAAATCATGGGGATGCTTGGCAGGATTCAGAAGGAAACTTCGATGGCCATGGTCCTGATTACGCATGATATCGGTCTGATTGCCCAGACGGCGGACCGGGTGCTGGTGATGTATGCGGGACAGATCGTGGAAGAGGCGGATGTTCATGAGCTGTTCCATCATCCTTCGCATCCCTATACAAGGATGCTGCTGGCGAGTGTGCCGGAAATATCGACGCGCAAGGACCGGCGTCTTGTGAATATTCAGGGTACAGTTCCGCAGGATTATACCCATATTGAGGGCTGCCGCTATGCGAGCCGCTGTCCGTTTGCCAGCGCGCAGTGCGCTCAGAAACAGGCAATGGTCGCAGTTGAGAAAGGTCATCTTGCACGGTGCTATCGGGCGAAGGAGTTTTACAGTCATGACGGAGACTAAACCGCTGCTTTCAGTGCGCGGGCTGAAGAAATATTTTCCGCAGGAGAGTTCAAAACTGTTCGGAAAGAAGAGCTATCTGAAGGCCGTGGACGGTATTGATTTTGATCTTTATGAAGGAGAAACCGTGGGCCTTGTCGGTGAGTCGGGCTGCGGCAAGTCGACGACGGCGCGCATTCTTGCCGGGATCGAAACGCCCAGTGAAGGGTCTGCCTTCTATCGGGGCAAGGATCTGTTCACGATGACAAAGGCGGAAAAAGCTGCGATCCGTACCGAGATCCAGATGATCTTTCAGGACAACTACGCTTCGCTGAATCCGCGCCGACGTGTGTATGACATTCTGGTGGAGCCGCTGCTGTATCATCATCGCATTACGAAGGATCAGGCAGATGCGAAGGTGCAGGAGCTGCTGGATATGGTTGGTCTGCCACAGAATGCGTCGGAGCGGTATCCGCAGGAATTCTCCGGCGGCCAGCGGCAGCGTATTTCGATTGCCAGGGCTCTGGCTCTGGAGCCGAAGGTGTTGATCTGCGATGAGCCGGTATCGGCGCTGGATGTTTCGATTCAGGCACAGATCCTGAATCTCTTGAAGGATCTGCAGGAGCGGCTCGGGGTCAGTTATCTTTTCATTGCGCACGGTCTTGGCGCGGTACATTACATCAGTGATGAGATCGATGTGATGTATCTGGGAAAGATTGTGGAAGCTGGCGCGGAGGAGGATGTGTTTCTGCATCCGCTGCATCCCTATACGCAGCTGCTGATTGCGGCGGTTCCGGCGGTGGATCCGGATCATCGTACGCTGCTGAAGGCGAACATGGGCGGTGAGGTGCCGCTGTCCGGTGCCACCGGTACGGGCTGCTCGTTTGCGCCAAGATGTCCCTTTGCGACGGAGCGCTGCTATCGTGAGTGTCCGAAGATGAAGGAGGCACTGGATTCTGCCGGCGGCAGGCATCAGGTGGCATGTTTCCATGTGGAAGAGGGGCAGGAAAATGGCTAAATATCTTCTGAAGCGTATTCTTGTCGCTCTTGTGACATTGATTGGCATTACGGTGATCGATTACTGGTTGATGAATCTCGCCGGGGATCCGGTAAAAATGATGGCGGGTCCGAAGGCAAATGCGGCGGCTCTGGCTTTGAAGGCCGAGGAACTTGGCATGGATCAGCCGGTGATTGTGCGTTATTTCCGCTGGCTGAGTGCAGTTTTGCATGGAGATCTTGGGATTTCGTACAAGAGCTATGAGGCGGTGTCGGATATGATCGCCTCACACCTTGGCCCGACCCTGGCATTGATGGGTACGGCGCTGCTGGTGAGTCTTGCGATTGCGGTGTTCTTCGGTATCTACAGTGCTGTTCATCAGCATACGAAGCGTGACTATGTCATTGTTTCGCTGGCATTTTTCGGTCAAAGTGTTCCGGGCTTCTTTCTGGCGCTTGTGCTGGTCTATGTGTTTTCGATCCGGCTGGGCTGGCTGCCAAGTTCCGGGATGCGTCAGCTGGGAACGGCGGGCAGCGGCATTCAGGGAAGGTATATGGTGCTTCCGGTACTGGTGCTTGCGCTGAGCGAAGCCGGCAACAACATCCGCTATATTCGTTCTTCGATGCTGGAGATTCTGAACAGGGACTATATGCGTACGGCCAAAGGCAAGGGCATTGGTCATTTTCTTACCATCTACAAGCATGGTCTGCGCAATGCGTTGATTCCGATCATTACGGTCATCGGCATGGAGATTCCGGCGATGTTCGGCGGCTCGATCATTGTGGAGGAGATCTTCTCGTGGCCGGGGTTGGGGCTGATGACGATGAGTGCGGTGCTGAGCCGGGATGTGCCTGTGATCATGGGGTCGTGTCTTCTGTCGGCAGTTGTCGTTCTTGTGAGCAACCTTGTGGTGGATATTCTGTATGCGCTGGCGGATCCGACGATCCGTCTGCAGTGAGGTGCGCATCATGCATGAAAGATACTGGAAGATGGTATGGCGGCGTTTCAAGCGCCATAAGGCGGCTTACGTTTCGCTGTGGATTCTGGGAATTCTGGTGGTGCTGGCCGTGCTGGCGCCGGTGATTGCGCCTTATGATCCCAATGCGATTGATCCGGCGGCGTTTTCGGCTGGACCGAGTGCTGCCCATCTGTTAGGGACGGATTCGATTGGCCGTGATGTGCTGAGCCGTCTGCTGTATGGTACGCAGGTGTCGCTGACGGTCGGCATTCTTTCTACACTGCTTGCGACGGGCATCGGTGTTGTTCTGGGCTTGCTGGCCGGGTATTTCGGCGGCACCGTGGATCAGGTGATCATGCGGTTTACGGACATGATCATGTCGTTTCCGTATATTCTTCTGATTCTGGTGGCCGGTGTGATCTTTCAGCCGGGCATGTGGACGATCATTCTGATTCTCGGCTTTGTGGACTGGCCCGGAGTGGCGCGGCTGGTGCGGGGCAGCGTGCTCAATCTCAAGGAACAGGATTTTGTGCACAGTGCGGAGATTGAAGGAATGTCGCGGATGCACATTCTGTTCAAGGAAATTCTCCCGAACTGCGTGGCTCCGATTCTGATCTTCGCTTCGGGTGTCATGGCGATTTCGATTCTTGATGAGGCGAGCCTGAGCTTTCTTGGCATGGGCATTCAGCCGCCGATGGCTTCGCTTGGCAATATGCTGAACGGGGCGCAGTCACTGACTGTACTGACGTCGCTGCCGTGGCTGTGGGTTCCGCCGGGAGTCGTAATCATTCTGCTGGTCATCTGCACGAATTTTGTCGGTGACGGGATCCGCGATGCGGTCGATCCTTCTTCGGTTCAATAGGGGAACAAAGACAAAACAGGAAAACAGAAAACAGAAAACGCTGAAGTGAAAAGTTAAATTCCACTTCAGAAGATCGGTGGAAATTAATCTTACAGAAGCGATGAACAGAGGAAAATTTGGCTCTGCGTCATCGCTTTTTGCTTGTATTTCCACTTTTTTGACCCCAGAATATAAGTGTAAAGAGATCTAAAGAGACGCATTGAAAACCAGTGAACTTTTAGCAGTTCATTGTCGTGAAAGAGTAATATCCACTGGCGGATCGACGGCTTTCGCTAAATTATCGTATCTTTAGAACGTATGGCTTCAGAATCACTTCGTCTGGATTTGAAATGTTTTGAAGCCCAAATTCATAGAATTTCTTTGCCGTTGCCGGGCTAAGAAATTCAAGGAGCTGAAAGGATGATTTTCCATTCAGCTTTTCTTTTAGGTAAGAATCGATATTTGATGAAATGATATTGCATGCATACTGATCGATAACACCAATCGCTTTCAGATCGCATTCCTTGGAACAGATTTCCCGAAGAAGCAGGTGCACGTTCTCGAGAGAGCCTTTCTGCCATGAAGCCATCGGGTCACAGAAGAACATCCTTGTCCTTCGAGTTCCGCCGGATCTGATTTCATCCTGGTTGGCGCATGTAAATTCTGTGCCTCGGTCTGTCTTAAGAACTTCAACTTCCTTGTTGAACAAATCATGTCCAAGGATTTCATCAAGAAGATTAATACCTGCAAGCATATTGAGCGATGTTTTCGTTTCGTGATACAGGCAGAGCAGCAGATCGTAACGGAGAAACTTGAAGGTTTGAATGAATGGACCATTGGTTGGATCGTTATATACGGTATCCATCTGTACAACCCGGGCATAAGGATTTGCGTACATGTATTCGTCGTATTCCTTACTGGTCCGGCCTTTCGTATAGGAAAGATCTTTGCGAGGCTTAAACTGCCGCTTTTTGGAGGGGACTCTTCTCACCTGCTTTTTCAGATCAAGACAGTTGATGGGAATACCGGCTTCTGTAAACACACCGGTTTCGATATATGTATAAATAGTTTTTTCGCTCAGGCCGATCTCCGGATGGGCTTCCAGGATAGCGTAAACGGATTGTCCTTTATCAAGCAGGGGCTTGATCAGCTCACCGAGTTCCCGTATCGTGCTTGCCGTGGCGTTAACACCAGCCCGCGATTCCACGAGGGTATCACGGTAAGCAGAGTGCGCATGATCGGCATAATATCTGAACTTATCAAATCGACAGCTGCTGTATTTCGAGCACCCGTTGCAGGCCCCGGGGGAACGATCTCTTCTGGTACAGGTGAATTGAACATAGCCCTGGCATTGAATTGTGCAGATCCTGTTGAACCTGCAATGTGCATAGGAGGCACATTCAAGAGGAAGCCTGCACTTGTATGTAAGCTCCCTGTGCAGCTTAATCTCTTTGCCGATTGTAGACTTATCCTTGCCGAGAAGATCAGCCATGGTTTTCTTACTGGATCCATTTTCGATGCCTTTTTGAATGATCTGACGATCGCCAAAAGTAAGATGCGATTGTTTATTGGCGGCTTCCATATAGGAACCTCCTTTCGTGAAGAAGCCGTCGACCCTACGAATATGATACAGGGAGAATGAAGGATTTAATTCAACTGGAAGTTACTGAAAGACATACTTCTACTTAGCACTCCCTGAAGTGGAATTTAACTTTTCACTTCAGAGANCTCCTTTCGTGAAGAAGCCGTCGACCCTACGAATATGATACAGGGAGAATGAAGGATTTAATTCAACTGGAAGTTACTGAAAGACATACTTCTACTTAGCACTCCCTGAAGTGGAATTTAACTTTTCACTTCAGAGAAAACAGAAAACCAGGTCCTGTCAAGCAAAAATGCTTGACAGGATTGTAAGGGACGTTAGAATATCCTTGTTACATTCAGGAGGAAATTATGGCAGTTAAATTAAGACTTACGCGCATGGGCGCAAAGAAGGCTCCGCGTTATCGTATCGTTGCGGCTGATTCCCGCAATGCTCGTGACGGCAAGGTCATCGAGACGATCGGCTATGTGAATCCGACGACGGATCCGGCAACGGTTTCCGTTAATGAGGAGCTGGCTATGAAGTGGCTCCGTGTCGGTGCGCAGCCGTCGGATACGGTTCGCAACATTCTTTCTCATCAGGGCATCATGAAGAAGTTCTCCGATGAGAAGCACGCCGCAAAGGCAGCCAGGAAAGAAGCGAAGTAAACGGCCATGGCAGAACTGGACAAGGTACTCTACAATCTGGTCGAGCCGATGGTTGACGACAAGGACAGTCTGCGGGTGGAAAAAGAGACGCGCGAAGGCAGTGATGAAGTCGTTCTCCGCGTTTATGCGAAGAATGGCGATATTGCCCGCCTGATCGGTCGCAAGGGAGCGATGGCTTCTTCGTTGCGTCAGGTGATGTCGGTCGCTTCGCATGCGGACGGCAGCCGGATTTCGATCAAGTTTCAGGAAATCGACTGAAGAAATATTCAATTCTGCATTTACAGCCATGAAAGCCGGGGGGCACAGGTTCTCCGGCTTTTTCTGTGTCCATCTGCTGTAAAATGAAGCTGAAGAAGATTCTGTTTTTTCTGGGAGATATACATGGAATACATCGCCATTGGAAAAATTGCGACAACGCATGGCCTGAAAGGTGAAGTGAAGATCGACAGCTGGTCCGATTTTGACGAAGAACGCTATTTACCGGGGAATCGGATATTCCTGGAGCGTGACGGGAAGAAGGTACCGTTGGAGGTTGCGACCTTCCGCATGCATAAGAACTGTCCTCTCGTCAGCTTTGAAGGTCATCAGGATATCAATCTTGTAGAAGACTGGCGGGGCAGTGTGCTGTATGTAGAAAAAAATGACCGGATCGAACTGCCGGAAGGCGAAGATTATGCGGACGATGTCATCGGCATGAAAGCAGTGGATGAAGAAGGAAAGGAGCTTGGGACGGTGACAGGCTTTGAGACGACGCTGGCCCAGCCGGTTCTGCGGATTAAAAAGGCGGATGGAAGTACCTTCCTGGTGCCGGATGTTCCGTTCTTTGTGCGCGATATCAAACGCAAAGAAAGGACAGTCATCATTCATCGTGAGGAGGGACTGCTGTGAGAATTACGATTCTGACGCTGTTTCCTGAAATGTTTGAAAGCGTCTTTGCGTCCTCCATCGTCGGACGCGCACGGGCAAACGGCGTTGTCTCGATTGATTTTGTTCAGATCCGTGACTTTGCGCTGGATACCTACAAGCATGTGGATGACACGCCGTTTGGAGGCGGTGCCGGCATGGTGATGAAATGTCAGCCGGTGCTGGATGCGCTGGCTTCGGTGCGTGGCAGTGACAGCTACTGCATCTCCCTGACGCCGAGTGGTACACCCTATACGCAGGACAAAGCGCATGTCCTTGCCGCTAAGCAGCATCTTATTCTTCTCTGCGGGCATTATGAGGGAATGGATGCGCGGATCGGGCATCATATGGATGAAGAAATTTCGATCGGCGACTATGTGCTGACAGGCGGCGAGATCGGGGCGATGGTGATCGTGGACAGCGTGACGCGGCTGCTTGATGGTGCGATCAGGGAGGAGTCGACGAAGGAGGAAAGCTTTGAGAACGGTCTTCTGGAGTATCCGCAGTATACAAAACCGGCCGATTATCAGGGAGACAGGGTGCCGGATGTTCTGGTATCTGGCAACCATCAGAAGATTGCGGCATGGCGTCATGCGCAGGCCCTGCTGAAGACGGCGGCGGTGCGGCCGGATCTTCTCAGGAAACAGCAGCTTTCCAAAGAGGATGAGAACATCCTTGCGCATCCGGAGGAATGGCAGTAATGGCAGAGAGAATTTACCGGATTGAAGAAAAGCATCCGGTGACAGAAGCGGAAGTCGTCAAAAGTACGCATTTCATCAAGTACACCGTGGATCCGGAAAAGGGCGGCGAAAAGATCTTCTGCCGGATGGGAAAGGATGCGGTGCTGGATGATCTGGTACATGCGCTGGGACTGATCATTTTCGGTACCTACCGTGGTTTCTTTCAGATGAAGAACGGCAGGAAGCTGGCGGAATCCTTCAGGGCGGCGCTATGCCGTATGGTCAACGATGACACGCTCTGGAAGGAACCGGAATCAGACAAGAACTAAAGGGTCTGTGCTATCATTATTGGAGCAATAATCAACCGTTTTTACGGTCTACAGGAGGATAAATGTCGTATCAGGATGAGTATCAGAAATGGCTCTCTTCCCCGGCTCTGAGCGAGGCGGAAAAAGAGGAGCTCCGCAGCATTGCGAATGATCCGAAGGAAATCGAGGAGCGCTTCTACGGTCCGCTGGAATTCGGTACTGCCGGATTGCGCGGAACGATGCATGTTGGTCTGCATAATATGAACGTTCATGTCATCGAGTGGGCGACGCAGGCCTTTGCAGAAGTGATTCTGGAAGAAGGTGCGGAAGCGGCGGCACGCGGTGTGGCGGTTGACTATGACTGCCGCAATCATTCGCAGGAGTTTGCGCATGCGGCGGCTTCTGTTCTGGTAGGCAACGGCATTCCGGTGCGTCTGTTTGATTCGCTGCGTCCGACGCCTGAACTTTCCTATGCGGTTCTTCACTATCATTGCATTGCCGGCATTAACGTGACTGCTTCGCACAACCCGGCTGAATACAATGGCTATAAGGTTTACTGGAGCGATGGTGCCCAGCTGCCTCCGCAGCACGCGGCAAAGGTTGCGGCGAAGATGGCGCAGATCGATATCTTCACCGGCGTCAAGAAGGCTGATTTCGATGAGGCGGTCAAAGATGGCCGCATCACGATGCTTGGCTATCAGACGGATGAAGACTTCCTGAAGGAAGTGCAGGGCGTTGAGATGGATTCGGCGCTTGTCAAAAAGATTCGCGATACGTTCAAGGTTGTCTATACGCCGTTCCACGGCTGTGGATATAAGCTGATCCCTGAGATGCTCAGGAGGATCGGTGTCAAAAATCTGTATTGCGAGCCGCAGCAGATGGTCATTGACGGCAACTTCCCGACGGTCAAGAGCCCGAACCCGGAGAACCCGGAAGGCTTCTATCTGGCCGTTGAGCTGGCGGACCGTGTGGGTGCTGACTTCATTCTCGGCTCGGATCCGGATGCGGACCGTGTCGGCGTCATGGTCAAGGACAATGACGGCAAGTGGCTGCCTCTGACAGGCAACCAGACCGGTTCCCTGTTCCTGGATTACTATATCGGTGCTCTGAAGCGCAACGGCCGCCTGCCGGCGCATCCGGTTGCTCTGAAGTCGATTGTTTCGACGGATCTTGTGCGTAAGATTGCGGAAACCAACGGCGTTAAGCTGTATGACACGTTCACCGGCTTCAAGTTCATGGCGGAAAAGAAGAATATTCTCGAGGCAACGACAGATGAGCATGTCATCTGGTCCTTCGAGGAATCCTACGGATACATGGTCGGTGACTATGTGCGTGATAAGGATGCGGTTACCGCATGCACGCTGCTGACGGAAATGGCGGCCTACTATGCGGACAAGCATATGACGCTGTACCAGGCGCTGCAGGCTCTGTATGAGAAGTACGGAAACTACAACGAGCAGACGCTGAACCTGGTAATGCCGGGTCTTGACGGTCTGGAGAAGATGGCGAACCTGATGAAGAATCTCCGTGAGCATCCGCTGGATGACATCGCCGGTGAGAAGGTTGCGGTTCGCAAGGACTATTCGACCGGTACATTGACACATGTTGCGGACGGTTTGACGGAGGCGATGGAGCTGAAGGATTCCAATGTTCTGGAATATGACTTTGAGGATGGCTCCAAGCTGCTGGTACGTCCTTCCGGAACGGAACCGAAGGTCAAGGTCTACATTCTGATGCATGGCGGAACGATGGAATCCTGTAAGGAGAGGACTGCGAAGCTTGCGGCGTGGGCGGATGGTCTGCGGAAGTAATGGCCGTTCTTTCTGCTTACTTTGATCTTGGCACTTCGGTGCGCAGGATTGCGGAATATGCCGGCATGTTCAGTGATGCGGATCTCTTTGAGATTCAGCCGCTGATGCCGTATACAGAAGAGGATCTGGACGCAGATAATCCCAAAAGCCGCAGCTGCCTGGAGCAGGGGGATGTATCGTCGCGGCCGCAGCTGATTCGTATGCCGGGTGCGTATGATACGGTGCTGCTGGGATTTCCGCTGTGGCTGGAGAGTGAGCCGCGGGTCATTGATACTTTTCTTTCGCAGCTGCCTGCCGGTACGCATGTGATTCCGTTTACGAATGCGGCAGGAAAGGAAGAAGAGATTTCCATGGCTCTGTCTTCGCGGTTTCCACTGCTGAAGATGGATCCGGTAGCGGTCGTGGAAAATGATCCGGCTGCGATCGGTTCCTGGATTCGCTCACTTTCGCTGTAAGATCTCTGCCATCATTGATGATTGTTACGGGGCTGCTTTGGCAGCCCTTTTTGATGCCTTTTTGCGGGGGGTTTCAAAATGGGAAAATGACTCTGAACAAATATTGTTAGTTATGGTAGACTAACAATGTTTTTGGAGAAAAGTATGAACCTGAGAGAACTGAAGGTTGGAGAAAGCGCGAAGATCCTGGCGGTACACGGGGAAGGGGAGCTTCGGCAGCACTTTCTGGACATGGGACTGATCCCCGGCGTTGTCGTTACGTTGAACAAGCTGGCACCGATGGGTGACCCGATGGAGCTGCGTATCCATGACTATGAGCTGACGCTGCGGCTTTCGGATGCGGCGCAGATCGATATCGGGCCGGCTTCGGCAGGTATTGTTGAAGATGACCTGAAGGGGAAGATCCAGGCGGTTGAGATTGATCATCCGGGCTATGGGGAAGCGGGCATCTACCACGATTCCAAGCATGAACATCCGCTGCCGGATGACCATGTGCTGCGTTTTGCGCTGGCAGGGAATCAGAATTCGGGCAAGACGACGCTGTTCAATCTTCTGACGGGATCCAATCAGCATGTCGGCAACTTTCCGGGTGTCACCGTTGATCGTAAGAGCGGCGCCATCAAGGGGCATCCCAATACGGAGGTGACGGATCTTCCGGGCATTTATTCACTTTCTCCGTATTCGAGTGAAGAGATCGTGTCACGACAGTTCATTCTGGATGAGAAGCCGGATGCGATCATCAATATTGTGGATGCGACGAACATTGATCGGAATCTGTATCTCAGCATGCAGCTGATGGAGCTGGATGTTCCGATGGTACTGGCTTTGAACATGATGGATGAGGTGCGTGCCAACGGCGGTTCGATTGACATCAACCGCATGGAGGCGGAACTGGGCATTCCGGTCGTTGCGATTTCGGCGGCGAAGAATGAAGGTATCGAGGAACTCGTGGACCATGCGATCCATGTTGCACACTATCAGGAACCGCCGCTGCGCAAGGATTTCTGCGACGAGAAGGATCATGGTGGCGCGGTGCATCGTGCTCTGCACGGCATCATGAGTCTGATCGAGGACCATGCGGCGCGTGCTTCGCTGCCGCTGCGCTTTGCGGCGACAAAGGCCATTGAGGGTGATGAGCGTGTGCTTGAGGCGCTTCAGCTGGATGAAAACGAAAAGGAAATGCTCGAGCACATCATCGTTCAGATGGAACAGGAGCGCAAGCTCGATCGCAGTGCGGCCATTGCGGACATGCGCTATACGTTCATTGAACGTCTGTGTGCGGATTGTGTGGTGCGTCCGCATGAGTCAAAGGAACATGAGCGTTCGAACATGATTGACAAGGTTCTGACGGGGAAGTGGACGGCCATTCCTGCGTTCATCGGCATCATGGGGCTGGTGTTCTATCTGACGTTTCATGTGATCGGTGCATTTTTTCAGAATCTGATTGCGGAAGGCATTTCGGCATTGACGGTGCTGGTCGATGGGGCTTTGACTTCTGCCGGTGTTTCGGCTTCGGTGCATTCGCTGATCATTGACGGTATTTTTACGGGTGTTGGTTCGGTACTGAGCTTTATTCCGATCATTGTGACGCTGTTCTTCTTTCTGTCTTTGCTGGAAGACAGCGGCTATATGGCGCGGGTAGCCTTCGTGATGGACAAGCTGCTGCGCAAGATCGGTTTGTCCGGTCGTTCGATTGTGCCGATGATCATTGGCTTTGGCTGCACGGTTCCGGCTGTCATGTCGACGCGTACCCTGCCGTCGGAGCGTGATCGTAAGATGACCATTCTTCTGACGCCGTTTATGAGCTGCAGTGCGAAGCTGCCGATCTATGCCTATTTCTGTGAGGCGTTTTTTCCTGCGCATGCGGCGGTGGTAATGGTTCTGCTGTATGTGATTGGAATTGCGGTCGGCATTCTGGTGGCGCTTGTTTCAAAGAATACGGCATTCAAGGGGGATGCGGTTCCGTTTGTGATGGAGCTGCCGAACTACCGGATGCCGACGCCGAAGAATACCGGGATGCTGATGTGGGACAAGACGAAGGACTTTCTGCAGCGTGCTTTCAGCATCATTTTTGTGGGTACGATTGTTGTGTGGTTCCTGCAGTCCTTCAATACGGATCTGGTGTTTGTGACGGACAATTCCACGAGCATGCTTGCGAAGATTGCCGGTCTGATTGCGCCGGTCTTCCGGCCGATGGGCTATGGCGACTGGCGGATTTGCACGGCATTGATCAGCGGTTTCCTGGCGAAGGAGAGCGTTGTTTCGACGCTGGCGGTTCTGTTTGGAAGTACGGCGCAGCTGGAAGCCGTTCTCTCGAGCGGGGCGGCGTTTGCGCTGCTGGTATTCTGTCTGCTGTATACGCCATGCATTGCGGCAATCAGCTCGATCAGCCGTGAAGCCGGCAAGAAATGGGCTGTGGGTACGGTGCTGTTTCAGTGCGGCATTGCCTGGGTGATGTCGTTTCTGACAAAGATGATTCTGGCGGTGTTTGGAATCTTATGATCCTGCCTGCGTGAGCTGGCAGCCGGTGCCGGTTCCGTCGTTTTCGATGCCGGCAAGGGCTTCGCTGACGCCGCGGTTCCAGTCCATGGTGCCGATGACAACGAGGTCGTTGGCGTTGAGATAGGTGTAATCGTTTGAAGTGAGATATTCGGGATCAATGGTAATGGTCACGGATATCTTTTCATTTTCTTCATGGAAGGAGACGGATACGGCTTTGCTGTCGCGGATGAGGCTGATGTCCGTGCCGGCCATGGACAGAGCCTGATCGGAGGCGGAAAGATTGCTGTCAGCGTCTTCTTCAAGTACGAGTTCGATCTTTGTGACTTTGGTGCGTGTGCCGGAAACGGTCCATGTGCGGCTCATGTTGTTATAGCTGCCGCTGCAGGTGCCGATTCTTGTGGATTGTGTTTCCTGCATCGCAAAGGCGATATAGAGACCAATGGCAATGACGATGGCCAGGATGGCATACATGGATCCCGGGATGGTGCGGTTATGTTCTTTCATGAAAGCAATTGTATAAAAAAAAGACCCTGCTGGCACAAGGTCTTCTTTTTTGAAACTGCAAAGGAGGAAGAAAAATGAACGAATTGTTTGTCTTCTTTCTGAAGACACTTTTATATTAGGATTTGTTTGTGAAAGAACTGTGAAAGTACGATGTAAGATCGTCGAAAGAACGGTTTCTTGAAATCGGTATTCAACGGCGGTTAAATAACCGTAATCGTTCTGCCGAAGGAACGTTAGAAATAGAGGATGAGTCCACTATGTCACTGGAATCGGTAAGAAAACAGTTTGAAGAAGAGGGGATTTCGGATCGCATCATGGAATTTGAAAAGTCTTCCGCAACTGTGGAAGAGGCTGCCGTCGATATCGGCTGTAAGCCGGAGGAAATCTGCAAGACGATGGCCTTCGATGTGGATGGTAAGACGGTATTGATTGCGATGGCTGGCGATGTGAAGGTATCAAACCATAAGTACAAGGGCTTTTTTCATAAGAAGGCAAAGATGTTAAGAGGAGACGAAGTGGCGGAGCGTACTTCGCATCCGATCGGTGGTGTATGTCCGTTCGGTCTGCCGGCGGACTGCGTCGTTTATCTTGATGAGTCCTTGAAGCGGTTTGAGAAGGTGTATCCGGCCTGTGGTTCGATCAACAGTGCGATCGGTGTGACGGTCGATGAGCTTGAGAAGCTGGCGCATGCGGCGGGCTGGATTGATGTAAGTGAGCCGCAGGCTTGAGAATAGGGAAGGGATCCGATAGACTTTAGGCATGAAGAAGCCTCGGATCAGGGATAAAAAGATAGATGATCGTGCTGCCCGTGCTTTGATGCGGATGGTGCGGTTGGAACAGGAGGAGGCGCCGATGGCTCATTTTGCCGGCGTCTTTTATGAGCTGTATGTGGACGGAAAGCTGGATCTGGAGCAGTGCGATGCGGCTTTTGAGGCGGCCCGGCTGTTTGGAAACTGGCGGAACTGGGATGAGAGGGAGGCCAGGGTGTTTGCGCAGCAGTTTGTCGGTGCCTATGATTGCTTGGCAAGGAGGCGGGCATGAGCGGGGATCGCGTATTCAGGGATCTGAACTATGAGGATGCGCTGGCTGCTCTGCAGAAGGCGCAGGTGGATCTTGCCGTTGAGCAGGGCAAACGCAAGGGTGCGGAAACTGCGGAAAACCAGGAGGCGTGGCATCAGGCGGCCCGGATGATGATCGGAATGCTGCTGGTGGCGGGCTTTCTGTTTTCACTGGCTTCAAGTGCGGCGTCGCACCGGGTGTTTCTGTACGTGTTTGGCCTGGGACTTGTGGCGAATGAGATCTACTACCGGGCGGGCAGGAAAAAGCGGCAGGCAATCATTGCAGAGGGAAATGCGGATGCGGACCGGTGGCACGCGGAACATGCGGATGATTTTTTCTTTGTTGAGGTGACGGATTATGCGCCTCATCTTGTCAATGAGCTGCTGAAAATCCTGCGCAGTGGGCAGGCTGAGACGCTGAAAGGGGCGCTGAATGTGTATGATGGGCGCTTTCAGAACGAAGATGACAGTTCCTGCGGGAAATCGTAGCGTATACTGTAGGTGAATTGGAGGAATTATGGCTTTTTCTATTTTTGAGACTTCGGATGATCGGGATGATGAAAAGGAATCTTCCGCCAAAATGGATGAGAAGGTTGTCCTTTATACGCCGGCTTCCTTTGATGAGGCACAGTCGATGGCTGACAGCCTGAAGGAGGGGCATGCGATCGTAGTCAACCTGACGAAGCTTGATGCGACGCAGGCGCAGCGTACGATTGATTTTCTGACAGGGATTGCCTATGCGATCAACGGCAAGATTCAGGCGGTCGGTACGCGTGTGATTCTTTGCAATCCGAAGAATATGGACGTCGACGGGACGATCAGTCTGGAATGAAGATGCCCTGGGTCAGTATTCTTTGCATTGCGCTTTCGATCGGCAATTACATTCGTATGAGCCGCAGCCATGAAAGCGGGTTTTCGGCCGCTGTGGATGCGGGTGCACTTTATCCGCCGGCGGTACGGCAGGGGCAGTGGTGGCGCCTGTTTTCGGCAGGATTTGTCCATTTTTCGCTGTGGCACCTATTGATGAACTGCTATGCGATGTATAGCTTTGGAAGGGGACTGGAACGGATTCTTCCGTGGCCCTGGTATCTGATTCTCGTTGTGGCGTCATTGGTGTCCACAAATTTCTTTGCAATGACGATGGGAAATGAAAACTCCATCAGCGGCGGAATGTCAGGCATTCTCTATGGACTGATGGGGTTCTACTATGCGGTATTTGATGTGCGTACACGCGGTCTTGCCGGGATTTTGACAGATCGCAGTATGTTTGCGACGCTTGGCATTAACCTGTTAATGAACTTTATGCCGGGCATCTGCTGGCAGGCGCATCTGGGCGGTTTTTCGGCAGGCATCGTCTGCGCATTTCTGTTTCTGTATCTTTGAATTATCTTTTGTGCAGTTCAGTTGAGGCGTTCGTCCATGCGCTGGGCGATATCAAGCAGCGGCTGCAGCACTTTTTTTGAAAGAAGAACGGTGCGCTGGCCGGGGATGAAGTCGATCGCGATTCCGTCGCAGTTCTGAGTGATGGCGGCGCGTACCATGGTGCGAAGAGACATGCGCATGGGATAGGCTGCCCTGGCGGCTTCGGCGTTTTCACGTGTGGAATAGACAATGAGATAAAAACGATTGGAGACGGTAGTCATGCCGGCCGGATTGTAATGGCCGGGCTTTCCTTCAATCGGCATGCCGTCGATCCATACTTCGCCATTGGTGCGCAGAATATGGAGCAGTTCGTCCTCGACGGCGTCATACTTATCATCGTTTCCTGAAGACAGATAGGCAGCTACTGCCTTCTGAAGATTGTTGTCGGCGTTTTCCATACTCTGATTATAACCTCGTGCGGGATGCTATAATCACTAGGAGTTATGACGACCGACAATCGAAACAGAACAAGGAAAACTTCGCATTCAAAACATGTGGACCGGCTCCGTGATCATCCGGCCTTCTGGCTTGTGTTTACGGCGCTCTATGCCGTGGTTTTCATTCGCCTGTTTAAGATCCTGATGGGGTAAGGAGAGCACATGGCAAATACTTCGCATCCGTCTATCGTATGTCCTATGTGCGGGAAACGGTTCCCGGTTGCTGTACATGATTTCATCTCTGCAGAAGAGAATCCGGATCTGCGGGCTTCTCTGCTGGACGGGTCGCTGTTTACAGCGGTATGTCCGTATTGCGCCGATGTAGTGGATCTGTTTTATCCATGCATGTACCGGGACGAGAAACACCGTTATTTTGTCTATCTGACGGACGAAGAGGAAGGCCGTCACATTTTTGACTCTCTTCCGCCTTCGGTGGTCAGACATCGGGTTGTCAGTGATGCCAATCAGATGCGTGAAAAAATCGTTCTTTTCGATGCGGGTCTCGATGATCGCGCCGTGGAAGTGATGAAGCTGATCCGTCTCGAGTCTCTTCGTACAAGAAATCCGGGTATTCCGATTCAAGCTCTGTATTATGATCCCCAAGATGGATTTGCCGTATATGGCGAAGATGAAAAGCTCGGAACGATCCGCTTTGATCCGAAGCTTTATGAGGCGGTAGAGGAGCAGATCATCGGCCGCCTGGAAGATACGTTTCCGGAGCAGGTGATTATCGACGCCGACTGGGCACGCCAGGTCTATAAGCCCGGTGCGATGTTTCTGCGCATGATCTGATATGACCAAAAGACGATGGGTTTTTCTGCATTCATTGTTGGCGCTGCTGTGTCTGTTCATGCTCGGCGGCTGCGGGAAGGCGGAAACCGCATCGTCTTTTTCGTCGTTTCCTTCTTCTTCACCGGCTGCTTCTTCATCTTCCTTTTCTTATGACGCCATTCCGGAGTATGCGGGCGATCCCTATGTCGTAATGAATGACAACGTTCCCTATTTTCAGGGCTCGTCCATCGCGCCGGATGCGTATGAACGCTATGGCGCTCAAGACGCGCTAGGGCGCTGCACGGCAGCGATGGCGGTTCTGGGCCGGGAAACCATGCCTGAAGAAGGGGAAGAACGTACATCGCTGTATGATGTCAGACCCACGGGCTGGACGAAGGGAACGTGTCAGGTCGATGAGGCATGTGTGAGCTGGCGGCGCTGTCATCTGATCGGCTGGCAGCTGTCGGCAGAAAATGCAAATCCCCTGAACCTGATCACGGGAACGGAATATATGGATCATCAGGGGATGCTCGGGTTTGAAAATGAGGCGGCAGACTATATCCATGCGACGGGCAATCACGTAGCCTATCGGGTGACGCCGGTGTTTGTTAGGGATGAAATGATTGCGCGCGGTGTGCTCATGGAAGGCTGGTCAATCGAGGATCAGGGACAGGGTGTGTGTTTCTGTGTATTCTGCTACAACGTTTCGCCCGGAGTTTCGATCAACTATGTGACGGGTGAAACAGCCTTTGAAAATAAAACGACGGCCGCCAGGACCGTCTATGTGCTGAATACACGTTCAAAGAAATTTCATGCGGCGGACTGTCCGAATGTCAGTACCATTTCGGATCAGAACAGACAGATAGTCACTGTTTCGCGGGACGACCTGATTGCCCGGGGCTATTCGCCGGCTTCCGACTGTGATCCGTGAGACTGCTTCAGCAGCTTGAGCTCAAGGACACGGCGCTCGTTGTCGTTGACTCTCAGTATGTTCAGTGCTTCGTCCAGCGTCCAGCCGGTTGCGGAAAGCAGCTGGTCCAGGTCAATGCTGTAGATGCGTGATGTTCTGTATTTGAAGTCTTTCATATCTGTATTTTATACCGCAGGTGCGTCTGGTTGATTTAATTTTCTTGAATGCGCTTTCGAAAGCGCAATAATACTATTAAGAGACAAGGAAGGTTATAGATCATGCGTTTTGTAGATTTGATTGAAAAGAAGTCGGATGGCGGCGTTTTAAGCCGGGAAGAAATTCAGTTCATGGTGAACGGATTTGTCAAAGGCGACATTCCCGATTATCAGATGTCGAGTATGATGATGGCCATTCTGCAGCGCGGAATGGGTGATGAGGAGGCTACGGAACTGACGATGGCCATGATGCATTCGGGCGATGTCGTGGATCTCAGCGACCTGCCGGGTGTGAAGCTGGACAAGCACAGCACGGGCGGCGTCGGAGATACGACGACGCTTGTTGTGGCTCCTCTGGTAGCTGCCTGCGGCGGTACGGTTGCGAAGATGAGCGGCCGCGGTCTTGGTCATACGGGCGGTACGCTGGATAAGCTGGAGTCGGTTCCGGGCACCTGCATCGAGCAGCCGATGGACCGCTTCAAGGAAATCGTGCGTGAAAACGGTGTATGCGTCATCGGCCAGAGCGGCAATCTAGTGCCGGCGGACAAGAAGATGTATGCGCTGCGTGATGTGACGGCGACAGTTCGTTCGATTCCTCTGATCGCAAGCTCCATCATGTCGAAAAAGCTGGCCGCGGGAGCGGATGCGATCGTTCTTGATGTCAAGACTGGCAGCGGTGCCTTCATGCGTACAAAGGAAGAGGCCTTCGAGCTTGCGCAGCTGATGTGCAACATCGGGTCCCTGGCGGGCAGAAAGGTGCGCGCCGTCGTGACGGATATGAATCAGCCGCTCGGTCTTGCGGTCGGCAATGCGCTGGAGGTGCAGGAGGCGGTGGAACTGCTTTCCAATGAGATTGCGGAAGGCGATCCGCTGTATGAAGTATGCATGTTACTGGGGTCGCAGATGCTGCAGATGGCAGAGATTGCCGCAGATGATGCCCAGGCGCGTGCGATGCTCAAGGCACATATTGAGGATGGTTCGGGTCTGAAGCACCTGCAGCGGATGTTCGAGCTGCTGGGTGGCGATGCGTCGTATGTGAATGTCGAAGGGATGCGCAAACTGGTTGCGGTGAAGCGCCTTGAGGATCTGACGGCGGACAGCGATGGCTATGTAACCTCGATGGATGCGGAAAAGATCGGTACGGCGGCCCAGATGCTAGGCGCCGGCAGAGCGACCAAGGAAGACAAGGTGGATCCGGCGGTCGGCCTCAAGATGCATGTTCGGGTTGGCTATCCGATCCGCAAGGGTGATATTCTCTGCACTCTCTACATCAACAGGGAAGACGGCGTTGAGGATGCCAAACGTCTTCTGAAGGAAGCGATTCATATTACCGACGGTCCGGTAGAGACGGAACCGATGGTGTATGGTCTGGTGACGGCAAACAGATAATTGCCGGAGTAAATGCAGGTGAAAGGAGGAGTTCTTCGCGGCTCCTCTTTTCTCGTCGCTATAATAGGTGACGGAAAACGATATGCTGAATATTGCAGGTGTGATTTTGATTCTGATTCAGTTTGTGCTTGATGGGGCTGCCATTGTGCGCGAGAATGTGACCTTTGCGGATGCGCTGGATGTGATCAGCTGGTTTCTGTTCGGGCTGATCGGCATCGTTCTTCTGCTGATCAATCAGGCATGGATGAATCATAAAGTCGCAAAACTGCTGCGAAAGGTGCGTGAGGAAGATGGAGATTAGAATTCTTCAGCTGGAGGCCGGGGCGAAGGAAGCCGAAGGCGTTACGGTGATCATCGATGTGTTTCGGGCATTTTCGCTGGAATCGGTGCTGTTTCGAAACGGGGCTGAAAAGATCATCTGCGTTGAAAAGGAAGAACTGGCAAGAAAGCTTCATCAGGATGATCCGGATACGGTATTGATCGGGGAACGCAACGGCAGGATTCTGCCGGGCTTTGACTACGGCAATTCGCCGGACGCGATAAAGGATATCGATTTTTCGGGGAAGACGGTCATCCATACGACGACCAACGGTACCCGTGGTCTTGCGGAGGCAAAAGGGGCTTCGGCACTGCTGTGTGCTTCTTTGCGCAATGCTGAAGCGACAGCGGACTATATCCGTGGACTGGTTCCGGATGTGGTTTCGCTGGTATGCATGGGCTGGGTAGACCGTGAAACAGAAGAGGATACGCTGTGTGCAGAGTATCTGAAGTCGCTTCTTGAGAATCGTCCGCTGGCCGATCTTCCGGAGCGGTGCATCGATCTGAAAAATGCGGAAGGAAAGAAGTTCTTTGATCCAAACCGTCAGGATGTGTTTCCGGAAGGTGATTTCTGGATGTGCATTCAGCCGGATCAGGAGGACTTTGCGATTGTGTCCCAACGGGCTGGCGATCTCTTCGTAAACACAAGGAGTGACAGGCATGCATAGGAAATACTTTTTCTTCGACATTGATGGTACGTTGACGGATGATGCGACGCATAAGATTGTTCCCAGTGCGCGCTACACTCTGAAGAAGCTGGAGGAGAGCGGGCACTTTGTGTCGATTGCGACAGGCAGGGCACATTACAAGACGGTTGCCTTTACGGACCCGCTTGGCTTTGAGAACATTGTTTGCTGCGGCGGGGCGTGCCTGGTTCTGCAGGGAAAGGTGATTGAGAATGATCCTCTTGACCGTTCCCGGGCACGTTCCATTCTGCATGAGGCGGATGAATGCGGACTGGGGTGGCTTGTGAGTCTTGAGGACAGCGACACAGTAAAGATGAAGGATTACCGCTTTCTGGAACAGGCGGGTCTTAGAAAAGAGCTGACCAGTTATGTCTATGATCCGGATCTGAGGATCGATGCGCTGCCGGAAATATTCAAGATCTATCTCGCTCTGCCGAAAGCACGGGAGGAAACATATGCCTGGGTCAAGAGTCATCCGTATCTTCGCATGACGAAGGACTACGTCGTTTACCAGCATGATGAGAAGAAGGAAGGCATCCTTCGGATGATGAAGGCGGTCAACGGCGATGTGAAGGATGTGGTTGTCTTCGGCGATGGCAAGAATGATCTCGTGATGTTTGATCCGCAATGGACAAGCATTGCGATGGGAAACGGCAGCGAGCAGCTGAAGAAGCAGGCCGACTATGTGACGGCTTCCAACGTGGATGACGGGATTCTTAAGGCATGCCGGCATTTCGGCTGGATTGATCCGGCAGTGGATGATGAATTCCCGCTTTAGAATCATCGATTCTGCGTTGCGTGGGGAAAATGGCTGTGCTATCATATGGTCTGCGTCCATCGAACGCGTCACTGTTCCGCTGGTAGACTACAGGGCCATGAGCAGGTGATCAATCGGAAATTATGAAGGAGATTTTAAGATGAAACTCGATTTGATTGAGAAGATCACTAAGGATCAGATCCGCAACGACATTCCTGAATTTACACCTGGCGATACGATTCGCGTTTATGTCCGTATTCGTGAAGGCAGCAAGTCCCGTATTCAGATGTTTGAGGGTGTTGTCGTCGCTATGCAGAGCGGCGGCGTGGGGGAGACCTTCACGGTTCGCAAGATGTCCAATGGTGTCGGCGTTCAGAGAACATTCCCGAAGAACAGCCCGATCATTGATCACATTGAAGTTGCCCGTAAGGGTAAGGTTCGCCGCGCTAAGCTTGGCTATCTCAAGGGACTTTCCGCTAAGAATTCCCGTATCAAGGAAGACCGCTGAGTACAAAGAGAAAGACTTCGGTCTTTCTCTTTTTTTGCGCCTTGTCTATAATTTGCATATATGTCTGAAAAACCAAAGCAGGATGATCAGCTTCAGGAAACGGTGATGCTCGCGGTCGTTGAGGGAGAGCGTGATGAGACGCACCCGGACAGTGACCTGAAACCGAAACCGGAGCCGGAAAAAAAGAAGAAAAAGAAGAACAGGAAGAAGGCGGAACAGAGACGGGAAGATGCGCTGGATTTTTTCCGTACGCTGATTATCAGTATGGCGGTGCTCTTCGTGCTGAGCCGTTTTGTGTGGCGCCCGATCCGTGTGCAGGGCAGTTCCATGTATCCGACGCTTGAGTCGGGATCTCTTGGCATGAGCAACGTCATCGGGTATAAGACGAAGGGTCTGCAGCGCTTTGACATCGCAATCATCTACATTGCGGATAAGAAGGAATATCTGGTGAAGCGCGTCGTCGGCCTTCCGGGAGAAACGATCGAGTACAAGGATAACGAGCTGTTTGTCAACGGTGAAAAGGTGGCGGAAACGTTCCTTGATCCGGATTACATGAAGTCGAGCGGCGATGTCTTTACCGGTGATTTCGGCCCGATTACGCTGGGTGAGGATGAGTATTACTGTCTTGGCGACAACCGGCCGGTATCGAACGATTCCCGCTATTACGGTCCGTTCTCGAGTGATCAGATTGTGGCAAAGGGTGCCTTCATCTTCTGGCCGTTCAGTGATTTCGGAGTGAAGTCATGGTAGATGTGCAGTGGTATCCGGGCCATATGGAAAAGGCCCGCCGTGACATGCAGGAGTCGCTGAGGGCGGTGGACCTGATTGTTGAGATCCGTGACGCAAGAGTCCCTGATGCTTCGCGAAATCCATTGCTCGATACGATGGGACAGGGAAAGGGCAGGCTGATTGTGCTGTCAAAGGCGGATCTGGCCGATCCTGTCGAGACGCAGCGTTGGATCGATACTCTTACCAAAGAGGATCAGAAGGCGATGGCACTCGATATTGCCCACGATCCTTCGGCAAAGAAGATCGTTCTTGAGCAGCTTCATGAACTTGGCAAACCGAAGATTGAACGCATGGTGCGCAGGGGTATTCGCCCCCGTGCCCTGCGGGCGATGGTATGCGGCATTCCCAATGCCGGAAAGTCGACGCTGATCAACCGGATTAGCGGAAAGAACCGTGTCCGTACGGAAGACCGTCCGGGTGTTACGCGTTCTCTTGCCTGGATCCATGCGGATAAGACGATGGATCTTCTTGATACGCCGGGTGTTCTATGGCCGAAGTTTGATGATCCAAGGACCGGTTCATTGCTGGCGGCGACAGGTGCGGTCAATGAATCCATTCTTGATCTCAAGGAAATTGCGATGGATACGATGCATGTGATCCGTCAGTACTATCCGGATGCGTTAAGTGAAGCATATCAGTGTGATCCGGATACGCGAATCGATGTGATGCTGGAGAAGATCGCTGCTGCCCGTCACGCCCTCAAGGAAAATAATGAGCCGGATACGGACCGTGCGGCTGTAATCTTCCTGCATGAACTGAGGGAAGGGAAGCTTGGTCGTATCACGCTGGAGCATGTTGATGCCTAAGAAGGTATGTGAAAACAGCTACGAACACGATGCCTGGGCCGATGGAAGACTGGTGCTTGGCATCGATGAGGCCGGACGCGGTCCTTTGGCCGGCCCACTGTCCGTTGCCGGTGTTATTTTTCCGATCGGCTACGAAAATCCGGGCATTTATGATTCCAAGGCACTGAGTGAAAAGAAGAGGGAAGAGCTGTACCGTGTCATTCAGGAAGAGGCGCTGTGGTTTGAAGTCATCGAAGTTTCTCCGGCAGAGATCGACCATTACAATATCTACCGCGCGGATCAGCTCGCCTTTGAGGCAATCGCTGATCACGCAGCACAGGCCGGCCTCGTTCTTACCGATGCGATGCCTTTGCCGGATGTACGAGACCGGAAGGTTGTGTCTTTGGTGAAGGGGGATCAGAAGAGCATTTCGATTGCGGCGGGATCCATTCTTGCAAAGGTGACACGGGATCATCTGATGATGCAGTATGATCAGGAATATCCGGGATACGGCTTTGCCAAAAACAAGGGCTATCCCACCAGGGAACATCTTGCGGCATTGGACCGTCTTGGCGTCACTCCGATTCACCGGCGCAGTTATGGTCCGGTTGCGGTACGGCAGATGAAGCTGGACCTGTTCGCAGAAGAAAACGGAAATAACGAAAAAGAATAATCGGGAAAACGCCTTTGCCTTCTCTTTAGAACAGTGGAGGCGTTTTTATGAATGAAAGGGAACGTTTGATCAGCTATGCGATGGTCTATGGAGGCGACTGGGAAAAGATTACGGCCGCTGTCAGTGACCGTCGCGAAATACGCAGCTGCCCCTCGCCGGATGCGGCGATTACGATCTATGATGCACAATATCCCGATCGTCTGCGTCAGCTCCGCTATCCACCCTGGGTATTGTTCTACCGGGGAAAGATCGAGCTTCTAGGGCGCCCGTCCGTCACTATCATCGGTTCACGCAAAATGACCAGCTATGCCGCGGAAACAACGCTCCGGCTGGCGGGGAAGATCAGCCGGCACTGTCCGGTGGTGTCAGGTCTTGCCAAAGGCGTAGACGGACTTGCGCATCGCTCGGCGCTGGAGCATGGAGGGATGACGATCGGTGTGATCGGCAGCGGACTGGGTACGGTGTATCCTCTGGAAAATCAGGATCTTTATGATCAGATGGCGGAGAAGGGACTGATTCTTTCGGAATATCCCCATCATGCGGGGGTGCGCAAGCGCAATTTTCCATGGCGCAACCGTATCCTTGCGGCTTTGGGTGATACGCTTCTGATTACCCAGGCTGCCTGTAAAAGCGGAACGATGTTAACAGTAAATGAGGCCATCGCCCTTTCACGTGATATATACTGTATTCCCTATCCCTTTGATGTGGAGGAAGGCCGCGGGTGCAACCTTCTGATCTCGCAGGGGGCACAGATTTTCTTTGAGGAAAGTCAGCTGAAGGAACTGATCCCTTCATTGCGTTCCTCTTGAAAATCCTAAGGGCTTTCGGTATTCTTAGCACTGTTTAGAAACAAAACCTGCAATCGTAGAAAAGTGGCCAGGAGGTATTGTTATGAAAGATCTGGTTATTGTAGAGTCACCATCCAAAAGCAAGACAATTCAGAAGTATCTTGGGAGCGGCTTTGATGTCGTATCTTCCAAGGGACATATCCGTGATCTTGCGATCAAGGGCAAGGACGGACTGGGCGTTGACATTGAAGATCACTTCAAGCCGACGTATGTCATTTCCAAAGATAAGAAAGATGTCGTAAAGGATCTGCAGACACGTGCATCCAAAGCGGATCATGTCTATCTTGCGACCGACCCGGATCGTGAGGGGGAGGCGATTTCCTGGCATTTGGCTGAGGTTCTCGGCCTGAATGAGCAGGACACCAATCGGGTTACGTTTCATGAGATTACGCATGATGCGGTTATTGATGCGTTCCATCAGCCGCGTGCCATTGATATGGATCTGGTCCATTCCCAGGAGACGCGCCGGATTCTGGATCGGATCATCGGCTTCAAGCTTTCGAAGCTGTTGCATTCCAAGATTCACTCCAAGAGTGCCGGCCGTGTGCAGTCGGTCGCTTTGAAGCTGATCGTGGAGCGTGAGAAGGAAATCAAGGCTTTCGTTCCGCAGGAGTACTGGACCGTGGATGCGGAGTTTATCAAGGACGGTCAGAAGTTCACTGCATCCCTTGCAAAGTTCAACGGAGAAAAGGCGGATAAGGTTCCGGCCGAGGTGGCCAAGAAGGCTGCGGAAGCCTGCCAGGGCCCCTTTGAGATCACCAGCATCAAGATTGCGGAAAAGAAGACCGCTCCTTTCAAGCCGTTCATCACATCAACGCTTCAGCAGGAAGCCAGCACGAAGCTCAGCTTCAGTGCGAAGCGGACGATGGCAGTTGCTCAGCGTCTGTATGAAGGCATCGATATCGGAAACGGTCAGGAAGGTCTGATCACCTACATGCGTACTGACAGTACGCGTCTTTCCAATGTGTATATGGCGGCGGCGCATGATCTGATTCAGAAACAGTTCGGCAAGGAATATTCCGGCTGGTATCAGGCAAAGAATGATGCCAATGCCCAGGATGCCCATGAAGCGATCCGTCCCACCAGTCTTGCGAATGATCCGGAAAAGATCAAATCCTATCTGACCAGTGAACAGTACCGGCTTTACAAACTGATCTATGATCGCGCCCTTGCGTCGCAGATGAGTGCAGCTGTCTACAGCAGTGAGACGGTGACACTGTCGCAGAACGGATATGACTTTACGGCCAGCGGATCACGGCGTACGTTTGACGGCTGGCTGAAGGTGTATGGACCGTATTATTCGAGCAAGGATACGGTTCTTCCGGAGTTGAAGGAAGGCGAGAAGCTCAGTGCTTCGAGCATGAAGCCGAACCAGCACTTCACGGAGCCGCCTGCCCGCTACAGCGAAGCGCGTCTGATCAAGGCGATGGAAGACGAGGGCATCGGCCGTCCGTCGACCTATGCGATGATCATCGATACGATTCAGGCAAGAGGCTATGTGAAGCTGGATCGTTCGTCGCCCACGAGCCGCACGAAGGTATTCTTCCCGACGGAACAGGGCATTCTGACAACGGAAAAGCTGGATGAATATTTCTCGAGCATCATCAATGTCAAGTACACGGCGGCGATGGAAAGCGACCTCGACCTCATCGCGGAAGGCAAGGCGGATGAGGAACAGACGCTGGAGCAGTTCTGGGCAAAGTTCTCGCCGCTGCTGAAAGAAGCGGACGAGAAGATGGAACGTACGGCTCCGGAACTGGTTGGCGAAAAGTGTCCGGAGTGCGGCGGTGAACTTGTGTACCGCAATGGCCGCTTCGGCCGTTTCATTGCCTGCTCGAATTTTCCCAAGTGTCGTTATTCACGCAACCTTGAGGACAAGACGAAGGAAAAGCCGGAGATGACGGATAGGATCTGCCCGAAGTGCGGCGCCAATCTTCTGAAGCGCAAGAGCCGCTTCGGAACGTATTTCTATGGCTGTTCACGGTATCCGGAGTGCCATTACATGGAGAATGAGGCCGGCGAAGAGATTATCTCGAAGCGTGACCGCTACAAGAAGGCAGCCGCCGCTGCCGAGGAAACGGCAGAAACGTCAGCAAAACCTGCGGCTAAAAAGACAATGGCAAAGAAGGCTGCCGCAAAGAAGACAACAACCAAAAAGACAACAACCACAAAGAAAACGACCACCAGAAAGACAGCAGCGCGCAAAACCGTGAAGAAAACGGACGCTGCAGAAGAATGACGAAGGTTACGGTAGCCGGAGCCGGTCTGGCGGGCTGTGAGGCGGCGTATCAGCTGGCAAAGCGCGGCATTGATGTTGATCTTGTGGAAATGAAGCCGGCGAAGAAGACACCTGCCCAGGCGGAAGATACGTTTGCGGAGCTGGTATGTTCCAACAGTCTCAAATCGACTTCCCTGACGACGGGACCGGGTCTTCTGAAGGAAGAGATGCGGCGCATGGGTTCCCTGTTGATTGAGGCAGCCGATGCGACGGCGCTGCCGGCCGGCAGTGCACTGGCCGTTGACCGGCAGAAATTTTCCTCCTATGTGGACCATGCGGTCCGCAGCAACTCTCATATTACGGTTGTTGAAAAGGAACTGGATTCGATTCCCGAAGGACCATGCATTATCGCCACAGGTCCGCTTTCTTCCGATGCGATGATGGAGGCGCTGAAGAACCTTCTGCACAGCGATGCCTGCTACTTCTTTGATGCGGAAGCCCCGATCGTTACCGGCGATTCCATTGACATGACAAAGGCGTACCGCAAGTCGCGCTATGACAAGGGCGATGCGGATTACATTAACTGTCCCATGGACCGGGAACAGTTTGAAGCGTTCTATGAAGCCTTGATCAGTGCCGAGACGGTACCAATCCGTTCCTTTGAAAAGGAAATCTACTACGAAGGGTGCATGCCCTTTGAAATCATGGCCAGACGCGGCAGGCAGACGCTGCTTTTCGGACCGATGAAGCCGGTAGGTCTGCAGATGCCGGACGGTCGCCGCCCTTATGCGGTTGTTCAGCTGCGGCAGGACAATGCGGAAGCTTCACTCTACAACATTGTCGGCTTCCAGACGCATCTGACCTGGGGAGAGCAGAAGCGCATTCTGCATATGATTCCAGGTCTGGAACAGTGCGAGATCGTCCGCTATGGCGTCATGCACCGGAATAACTACATCAATGCCCCGACCTGTCTGAAGGAAACCTATCAGTCCAGGGTGCGGGATGATCTGTTCTTTGCGGGACAGATCAGCGGCGTCGAAGGATATATGGAAAGCGGTTCATCGGGTCTTCTGGCGGGAATCAATATGGCCAGATGCCTTGCTGGAAAGGATCCTCTGGTCCTTGGACCGGAAACGATGACCGGAGCCCTGGCACATTACATTGCCAATGGCGATGCGTCGAATTTTCAGCCGATGGGTGCTAACTTCGGCATCGTTCATCTGGAGGCACTGGTCACCAAGAAACAGCGGCGGGAGGCAATCGCGAAGCAGGCTCTGGACCGGATTGATCAGCTGGTGGGCAATGGACTTTGAAGAGGCACTGGACCGTTTTCTGAAACATCTTGCCTTAAGCCGTACAGGCTCCAAAGATACGGATGATGCCTATCGAAGGGACCTGACGCGGTTTATTGAATGGCTGAAGGATGCGAAGATCACGAGCCTGGAAGATGTGACCAAGGAAGATATCAGCCAGTATGTGACGGATCTGCGCTCGGGAAAGATCGGTGGAAAGCCCCTGAGCAATGCGAGCTATGCGCGCAATCTGTCATCGCTGCGTTCGTTTTTCCGTTATCTGAATCAGTATGAAGGCATCGACAACAATCCGGTGGCGATGTTCAAAAGCAGCAATCAGCGCCGGCAGCTGCCTGAGGTATTGACGTTTGATCAGACGGAGCAGCTGCTGAACAGCTTTGACCTTACGCAGCCGAAGGAAATCCGCGACCGGTGCATCCTTGAGGTGCTGTATGCCTGCGGTCTGCGTGTGAGCGAGTGCGCCGGGCTGAAGGTGGCGGATATTGA
Source organism: Galactobacillus timonensis (assembly GCF_900240265.1). Taxonomy (NCBI): domain Bacteria; kingdom Bacillati; phylum Bacillota; class Erysipelotrichia; order Erysipelotrichales; family Erysipelotrichaceae; genus Galactobacillus; species Galactobacillus timonensis. The sequence continues at coordinate 1,682,155 of NZ_LT964739.1, forward strand.
TCTTGACAGCGGATATCTCAGGGTGCACGGCAAGGAATCAAAGGAGAGAATCGTACCGTTCTATCACCGCTGTGGACAGCTGATCGAGCTGTATGAGAAAGAAGTGCGTCCGCAGTATATGGAAAAAACACCGGAACACGGCATCCTCTTTGTCAACCAGCATGGTCATCCGATCAGCAGCCGGGCAATTGAGCTTCTGGTGGAGCAAAGCGGAGAGAAAGCAGGACTCAACATGCACCTGCATCCGCATATGCTCAGACACAGCTTTGCCACCCACATGCTCGATAACGGGGCGGATCTTCGTACGGTTCAGGAGCTGTTGGGGCATGCAAGTCTCAGTACGACGCAGATCTATACGCATGTTATGTCGGACCGGCTGAACCGGGTGGTTCAAAATGCACATCCGTATGCGAAAAAAGGGAAATAGGGCTTTGCAAGGGCAGGAACCTGTGCTATAAATATTCAGGCTTATTCCTGCCTTTTTTGTGCGCGGAATAAGACGACGCACGCGGTGGATCCGTCATCCCGTGTGCATGGTCAGCAGGACATGCATTGATGACGCTCGAAGCCGTCGATGGAAAACTAACGGAAAGGAAGGTAAAAAATAAATTATGACCGTTATCTCCATGAGGAAAATGTTAGAGAATGGTGTTCATTTCGGACATCAGACTCGCAAGTGGAACCCGAAGTTCCGCCCGTACATCTACACTGCCAAGAACAGCATCTACATCATCGATCTCGCAAAGACCGAGGAGATGCTCGACACGGCATACAACGCTCTCAAGGAACTGACCGAGAACGGTGGAAAGGTTCTCTTCGTCGGTACCAAGAAGCAGGCACAGGCTCCGATTCTTGCGGAAGCTCTTCGTTCCGGTTCCTTCTATGTCAACCAGCGCTGGCTGGGCGGCACACTGACCAACTTCCGTACGATTCAGAAGTCGGTCAAGAAGCTTGCAGACATCGAAGAGATGGAAAGCAAGGGAATGCTTAGCGTCTATACGAAGAAGGAACAGGCTGAGATGCTCAAGCAGAAGGACAAGCTTGAGAACTTCCTTGGCGGTATCAAGGAAATGAAGAAGCTCCCGGATGCTCTGTTCGTTGTTGATCCGGTTGAGGAGCACAACGCAGTTGCTGAGGCCCGCAAGCTTCACATTCCGGTCTTCGCTCTTGTTGATACGAATGCGGATCCGACGGTCATCGATTATCCGATTCCGGCAAACGATGATGCAGTCCGTTCCATCACTCTGATGGTCGGCGTCATGGCTGATGCAATTGCTGAGGCTAAGGGCGGTGTTCTGGAATTCGCTCATCAGGAAGATGAGAGCGTCGCTGATATCACCATGAAGGATGTCATGGTTGAGGTTGATCGTCAGGCTGCTGAGTATGAGAAGCGCAAGCGTCAGCGGTATGAGGAGCGCCGTCAGCAGATGCAGCAGGGCCGCGGCGGCAAGTTCGGTGCAGGTGAGCGCCGTGTCTTCCGTCGTTCGGATCGTACAGGTGCAGCAGCACCGGCAGCCAAGGCTGATGCTCCGGCAGAAGCTGAAGCAGGCACAGAGGAGAAGGCAGCATGACAATTACTGCTTCCATGGTTAAGGAACTGCGCGAACAGACCGGCGCAGGAATGATGGACTGCAAGAAGGCTCTTGTCGCAACGGATGGTGACATGGCCAAGGCAGTTGACTGGCTCCGTGAAAACGGTGCCATGAAGGCTGCAAAGAAGGAAAACCGTACGGCTGCGGACGGTCTGAGCAAGGTTGTCGTCAACGGCAACAAGGCTACGATCGTCGAGCTCAACTCGGAGACTGACTTCGTCGCCAAAAACGAGAAGTTCCTGGCTCTGCTGGACAGCACGGTCAATGCAATCGCTGCTGCTGATCCGAAGACTCTGGATGAGGCTCTTGCTCTCAAGGGTGCTGATGGTACGACGCTGGAAGAGGAAATCGTCCAAGCCCGTGCTGTCATCGGCGAAAAGATTTCTCTGCGCCGCTTTGCGAACGTTGAGAAGACGGATGATGAGGAGTTCGGTACCTATATGCACAATGGCGGTCTGATTTCGGCTGTCGTTGTTGTCAAGGGCTCCAAGGATCCGCAGGTTGCCAAGAACATGGCAATGCAGGTTGCGTCCATGGCTCCGGAATATGTTTCGAGCAAGGATCTGCCGGCCGAGGTTGTTGAACATGAGCGTCAGATTCAGACAGAGCTTATGAACAATGATCCGAAGAACGCAAACAAGCCGGATGCGATCAAGGCCAAGATCATTGAGGGCAAGATTTCCAAGGCTCTCGAAGATGTATGCCTGGTTGATCAGATCTTCTTCCTGGATCAGGACAAGAAGGTCGGCGCATGGCTCAAGGAGCAGGGTGCTGAAGTCGTTACGTTCGTCCGCTACAAGGTTGGCGAAGGCATCGAGAAGAAGCAGGAGAACTACGCAGAAGAAGTTGCCAAGATGGCAATGGGCAAGTAAGCCGGCTGCGAAGCTCTGCATATTCACGCATGAAACAGGGGACCGTGAAAACGGTCCCTTTTTTCGTGGCCGGTATTCGTTTAGAATATAGGGCAGAAAAGAGATACACATGGAACAGTCAGCACCCGTATTATGGATTGTCATTCCCTGCTACAACGAGGAAGAGGTTCTTCCCATCACCGCTCCCGAATTTCTGGCGGAGCTCAATGATCTTTCAGGGAAGGGAAAGATTTCACCGGATTCACGCATCCTGTTTGTCAACGACGGCAGTTCGGATGCGACCTGGAGGATTATCAGCGATCTTTCCAGATCCGATCCCCACTATACAGGCATGTCCCAGTCCCGCAACCGCGGCCATCAGAACGCTGTTCTTGCAGGTCTGATGGAGGCGAAGGATCATTGCGACATCACCATCAGCATTGACTGCGACGGACAGGATGATATTCATGCGATGGAAGCCATGGTTGATGCCTACCATGATGGCTGCGACATCGTCTATGGCGTCCGCAGCAACCGTGAATCGGATACCTGGTTCAAGCGCACCAGTGCCCAGAGCTTCTATAAGTTTCTGAACAGGATGGGCGTCGAAGCTGTTTATAACCATGCGGACTATCGTCTTGCTTCGCGGCGCGTTCTCGAAAATTTGGCGAATTTTCATGAAGTGAATCTGTTTCTCAGAGGCATGTTCCCGCTGGTGGGCTTTAAGAGCACATCGGTTTACTATGAACGTCATGAGCGTCTGGCAGGCAAGAGCCATTATCCGCTGCGCAAGATGATCGGGCTGGCGGTGGATGGTGTTACGTCTCTGAGCATTGAGCCGATTCATATCATTGCAAGGGTCGGCTTCCTGCTGGTTCTGGCCGGAATCGTCGGCATTCTCTGGGCAATCATCCGCCGTCTGACGGGCAACACGGTGACCGGCTGGGCAAGTCTCATGTGTGTGATCTTCTTCATCGGCGGCATCATCATCGCTTCCCTTGGAGTCATCGGTGAATATGTGGGCAAGACCTATATGGAAGCCAAGCACCGTCCCCGCTACATTATCAGCGATCGTACGGAATCACTGCTCGACAGCGAAAACGAAAATACCAAACAATGAAAAAATCGCAGGCTGTTGATTCAGTCTGCGATTTTCTTGAGCATTTCCTGTCTGACATAGGCCGAAGCACTGCCGGGAGCGACATGGAAGGTGCCGGTTCCGTATTCATCAGTTTGAACAGGATCACAATGCCCCAGCGCATCATAGAGAACCGTATTGGCAAATGCCCCGGAGCAGTTCATCGTTTTTTCATTCCGGTCGCGGTCCGTGAAGATGACGACGGCGCCGCTGTCAGGATGATGATCATCGCCCGTACGGACAAACCCGACCGTATCGGCATCATCAAAGTAATCCAATTCGTCGCCATAGGCCGCATCACGGCGCAGTTTCATGAGTGCCGGCAGTTCCTTCAGTCCGGAAATATCCGTGCCTTCGATGCCGTAAAGGTCACCTTCAAAGACGCACGGCACCATGTCCTTCATCAGCAGAATGCAGGCGTAGGCCGCCGGCTGAAACCATGGTGTTACATAGGATTCCAGCGCCTGCCCGGGCTGCGTATCGTGATTGTTTACAAAGGCGATCGCCTGATCTTTCTTGCGCTGAATCAGCGTATTCTGAAACAGACTTCCCAGATCATAGTTTCCATTGGCATGGGAGATATCGAAGAAGTGAAAGTGCAGAGGAACATCGAAGAGGCCGAACTCATCCTGCAGACTTTCCGCATCTTTCAGCAGACGGTCAACATCGCCGCTCCAGTACTCGCCGATTGCGGGCAGCTCTTTTCCGGTGAGGCTGCGCATGGTCCGGATCCAGCTGGCAATGAAGGGGCGGCTGATATGCTTCAGAGCATCCATGCGGAAGCCGTCAATGCCCGTGAAATCCAGATACCATTTCCCCCAGCGGACGAGTTCTTCCTGGACAAACGGCTGGTCCATGTCGAGATCACATCCCATCAGGAAGTCGAAATTGTCATTGTCGGGATCGACGTTGGGATCCCAGTGCTTGCCATCGAAGAGATAGATTCCCTTCTGTCCGGTGCGTTCATCATAATCACAGCCGTCGAAACAGGAGGCATTGTACTGAAACGGATCGTAGATGCCCTTACGGCCGGGAAAGGTAAATTTTGTCCAGGCATCAATTTCATACGTGTCACTGAGAAAGTGCAGACGGTCGTTGGGATCGCAGCGGCGGACTTTGACAGTTTCCGTTTCATCCGCTCCCAGCCGCTGGTTGAAGACAATGTCTGCCAGAGCGAGCATTCCATGGTCATGAAGAGAGCGGATGCAGGCAAGGTAGGCATCTTTGGTCCCGTACTTGGTTCGGATGGTGCCTTTCTGATTGAATTCACCAAGGTCATACATGTCGTAGACGCCATAGCCGACGTCATGGATGCCTCCAAAGCCTTTGTAGGCCGGAGGCATCCAGACAGCGGATACGCCGAGCTCTTTGAGCCGGGCTGCCTGTGCACGCAGGCGGTCCCAGAAGGTGCCGTCGCCGGGCGAGTTCCAGTTAAAGCACTGGTAGATCGTTGGGTTTTCATCCGGGTAAAGATCACGCTGCACTGCCATGAGATTCCTCCGGAAGATGGGAAAGGATGTAGCCTTCACGCACGCACCCGGATGAGATGCGGATTTCACTGGCATGATAGGCACGGCAGATGCCGAGGATCATGTTGAGACCCGGCAGAAAGACGGGCCAGCGTGAAGAGCGGACAACTTTGTGCACAGCATCGATATAGCGGGGATCATTGTCTTTGAGATGCTGGAATACCTGTTCCAGCATCTGTACGTTCATCGTATTGCCGCAATGGAACATTTCATTCATTACCAGTCCGGCGGCGCGGTTTGTGCCACCGATGCCGATGAGAGTGGAAGAAGGAATGGACATGAGCTTTGGATGATCCTCCAGAAATGCATGCAGGGCATCATCTGCTGTACACTCTTCCAGCGGCAGGCGGCTGAGGCGTACACATCCCAGCGGTATGGAAGCAGCCTCGACGATTCCATTGTTTTGAAAGGCGATGAGTTCCGTAGATCCTCCCCCGACATCGAAGGCGTTTCCGGTTTTGATATCGCCTGTATCGATGCGGCTGCCGAAAAAATCGTAGGTCGCTTCCTGCTGGCCGCTGATGGCGTCGACATCGATGCCTGCTTCATGAAATGCGGCAAGCATTTCTTTCCTGTTATCGATATTCCTTGCCGGCTCCGTGATGAAGGCAAAGGTGCAGTCCGGCCGGTAGGCGTCGATGGCCTGACGGTACTGGCTCAGTACGTTGCAGGCTGCTTGGATGCCTTCCGGCTTCATATGATGTGCTTCTTCGTCGATGTAGCTGACGAGGCGAACGGCATTGGAGGTGTTGGAACAAAGATGAAGACCCTCCCGGTCTTTGGTATAGAGATTCAGAACGACGGTATTGGATCCGATATCGACAATGGCAATTTTCTTCATGGCCTGCTGTTTCCTCCCGGTGTCGTTGGACCTTTCGCTGAACAACGTAAACCATTATAATGGAGGAAAGAAAGCAGAGGAAAGTACAGAACAATGTATAAGCGTGTACTGTTGAAGCTGAGCGGTGAAGCCCTGCAGGGCAAGGAAAAGAATTTTGACCCGCTTGTTTTGAAGAATCTCGCGAAGCAGGTGAAGGAAATTCATGATCTTGGCGTTCAGGTCGCAATCGTTGTCGGCGGCGGCAACTTCATTCGCGGCAAGACGGTTGCTGAGATCGGCATCGACCGTGTGCAGGGTGATTATATGGGGATGCTGGCGACGATTATCAATGCGCTGGCGATTCAGAGTGCTCTGGAACGGGAAGGTGTTGTGACCCGTGTACAGACGAGCATCGAGATGCCGAAGGTTGCTGAGCCGTTTATTCAGCGGCGAGCTGTTCATCATCTGGAAAAGGGCATCGTTGTCATCTTCGGCGGCGGCACGGGATCGCCATTCTTCTCGACGGATACGACGGCGGCGCTGCGTGCATCGGAGATTTCGGCCGATGTCATTCTGATGGCGAAGAATGGTGTTGACGGTGTGTACAGCGCAGATCCCAAGAAGGATCCCAATGCGGTGAAGTATGATCATCTGACCTATATGGATCTGTTGAATCAGGGTCTGCAGGTCATGGATTCGACAGCCACCAGCATGTGCATGGACAATGACATTGAGCTTCTCGTCTTCAACATGAATGAGGACGGTAGTATTGTTAAGGCAGTACAGGGTACGGTTCAGGGAACCGTGATCAATAAGAATTCAGACTGAAAAAGGAGAGAAAAAGGCATGTCTTACCCGATTATTGATTCGTCCAAGGAAAAGATGGACAAACAGATGGAATTTTTCCACGAGCAGCTCAACACGGTTCGTACAGGTGTCGCCAATGCGGCCATGCTCAATGGCGTTGAGGCAGAATATTACGGATCTATGACGCCGCTCAATCAGATCGCCAGCATCAAGGTTGAAGAGGGCAGAACGCTGGTCATCAAGCCGTATGACCCGTCCTCTCTGAAGGATATTGAGAAGGCGCTGAACAAGGCGGATCTCGGTATTGCGCCGCAGAATGACGGCACCGTTATCCGTCTGGCTGTTCCGCAGCTGACTGGCGAAACGCGTAAGGAGATGAGCAAGAAGGTTTCCAAGATCGCGGAAGATGCTAAGGTGCAGATCCGCAACATCCGCCGCGATGCGATGAATGTCGTCAAGAAGGACAAGACCGTAGACGAAGACACGCAGAAGGATATGGAAGATGAGATCCAGAAACTGACGGACAAGTATACGGATCAGATCGCTGCCATCGCTGACAAGAAGTCTAAAGAAGTAATGAACGTGCAGTAATACTGCCGGCCGCCTCCCTTCGGGGAGGCATTTTTGGACAGCAGGAAGAATGCTATAATTTTGGCATTCAGGAGAAAGCTATGAACGAATGCAGACATGCGGCCATCATCATGGACGGCAACGGACGCTGGGCAAAGGCCCATGGAAAACCACGTACCGCCGGTCATCTGGCGGGGGCGGACAATGTGCGCACCATTGCCATTGCGGCGGATCAGCTGGGCATCCGCTATCTGACGCTTTATGCGTTTTCAACGGAGAACTGGCGGCGCTCGAAGGAAGAAGTCGGTTACATCATGAAGCTGCCTGCCTATTTCTTTAAGAAGTACATGCAGGAATTTCTGGATCGCGGCTTTCAGATGCATATGATCGGAGAGCTGGATGCGCTTCCGGCCGATACGCGCAGGGTACTTCTTGATGCGGTGGAAGAGTCGAAAAACAATACCGGACTGTCACTGAACATCTGCATGAACTATGGCTCGCAGCGGGAGATCCTCCTCGCTGCTCGAAGGTACGCGGCCGATGTACGGGACGGGAAGGCAGATCTGAATCTTGATGAACACGGCTTTGAACAGTATCTGATGACGGCAGGCATGCCGCCGGTGGATCTTCTGATTCGAACAAGCGGAGAACAGCGGATATCGAACTATCTGCTGTGGCAGATTGCCTATGCGGAGCTGGAGTTTGTTCCGGAAAGCTGGCCGGAGTTTACGCCCGAGGTTCTCAAACGCTGTCTGCAGGAGTACTATGCTAGAGACCGGCGGTTTGGCGGTGTGGCCGGTGAAAAGCCGGTTGGAAGCGCGGCAAATCTCTGAGGTGTGTCTATGAATAAAATGTTGAAGAAATCCCTGGTTGCGCTGATTCTGATTGCGTGCGTTTTGCCGCCGTTTCTGATCGGCGGCATTGCGATGGACATTCTTGTCGGTGCGATCACGGCGCTGGCAGCGGTGGAAATCGCTTCGCTGGAAGATGGGAAGCGGCACTATGCGTTTGCGGTCGTCATTTTCGCTGCCGTGGAGCTGATGACCTATACGGAAGATGTGACGGTTTCCTTTTCAATCAGTATGTGGCTGTTCTTCCTCTTCTGCTGTGATCTTGCCAGTGAGAAGATGACGACGGACCGGATTGCCTATACCTTCATCATGTCTATGATTCTGATGCTGGCATGGCGCGGTGTCGACCGCATTTGCATTCACGGCTTCAACGGACTGATGATGCTGTTTGTGGGCATTGCCTGCTACATGTGCGATACAGGTGCCTATTTCATCGGTAGTTTCTTCGGCAAACACAAGATGAATCCGCGCCTCTCTCCGCATAAAACCTGGGAAGGTGCGATCGGAGGCTATGCGGTTGCCGTTGTGTGCGCGCTGCTGTGGGGCTTCCTGGTGATGATTCCATACGCTCCAAAGACAGCTCCGGCAGAGCTGGTTGTTGTCGCAAGCTTTCTTCTGCCGGCGGTTGCCGAGGTTGGCGATCTGGCTTTTTCTGCCATCAAGCGCAGATGGGGCATCAAGGACTACGGCTCACTGCTGCCGGGACATGGCGGCATCCTGGACCGGATTGATTCGCTGCTCTTCTGTCTGATGGCCTTCAACGGTCTTTTGATTCTCTGGAGTCTGTGATGAAGAGGCTGTTATTGCTGGGTGCTTCGGGTTCCATCGGCGTACAGACACTGGATATCGTGCGCCGCTTTCCTGAAGAATACTTTCTTGTTTCGTTCGGCGTCGGTCACCGGATCGAAAAGGTAGCTGAAATTCTTTCCGTGTTCCCGGAGGTTTCTTCGTTTTCGGTTGCCGAGGAAACGGATGCCGAAGAATTAAGAAAACAGTATCCGGACAAGGAAATCCTCTCTGGCGATGAGGGAATGATCACTCTTGCCGAGAGGGATGACTATGATCTGCTGGTGAATGCACTGGTTGGTTTTGTTGGTTTTCTGCCGACGTATCGGGCCATTGCGGCGGGGCATGATGTGGCCCTTGCCAATAAGGAGACACTGGTCTGTGGCGGAGCGCTGATTGAAGCAGCGCTGAAGAAATACGGTCGGAAGCTGTATCCGATTGACAGTGAGCACAGTGCAATCTGGCAGTGTCTGCAGGGAAACCGGAAGGATCAGGTGGAACGTCTGATCATCACATGCTCCGGCGGACCGTTCCGTACCTTTACGAAGCAGCAGCTTGCTTCGGTAACGGTGACTCAGGCGCTGGCGCATCCGCGCTGGACGATGGGTGCGAAGATTACGATTGATTCGGCGGATCTGATGAACAAGGGCTTTGAAGTGATTGAGGCGCACTGGCTCTTCGGTCTGCCGTATGAGAAGATTGATGTTGTCGTGCATCCGGAGAGTATGATTCACTCGATGGTGGAGTATGTGGACCACAGCGTGATGGCGCAGATGGCTGTTCCGGATATGCGTCTTCCGATTGCCTATGCTCTCAGCTGGCCGGATCGGCATCCACTGCCGGTGGATGCGCTGGATCTTTTGAAGGTTGGTTCACTTCATTTTGAGGCACCGGATACGGATCGTTTCCCTCTGCTGGCGCTCGCCTACGAAGCCGGAAAGGCCGGCGGCAATCAGGCGGCGATTGTCAATGGAGCCAATGAAGCTGCCAATGCGGCATTCCGCAGCGGGTTGATCGGTTTTACGGATATTACGCGGATTGTTGAGAAAGTTGTTCATTCCTCTTCCTATGAGGAGCTGAATGATATTGATGCGCTGCTGCGGGCGGATCGCTATGGGCGTTCTGCGGCAGAGGCGATGATACAAGGAGAACGTAAATCTTGAATACTTTTGTGATATTGATTCTGTTCCTGCTGATGTTGTCAGTGATCATCTGCATTCATGAGTGGGGACACCTGCGGGTGGCAAAGCATTTCGGGGTGTACTGCTTCGAGTACAGCTTCGGCATGGGGCCGGTGCTTCATCAGTGGAAAAAAGGAGAGACGGTTTACAGCCTGCGGGCTCTGCCCGTCGGCGGCTTTGTTTCGATGGCAGGGGAAGAAGACGGGGATGCGGCCTATCCGGATGTGACAGTTCCGGAAGGCAGAAGGCTGACGGATCAGGCGCCATGGAAGCGGATCCTGATCATGCTGGCAGGGATCTTCATGAACTTCGTGCTTGCCTATCTGATCTTTACGGGCCTGGTTCTTTACAGCGGGACGTACGTAACTTCGCCGGCGGCTGAGATTGCGGCGGTTGTCACGGACAGCCCGGCGGAAGCGGCCGGGCTGCAGGCAGACGATGTCATTGAAAAGCTCACGTTTGCGGATGGCTATTCGGTATCGCCGAAGACCTTCACGGATCTGCAGTATGCGCTGGCGGCGGATGATTCGTTTCCGATCACCTTTACGGTGAGCCGCGGCGGGACGGATGTTGAGGTGGCGGTGACGCCGGTATATGATGAAGAGGCGGAAAGCTACCGGATCGGAATCCAGGGGCCGCAGGCGGCAGTTCATGATGTCAATGTTCTGAACTGTTGGAAATACGGTGCCATTGAGATGGTAGATCTGACGCGGGCGATGTTTCAGTCGATCGGACGTCTGTTTACGGCCGGCGGAATGAAGCAGCTGAGCGGACCGGTCGGTATCTATTCGGCGACGGAGCAGTCGGTTTCCTATGGGGCGATCGGATATCTGGTGCTGATTGCGGAGCTTTCACTGAATGTTGGCATCTTCAATCTGTTTCCGCTGCCGGTGCTGGATGGGGGACAGGTGCTGTTTACCATCGCCGAGTGGATCAGCGGTCATCCGGTGAACCAGAAGGTGAAGATGGCGATGATGCTGGCGACATGGGCGCTGCTCATTGTGCTGATGATTGCCGTGACATGGAATGATATTGGACGTTTAGTCTAAGGAGGGAAAATGGCAACGATTCTTGTGACAGGGGGCACCGGATATATCGGGTCCCATACGTGTGTATCTCTGCTGAACGCGGGATACGATGTTGTGATTCTGGACAATCTTTACAATTCGAACATCCATGTGCTCGACCGGATTGAGACAATCACCGGGAAGCGGCCGAAGTTCTATGACGTCGATATTCTGGACCGCACCGGTCTGGAAAAGGTATTTGATGAAAATCACATTGATGCGGTGATTCACTTCGCTGGATACAAGGCAGTCGGTGAGTCGGTTCAGATTCCGCTGACGTATTATCAGAACAATATTGCCGGTTCACTGAACCTGTATGAGATCATGGCCAAGCACGGCGTCAAGACGCTTGTCTTCTCTTCCAGTGCGACGGTCTACGGCAATCCTGAAAAGTGCCCGATCCCTGAGACGGCAAAGGTCGGCGGAACGACGAATCCTTATGGTGCAACCAAGGTGATGAATGAAAGGATTCTGGAAGACGTAGGCAGGTCGGACAAAGCCTGGTCCGTTCTGCTGCTGCGGTATTTCAATCCGATCGGTGCCCATCCGTCTGGACTGCTGGGCGAGGTGCCAAACGGCATTCCGAACAATCTGGTTCCTTACATTGCACGGGTTGCCAACGGTACGCTTGAGTATCTGCGTGTATTCGGCGATGATTATCCGACGCCGGATGGTACAGGAGTTCGTGACTACATTCATGTGTGCGACCTTGCGGATGGACATGTGAATGCGGTGAAGTATGCTCTGGAACATAAGGGCGTGGATCACATCAACCTTGGTACGGGCCATGGCTATTCGGTTCTCGACGTTCTGCATGCCTATGAAAAGGCCTGTGGAAAGAAGATTCCGTACCGCATTCTGCCGCGCCGTGCAGGTGATATTGCGGAGTGCTATGCAGATCCTGGCAAGGCGGCGAAGCTGCTGGGCTGGAAGGCAAAGTACGATATTGATGACATGTGCCGTGATTCCTGGAACTTCACGCTGAAGAATCCGAACGGCATTGAATGAAATAGTGCATTGATAAAAATGTCGGCGATCTAAATTTTTCTGGGGAGGCCTCGAAATCGAAGTGAAATAACCTGGGGTCTCGGGGCACCCCAAAAAGGTTTATCCGCCATGAAGCCGTCTGGTAAAACAGGCGGTTTTTCTTATGGAAACGAAAAGGAGACGGGCCCGTTAAGGCTGCGTCTCCAGCAGTTCTTCGTATTCGTCCAGAAACATCTCGCAACAGATGGCGATGTGGGCAAGCATCTCGTCTGTACTCAAGGCATACAGGATCCTGTTGTTCGTATGGTCGTGCTGCTTCAGCTCACTTTCAATGCCGCGCATTAATCGCTGCGCTGAGCGGCACATTCGGTTCAGGGAACGGATGCGGGGCTGCAGATATAGTTCTGCTTCTTTGCCATACAAACGGGCTCCTTCTGCCGTGATCCACACCTGGTCGTATGTTAATCCGTTTGTTGTCATTGCTTAACCTTCTTTGGCGGAATGACAGGGTTCAACAATGGCCGGGAGCTCTTCCTGAGCACATAGAGGCAGCGGTTGCGGAATCTGTCCCAGTTGGTATATCCGTTGGCTGCTTTTTTGATCGTCTTGATGATTGAGTTCCGGTTCTCCATCAATCCGTTATTCAGTTTTATGTCGGACACTACCACCTGGCCTGTGTCCTTATCGACTGTATGACGCTGCTTTACGACAATGAAGGAGTTGATAATCTCCTCTCTCCAGCTGATCAGGGTGCGGGAGAACTCTTTCATTTCCGGAATACCACTGGCTGCGAAGGACTGAATCAGTTTGTTCAGCTCCTGGGGAGCAGTATCGTAAGTGCAGTTGTCATAGAAGTCCACAACGTCATCCTTGAGGTCCCATGCCTTTTTCAAATCGGGATGAACGGCTTCGATCATGGCTTTAATTTCGTAATAATTGAGGAACCGGTTCAGCTTGCGGTTCATTTTCCTTGGATGGCCGGGATCGAACAGCTTTTTACCATCTTTGTCTCTGGCGTCCAGCCGCTTGAATATCATCCAGTTGAATGTCTTCAGCAGATAATACTCGTTGGTTTGTGTTTTTGTGCCTTCAATATATTTTGGAGTCTGCTTCATTACTCTGATCCGGACGCTGTCAGCCTTTCTGGAGAGCTCCTGGCTGACATGATAATGGTCAACGGAATGATAGGCCTTAGGGAACAGCTGACGTATGATGGCGCGGTATTCACTATACATGTCCGTGGCAATCATTTTGACGCGCTTTCGCTCTTCCACTGGGATTTTGAGAAAGTAGCTGAGCAGATAATCTTTTCTTCTGCTTGGCAGGATATCCACCGGCTCCTGTGACTCAAAGTCGAGAATAACGAACACATATTTTGAGTTCTCTCCCGGATGATAAAATGCGTAGTTCTCATCCCAGCACATCAATGTGGGCAGAGGTCTTCGCGCCTCCTTTACGTGGGCATCGAAGACGGAGGCAGCGGTTGTGGGAGAGATGTGATACCGCTTAGCGACGGAAGCGAAGGTCTCGGTCTGAATCTTCAAATCGTTCAGAATGTTTTCAACCGTGAGGGCGGAGATGTGCTGCTTCCTGAAACAGAATGGATTGTTCTCATAGTACGTTCGATGACAGACAGGACAGATGTACCTGCGGGCATGATAGAAGATGGTGCACTCACGATCAGTAAAGACGCCGTGGCTTATCTTCTTGTCAATGTAGTCCTTAACCCTTGGCAGGGTACAGCCGCAATCGGGACAAGGCGGATGATCCGGCCGCAGTAAAACATGGACAGACGCACTGCCATTGTCATTATGGAAGATGACATTCTCCACACTGCCTGTATCGAGGTTAAAGAATTCAAGAATGGCCTGTTTATCAGATTGTTCGGACATAGATCTTCTCCTTTGAGCCCAGCATAGGGGAAGATCAGGAAAGGCCCAAGTCAAAGTCATTTGGCCCATTCAGGCAGAGATTGATTCCGGCCACCCAGCCACTGGAAGAATCATATTCCGGAGCCCGGCGGACATCACGCCGGAATAGAACACGAAGCTGTTGAAGCAGCGAATCAGGCGGATCAACCAGCTTCAGGAAAATCCGGAGCTGCACAATGAGCTTATCGAGCCATTTGTTCCAACGGTAAACGGAAGAATCGGAAGGAAGCGAATAACGATCAAGATCCAGATCATTGTCCAGAGCCGATTCGATGGTCTGCACCGAGTAGTGCTTGTAAGGGACAAGGAAATCAGGGAGGACACGGTGATGTCGTCCGTTGGAAGAGACGACGACAGGGATCCAGATCCAGTAAGAACCTTCTGGCGTTTTAACGCATCTTCTGGCTGTTCCACAGTGATTCATTGACAGGCCTGTTTCAGGATCCAAAACAGGATCGCTGCATTCCATCAAAAATCGCCCGGATGATTAGGATGTTTAACAATTTTGTATTGTGAATGTGATACACTAACCATGGTTTTGGTTGTGGGTTCAGAGGTTGCTGGGAAGCTTGACTCTGAACCTTTTCCTTTCTGTTGATGTCTTACCGCATAATAATCGGCAAATACGAAAAAGAGAAGGCCTGAGTGCCTCCCCATGTAAGTTTGGAGCTGTTTTTCTTCTCCCGGATAGTCAACCCCAGGATTTCTTAGAGGCACCCCGAGACCCCATCTATTTTTAGATAGTCAAAATGTCGGATCCCAACTGGATCCGGCATTTTTTAGCGGTGGTGCTGTTGTGTGCAATTTGGATTTTTTCGGTACCTGATTTTACTTTTTTGGTTAATAACACCCTCAAGCAAATAGAGAATCTATGATATATTCCACTTGGATTCACATGGGTTATTTACCGGAAACTTGGAGGTTAATTCAATGAAGCTGCGGGACGATTTTCTCTGGGGCGGCGCTACGGCGGCGAACCAGTGCGAAGGCGCCTATCTTGAAGACGGCAGAGGGCTTTCCAGCGTGGATGTAATTCCGGCGGGGCCGGACCGAATGCCAGTGGCACGGGGACAGATGAAAATGCTGGCGTGCGATGACAGACATATGTACCCTGCGCACGATGGCATTGATCTTTATCACCACTATAAAGAAGACATCGCAATGTTTGCGGAAACCAAAGCTCCGGCTGCGGTGCTTTTTTCATGCAATCACGGGTATAATAATCGATATCTATGGGTAAGAAAAAACATACAGTCGGTATTCTGGTTGGCATTGTGATTGTTCTTGCGGCGGTGATTATTCTGCTTGCGGTCCTCGCTCTGCAGCCGAAAGAGAATACTTCAGGCAATACCATTGGTCAGGATGCAGTGCTGGCGACGGCGGGTGCACAGGCACTTCCGCCGCAGAGTGATGATCTGAATGCGCTGAGTGTGCGTCTGAATGATTATCAGGTTTTTTCCTTTGATGATCTTGATTTCAAATTCATCATTGCCAATATTCATGTGGAGGGAACAGCCCCGCTGAATGTCTCTCTGTCGCACTTTACGACCAGTGAAGGAATTGCACTGAGTGATGTTGACAGCTATGTGAACCTGCTTGAAAGCGATGATTATTTCCTTGGGCGTCAGAATGTGATGTTTTCGCTGATCTCGCAGACATCTCCCTTTGATGCCAATATCTTCATTCCGATCAAGGACAAGGCGGCAGCGTCGCTGACTGTTACCATGGACTTTCAAAGCCGCGCTCTTTCGTTCCAGACCTCCACGGCGACCGGAACAAAGGATATGCTCATGTATAAGAGCGGCGATGTCATTACCGATGGCAGGTCGTATCAGATGACCGTCAGTGAGGCGCGTGAAATTACGGGTGAGCCGCTGTATCAGACGGTGAACGGTGTTCAGCAAGAATATCTTCTGCCTTCAACGACAAAGGTATATGCCTTCAAGGTGCAGGCAGTGTCGCTGTGGGGCGACACGATCGTCATTGAAGAGGCTCAATATGTGCCTCGGGATTCCAGTGAGGTGTTTGAGGCTCTGGGAGCGGATATTACTTCAATCAGCGGCACCAATATGATCGGTCAGGAAATATCAGATCAACAGTCCGGGGACCTGTTCTTCTATGCCTATGATCCGGATGATCATCCGATTACCTATACAGGTGTTCTGAAGCTGAAGATTCAGGGGCAGGACAACTGGATTACGATCAATGTGGATCTGAACTAGGAAAGGAGAAGAATGAATGTTTAGGAAACTGCATGTATGGGCAGTGGCGGCCGGAATGATTTCTTCTCTTTTCACAATTATTCCGACGCAGGTGCAGGCGAAGCTGGTTACGGATCTGTATCCGATGTCCTGTAATGCCTTTGAAGTCGATTCAGTCGGTGCAAACAGCGGCGGCAGTATTACGTTTACCATGACGAAATGTACATCGGACTGGAACGAGGCGAAACAGGCGATGTATGCGCTGGGAGATGCCGGTGTCATCCGTCATTCTTCCTCCTGGTCGCCGACGAAGATCATCAATATGTCGTCGGGCATTGCGATCAGCTATCCCAAGCGTGACAACAGCAATACATTGACCATCAATCAGTACTACGATTTCTATTCCGGCAGTGAGCCGTATGACAATAAGACGATGGCGATCACCTACCAGCGGGAGATGCAGTTCAACGGCCTGTATTCCTGGAATGGCGATGGCAGCGGTCTGGTGCTTGTGACGGTATCGGGATTTACGGGCTATGCGCAGTTGCGGGATGTGGATCTTGTGCCGATGGTTGTGCTGAGCCATGGCTGGGGGATGTACCTTGGCGGCAGTGACAGTGAGAAGTATCCACAGGATCCGTACGGTCTCTGGCCGAAGCAGCAGTACTACCGGGTGGAGCGCAATGGCAACTATACGGATCTGGTGCTGCATTATTTCTATGAATACGGCCGCGATGGAAATGCAACGGAATATACAGCGGCGGTAGGACCGGCTGCAGAATGGATGAGCATCGGCGATGTCTACTACAGCTACGATAACTATACGTTCTACCGGGATCGCTACTGCACCGATCAGGCGGGTATCTACTATTCGTATTATCAGTTTCTGTTTCTGCGTTCCAGAACGAATATATCAGCTTCAACATTCAATACGTTCCTGGCGTCAAGGGGCTACAATTCGAGCAGTAAGCTCTGGAATACGGGTGATATCTGGCTGAAGGCGCAGGAGACTTACGGCGTCAATGCGGCCGAAATCTTTGCGCTTGCCTGCCTGGAGTCAGGGTACGGTACCAGTGATTATGCGATGAAGCGCAACAATCTCTTCGGATGGAATGCGGTGGACTCGGATCCGGATCAGGCGTCTTTCTTTTCTTCGGTGGAAGATTCGATCAATCAGATGATGGGAATCAATATCCGCAGCTTCATTGATATTCATGACTGGCGGTATTTCGGGTCACAGCTTGGCAATAAGGGATCGGGTCTGAACGTGAAGTATGCGACCGATAACCTGTGGGGCGTAAAGATTGCGTCGATTGCCTATGCGCTGGACAAGTGCAACAACAACAATGACGGGACGCTGACGGATTTCAATACGGGGAGCCTGGGCATTGTGAACAATGATACGCGCACCTACATTCTGAAGTCGCCGGGCGGAGATCGGCTGTACTTTACCTGGTATGGTCCGACGTATCAGATGAATCATACGCTTTCCATTCTGGCGGAGGTCAACGGCTGGTACAAGGTGCAGTCGACCAATCCTCTGGATGGCAGCGGAAACGTCATTTCCTTCTCCAACGGGGCGAATCAGAATTATTACAGCTATAACTTTGATACGATGGTCGGCTGGATCCGCAAGGATGAGGTGACGCTGATCAACAGTGCTCCGATTTCCAATGCGGGAATGGAAGCTACCGGTGATCCGGTGCGGACGCTCGATGCGCTCAGCTGGAATGAAAACGGTACGCTGCATCTGAGTGGAAAGAACTATGTGCCGGGTGTCTGGGTGACAGGGGATAACACCGTGTCGCAGACGCTGCATCTGGTGAACTTTGCCTTTACGGATGTGCAGCAGCAGAATCTGACCCTGTCTTCTTCGACGGATGCGATCGGCTGGTCGACAGATCTCGATGTGTCTTCGCTTGCCAATGGCAGCTACTTCTTCCGTATTGATGGAAGCTACAGCCTGACGACGGATTACAGCAGTTCGTGGTATGTGCCTTCGGTGGACAGTGCGCCTGCTTCTGTGATGCGCAACGGTCATTCGTACAGCTTTACGGCGGCCTCAGTGAACGGCAGTACGGTGCTGGTTCTCAGCGTGAGTGATGTGGATTGCGGCGCCAACGCGAAGTATGACGCTGACAGCAATGCCTGCGTATGCTTCGAAAATTACAACGACTGGACGGCAGGCAGCGGGTGTAACTATACGCCTTCTTCGCCGGCGGAAGAGGACGTGACGCTGATGAAGAGTGTTGAAAGCATCGGCTTCAGCGGCGACGATGATACGAAGCTTTCGGTGAGCGGCTATGCATTCCTGAGCGGCATGGATGCGGTCGATGGAACGAAGATATCGGCGACGGTTTCTCTGGAGCCTCTGGCGGGTGGTGATGATATCGCTGTCACGACGGCGACGATGAGCGGCAACGATGAGCCGGTTCCGCTGGGGGATGGTCATACCTATCAGTGGATCAACTATGCGGCGGATCTTGATCTTTCGTCCCTGACGGCGGATGAGCTGGGAACGTATTCGCTGAAGATTACGGTAACCAATGGCGATACGAGCCGGTCGGGCTATCTGTATCTGAATCTGAATACGGCGAAGCAGACGGAATTTGAAGGCGGAACTGTGGATCTTGGCGATGAGACGCAGGGCAGTCTGTATCTGAGTTCGAATCCGGTCTACCTTGGGCGGCTTGAGCTGGATTTTGCTCGCGGGTCCATTGATCGCAGCGTGATTTCCAAGAAGGTGCGCAATTCTTCGCGTTCGGGCGGTACGCTGTCGATTGATGAGAATGGTGTTCTGCGCATTCCGGATGGTTACGGCCTGCTGGCGGATACGAGCATGACGGCGGCCAATAAGCCGGCATTTGCGATTGATTTCCTTAATACGGATACGGGTGAAGTCGTCAGTGGGAAGGATCTTGGTACGGTGAATGCGAAGGCCTGTGATGTGGATCTTGGGACGCTGCTGGGATCGTCGTATTCGGCTACGGATGCGTGCTATGCGGCTGAGCTGGATCTTGCCGGAAAGGACACAGACGGGAAATATGTGCTGAGTGAAGGTACGTATGTTCTGTATCTGGATGTGTCCAGTACGGAAGACGGGACGACTTATCGCGATGTGTATGAGATGTACAATGTGATGCCTGTGCGTCCGGTTAAGGTTACGGTCGGGGATCGGACATATACGCTGCGGAAGGGATCGGTCCATAATCGGTATGAACTGACGATTGCGTCGAATGATGAGGCTTCGGCGGCTTCATCATCCTCTGCAGACGGGAAAAATTAAGGAGCCGGCGGATGATTGAACTTTACGCGAAAACGAAAATACTTTTGGCAGTTGCGCTGGCTATGGGCGGCGCAGCCGTCGGCACGACGGTGTACTACGTTGAGATGGTGAAGGACCCGGAGGCTGCGGTACCTGATTTTACGGGAAAGACAAAAACGGATGTCGAGAGCTGGGCCAAGGAGAACAGGGTTTCTTCGAGCCGCTATTCCTTCAGCTATGAATTCGATGAGACGATTGCTGAGGACGGTGTTCTTTCGCAGAGTATCCCGGCGGGTGAGATGCTTGGCAGGGAAAATGTGCTGGAGGTTGTTCTGTCTTCGGGCAAGGATCCGGATGCGTCGTTGACGTTCCCTGACCTTTCAACGATGAGCCGGGAGGAAATCGAGAAGTGGTTTGAGGACAATGGCTTTACGAATGTGAGCTATGCCTTTGCGGAAGATGACAGTGTGGAGGCGGGCAGCTTTCTGAAAGCCAGTGTGGAAGCCGGTGCGCAGGTGAAGCGGTCGGATGCGATTACGGTTACCTTTGCGACGGGCGGTGACGGGGCAGATACTGAGATTACGGTACCGGATTTTTCGACCTATTCCTACAAAAATATGCAGGCATGGGGCCTGACAAACGGGGTGACGATCAAGTTTGTCAATGAGCCGAGCTCCACCGTTGCCAAGGGTGCCTATATTTCGCAAAGCGTCAAGGCCGGTACGACGGTGAAGGCGGGATCGACGATTACAATTACGCTTTCTTCGGGCAAGGCGACGGATGTTGTGAACTATGTCGGCAAGACGAAGAAGGAGGCGGATGCCTGGATCTCGAACAATGGTCTGAAGGCGGTGTACCGTGAGATCTACAGTACTTCCGATGCGGGTATGATCGTGAGTCAGAATCCTTCGTCCGGAACTGTTTCCAGCGGCGGTTCGGTGACATTCGAGGTCTCTGTGGGTAAGGTGGATGTGACGGACTTTACCGGCAAGACGAAGACGGATCTGGATAATTTCGTTTCGGCGATGAATGCAAAATACAACAGTTCAGCGAAGCTTACGGTGAGCTACAAGGAAGTGGAAAGTGATCAGGCGGCAGGTACGATTCTTTCGCAGAGTGTTTCGGGGCTGGTAAATCCGGGAACAGCGGTTTCGGCGGAAGTGGCCGTTGGCAAGAAGGTGACGGTGACAAGCTATGCGGGCAAGTCGCTGGACAGCTTCCGCAGCTATCTGAGTTCGCTTGGACTTTCGCTGGGAAATGTGAGCTATGCCTACAGTGATTCGGTAGCGTCGGGAAATCTGATTTCCAATGATACGGGTACGTATTCGGCGGGTGCTTCGATCAACTGCCGGGTATCGAATGGTGCCTATACGTGGGATCCGGGCAGTGCAGCCAAGGCAGGTCAGTCCTGGAGCAGTCTCTATGCGGCTTCGGCGACGGCGCGTGCCAATGGCTATTCGCTGACGAAGACCGATGTGGAAAGCAGTACTGTTGCGGAGGGTTTGATGGTGTCTGACTGCTCGATCAGCGGGAAGACGATTGCGTGCCAGGTGTCGATCGGTAAATATGTGACGGTTGATAACGTTGTCGGCAAGGATAAGGATGCGGCACAGTCACTCCTGCAGAACGCCGGTCTTTCCGTGACACTGGTGGAGCAGCCGGAGTACAGTGATACGCCGGCGGGACAGATCATCGGTCAGTCGATTGCGGCCGGTACGAAAGTGAAGGCTTCGACGGCAATTACGCTGACATATTCGAAGGGGCCGGAGCCGGTTGTGATGGGTACGATTCCGAACTTCCCCTTCAACAGCCTGTATGTCGGGGCGACGAATCAGAATGAGAAAATGATCGGCTATATGACGTCGGAGCTCAATAAGGCCGGTTTCTATAACATTTCGTTTGTGAAATCGACAAGTTCGCCTTCCTATGGCTTTGTGTCAATGAAGACTGCGGATGGTGCCGATGTGAATCCGGGGGATTCGCTGAATGTGAAGACGCAGATCGTTGTGACCTATGGTGAACCAAGCAACGGTTGATAAATTTGAGAAACAGTGATCAGAAGGGTCCGGGGAGAGAATCTCTGGACCCTTTTCGTAATGGATGCGGGAATCACCTTCCTTCCGGCTATGAAAAGGCAGAGAGGAGAATGAAGTATGGGTAAGGTGATGTCAATTCCGCAGGAAGAGCGTCCGCGGGAGAAGGGGCTGCGCTATGGCGTAGAGGCTTTGAGCAACCGGGAGCTGCTGGCAATTCTGATCCGGTGCGGGACGAAGGAACATTCGGCTCTGGAGGTGGCTGACAGTGTGCTGGCAAAGGCGGAAGGGATCTGCGGGCTGGGCAGTCTGGATATTGCGGAGCTGGATGCGATTCCGGGCATTTCGCAGGTGAAGGCGCTGGAGATTTTGAGCAGTCTGGAGCTGGCGCGGCGGGTTGCCTTTGAGAAGACACTGAGTCAGGATGTGGTGCGCAGTCCGGAGACGGTATATGACTGGCTGCAGCAGAAGATCGGCGCCGAGGAGCAGGAGAGGTTTATGGTGCTGTTTCTTGATACGGCGAACCATATTCTGAAGGCAGAGACGCTGTTTATCGGTACGACGCAGTCTTCGCTGGTTTCGCCGAAGGACATCATGCGCCAGGCGGTGAAATATGCGTGCATGAGCGTGATTCTGGTTCACAATCATCCCGGCGGCACCCTGCAGCCAAGCAAGGAGGATATGGAGATGACGCGGCGCATCATTATGAGCGGGCTGCTGCTGGGAGTGAAGGTTGTGGATCATATCATTGTGACCCGCAACGGCTGTATGAGCTTTGCGCGGCAGGGGCTGATTGAGGCGCTTACGCCCGGGCGATAAATGAGCGTACGGACCTGCTGGAGGGTATAATTTCAGCAGGGAGATTCGAAGATGTTCAAACGATTTGCGAGATATTTTAAGCCGCATTGGAAGCTGATGGTGCTGGATCTGTTCTGTGCGTTCCTGGTGGGGCTGGCGGATGAGTTTATGCCGATGATTGTGCGCAACATGATCAATACCTATGTGCCGCAGGGCAACTGGGCGATGATGGTGCGCTGGAGCTGGGGACTCCTGGTCATTTATCTTGCGAAGCTTGGATTGAATCTTGTGATCAATTACTGGGGCCATATTATGGGCGTGCGTCTGCAGGCTGATATGCGCAGGGATCTGTTCCGTCATATTGAAGGTCTTCCGATCTCGTTCTTCGATGATCATAAGACCGGAAGCATCATGTCGCGGATCACCAATGATCTGCAGGAAATCAGTGAGATGGCGCACCATGGGCCGGAGAATATCTTTACGTCCGTAGTGATGCTGGTGGTGAGCGCCATCATGCTGGGAAGGATCAACGGGGCACTGACACTGATTGTGTACTGCTGTCTGCCGGTGGCAGTGGTTTTTGTGATTCTGATCCGCAAGGGACAACTGGAGGCATTTCGCCAGAACCGTGTGGAGATCGGTGAAATCAACGGTGAGACGGAGACGTCGATTGCCGGTGTGCGGGTGACGCGTGCCTATGATGAAGTGGACCGGGAAATGAAAAAATTCGACAGGGCCAATCAGCGCTACATCGCGGCCCGCTCGCGTTCCTATAAGTATCTGGCGGCGTTCAACTCGGGAATGATCTACTTTACGGACATGATGTATGTGGTGGTGATCATCTTCGGGGGCCGCTTCTATTTTCAGGGACGGATTACGGCAGGGGACTTTGTTGCCTATCTGCTGTATATCTCCATGTTCCTGACACCGATCAAGAAGCTTGTCGATACCTATGAGCAGATTGCGGACGGTATGAGCGGCTATGCCCGCTTTGAGGAGATCATGAATCTTCCGGAAGAAGAGGATGCGCCGGATGCGGTGGAGGTTGGACGCCTGAAGGGTACGATCGATTTCAAGGATGTTTCATTCCACTATCAGAGTCAGGAATCGAGTGGCCGCCATGTGATTTCGCATATGAACATGCATATTGAGGCGGGACATAATGAGGCGCTTGTCGGTCCCAGCGGCGGCGGGAAGACTACCATCTGCAATCTGATTCCGCGTTTCTATGAAATTGATTCGGGTGAGATCGCCATCGACGGCATTGATATCCGTCATATGACGCGCCGGTCACTGCGCCGCAATATCGGCATCGTTGCCCAGGATGTGTTTCTGTTCAATGGTACGGTGAAGGAGAATATCGCCTATGGCCGGCCGGATGCCAGTGATGAAGAAATCATTGAAGCGGCGAAGAAGGCGGACATTCATGAAGACATTCTCGCAATGCCGCATGGCTACGATACCAATGTCGGCGAGAGGGGTGTCCATCTGTCCGGGGGACAGAGGCAGCGCATCTCCATCGCCCGCGTCTTTCTGAAGAATCCGCAGATTTTAATTCTTGATGAGGCGACCTCGGCGCTGGACAATGCCACCGAGATGCTGATTCAGGGTCAGCTCGATGAGCTGAGCAAGGGCCGGACGGTGCTCGTGGTGGCGCACCGTCTGAGCACCATCCGGAAGGCGGATGAGATTCTTGTGATCACGAAGAACGGCATTCAGGAACGTGGTACGAGTGATCAGCTTCTGAAGCAGAAGGGGATGTATTATCAGCTCTACCAATATCAGTTCCCGGACCGGGTGGAAGATGCCAGTGTGCTATAATTGCTCCGTCAGACGAAAGGGAGGATTGTGATGCAGAAATGGTTCCGCTGTTTGCTGGCAGTCGTTCTGCTGAGCATATCCCTGAGCGGCTGTGCGGCAGTGAAGACGGAAGCTGCGTATTCGGTGTATCCGGTGGGCTATCTTCTTCAGAGGCTTGGCAGCGGTGTGATCACGGCGGAGTCGGTGCAGACGGATACGATTGTGCAGAAGGCGACGGTTGCGGATAACTATCAGGAGATTCTGGATCGTTCTGCGATCTTCTTCCATATCGGTCAGCTCGAGCCGTATCTGACGGTTTATGATCAGGAAATTGCGGCGCATGTGAGCAGTCAGCAGGATCTATCAATTCTGAACGCTGTGTATGACAATAAGCGCTATACGGAAGCGCTTCCGGGTGATTCTTCGCTGTTTGTCGAGTCGTCCTACTATGATGGTGAGATTTTTGACAGTATTGACATGGACAGTCAGGATCTGTATCTGTGGCTGGACCCGATTGCGATGCTGTCGATGGCAAAGAATGTACGTGACTGGCTGAAGCAGACGTATTCGGAATATTCTTCGGTGTTTGATACGAACTTTACGAGTCTGGAAACGGATCTGATCAATATTGATGCGCAGTATCAGGCACTTGCGACCAGCCTTGATACGAACAATCAGATGATCCGCTTTGTTTCGATGTCCAACAGTTTCGGCAGCTGGCAGAAGACGTATGGCTTTCAGGTGTATCCGGTGGTTCTTTCGAAGTACGGGGTTCTTCCGGACAGCCGGCAGCTGGCGGCGATTGAGGAACGGATCAAGACGGACGGCGTGAAATACATTGTGTATGAGCCGAATATGACGCAGGATATGATAGATCTGTTCAATCAGATTGAGACGGATCTTGGTCTGACACGGGTGGAGTTAAGCAACCTTTCGAGCCTTACGACTGATCAGGAAACGGAAGGCAGGGATTATGTTTCAATCATGTATGAGAATCTGAGTGTTCTGCAGTCCATGGTTGAGGATCGTCCTGAGGCTCCGTCATCTTCTTCAAGTGATGCGGGCGAGACAACAGAAACAACTGATGAATCCGCTGATATGGAAAGCGGTACAGACAGCCAGGCAGAAGGATAATCTGCAGAAACGGTATAGGTATTTATGGTAAAGGATTATTTCTCATTTGACACCATCCGTGACAGTGAGGGCAAAGTGATTTGCTACTATGTGACTGTCATTGGCACAATCGAGGCTGACGGTGTTGCAAGGGTCCGGACGGATCTGCGCAATGACGGCAGCGGGAAGATGGCATTCGGTCAGGTGACGGTTCGCGGCAGGGATCGCAAGGTTTCGACGATGCTGAGTGAAACCGGTGCCCGGGTACGTTCACATTCGACGGATATTGACGGGACGAGCGTTGATGTCATCTCCTATACGGCCAGTGACTGGCGTGCAGATGAGGCTTTTGAGTTTACAGAGGGGGACCGTGTTCTGGTGCAGGGCAAGGCATATCTGCGCAAGAACGAGCGGCGTCCGGAAGGGCGGCCGGAACTGTCCATTACGGCGACGGGTCTCTTCCTGCTGGGACATAAGAAGGAACAGAGACATACATCCATGTCCAAGCGGATGGGCATTGTTCCACAGAAAGACTGAGGAGCCTCCAGGGGCTTCTTTTTCTCATTCAGGAGGATATTGATATGAAAAAACTGCTGCTGGTAGACGGCAATTCGATGCTGTTCCGCGCCTATTATGCGACGGCTTACGGAACGAAGATGACGACGCCGGACGGATTGCCGACCAATGCGGTCTTCGGCTTTGCCAATATGATGCAGAAGGGCATCGATCTGGTGCATCCGAATGCGGTACTTGTCGCGTTTGATGCGGGTAAGCATACATTCCGCACCGATCTTTATGCGGATTATAAGGGTGGCCGCAAGCCGGCGCCGGATGATCTGGTGCCGCAGTTTGCAATGGCACGGGACTATCTGGATGCCTACCACATCCGCTGGAAGGAAATGGCCAACATCGAGGCGGATGATCTGATCGGCACGATGTCCAAGCAGGCGGCGGATTATGAGACGACAATCCTGACCAGTGACCGCGATCTTCTGCAGCTGGTGGATGATTCGACCCGGGTTCTTCTGATGAAAAAGGGTCTGACCGAGATGGATGAGATGACACCTCAGAAGGTCAAGGAAGCCTATGGCGTTACTCCGATCCAGATCATTGATCTCAAGGGACTGATGGGCGATGCGTCCGATAACTATCCGGGCATCCCGGGGGTTGGCGAAAAGACGGCTGTCAAGCTGATCAACACCTATGGCAGTGTGGAAGAAGTGCTTGCCCACGATCAGGAAATCAAAGGTGCTCTCGGAAAGAAGATTCAGGAGAATCATGACAAAGCGGAGCTTTCCAAGACACTGGCTACGATCAAGCGGGATGTGGATCTGGACTTTACGGCAGATGAGTGCAGCTTCCAGCCGACCTATAAGGCACTGGTTGCCTTCTTTCAGTCGCTTAACATGCGGATGCTGGCGTCACGGTATGAAAAACTTGCCGCCCGGGAGGCGACTGCCCCCAGCGCGGCAGCTGCCCCGGCAGAGATGCCCGGGCAGAAGGATGACGGTGCAGATGCTCAGGCAGCCAGTGTACAGAGCACTGCTGAAACGCATGCAAGGGTCACGGCCGTGCCTCAGAACTATCTGATACAGAAGCTGGCAGTTGCTGTGATCGATGATCGGGCACCGTTCTATGGTGCATCGCTGCGTGGAATTGCTCTGTCGAACGGGACGGATTCCTACTTTATTGGGGCGGAAGATGCTTTGAAGGATCGTGCACTGATCAATTATCTTGAAGATACGGCACATCAGAAGATCGGCTTCGATGCCAAGCGTGCGGTGCATGTGCTGCACAACGCGGACATTGAAGGCCATTTTGACGATGATGCGATGATTGCGGCTTCTCTGGCGGATGCGACGTTGACGAGTCCGGAAAAGATCTTTGCGGCGTATGGCTGTACGCCTTCGCCTTCCTATGAAGATGTGTATGGAACGGAAGCTCGTCCGAAGCTGGCGGATCCGGAAGCGGAGAAGGAGTATGGCTGTTCTTTGGCCAAAGGTCTATGGGATATCTTTGCCGGTGCGCGTGTAAAGGTCAGTGAGTATGGAATGGATGATCTTTATGCAAAGATCGAGATGCCTCTGACATGGATTCTTCTGGATATGGAGGATGCCGGCGTTATCTGCGACCGCAGCATTCTTCAGGGAATCAACAACGATATGACACAGCGGATGTCTGCTCTGGAGGCGAAGATCTATGACCGGGCGGGTCATACGTTCAACATCAACAGTCCCCGTCAGCTGGCAACCGTTCTTTATGATGAGCTTGGTCTGTACGGGGGAAAGAAGCGTTCTACCTCTGCGGATGTGCTTGAAAAGTACAAGCTTTCGGATCCGATCATTGCGGATATTCTGGATTACCGCAAGGCCGCAAAGATCCAGTCGACCTATGCGGAAGGGCTGCAGAAATATATTGCCGGTGACGGCAGAATTCATACGGTGTTCAACCAGTGCGCAACTTCGACGGGGAGACTTTCCTCCTCGGATCCCAATCTTCAGAACATCAGTGTCCGCGATGAAATGGGACGGGAAGTGCGCAAGGCGTTCCTGCCAAGCGAGGGATGTGTCCTTCTGAGCAGCGACTATCATCAGATCGAGCTGCGCATGCTTGCGAGCATGGCACACATTGATTCGATGATGGATGCCTTCAACAACAACATCGACGTTCATACCAAGACAGCGATGGATCTCTTCGGCAGAGAGAAGCCGGAGGATGTTACGCCCCAGGAGCGCCGGCGCGCCAAGACGGTCAACTTTGGCATCGTGTACGGCATCAGCGATTTCGGTCTGGCGGAGCAGCTGGGGGTCAGCCGCAAGGAGGCGGCGGACTTCATCGCCAGGTACTATGAAAAATACCCGGGCATCAAGACCTATATGGACAATGTTGTCGCGGACTGCGAGAAAAACGGCTATGTAACTACTGTATGCGGCCGCCGGCGTCCGATTCCGGAAGTCCACAGCAGCAATCATCAGGTTCGCGAGTTCGGCAAGCGGGCAGCCATGAATGCGCCGATTCAGGGATCGGCGGCGGATCTGATCAAGATCGCCATGATCCGCATCGATGAGGCCATGAAGAAGGCGGATGTTCGTTCGCGGCTGATACTTCAGGTGCATGATGAACTGATTTTCGATGTGCCGGAAGAGGAACTGGAACAGATGAAGCAGATCGTTACCGACGGTATGACGCATGCGATGAAGCTGAACGTTCCGCTGACGGTGGAATGTGCCAGCGGAAAATCGTGGTATGAGGCGAAGTGATGCCGGAACTTCCTGAAGTTGAAACTGTCGTTCGTACGCTGGAACATCAGATCAGGGACGCTGAAATTGAACGTGTAGATGTACGCTGGGCAAAGGTCATTGAGGGAATGGAACCGGATGCGTTTTGTTCGCGGCTGAGCGGTCAGCATTTCCGTACCTTCTCGAGACGTGGAAAGTATCTGCTGTTCGGCATGGATGACTGCTGGCTCATTGTGCATCTGCGCATGGAAGGAAAGTTTTATGTGCAGAAGGACAGCCGGGCGCCGTTGAACCGGCACATGCATGTGGTCTTTTATCTGAAGGACGGTCGGCAGCTGCGCTATCACGATACGCGCAAGTTCGGCCGGATGCGGATTATGCCTCTGGATACGGACTTTACACATTTTCATGAACTTGGTCCTGAGCCGTTTGACCCTGCCTTTACCGCCGCTTATATGCATGAATGGAAGAAGGGGAGAAGGGAGCCGGTCAAATCGTTACTGCTGGATCAGAGCTTTGTGGCAGGCATTGGCAATATCTATGCCGATGAAATCCTGGCGGCGAGTCATATCCGTCCGGGACGCAGCTGTGCCCGCCTGACCCGGAAGGAGGAAGCTGCCATCGTTGCAAATACGAAGACAATTCTGGCGGCGGCGATCGCGGCCGGCGGTACGACCATCCGCAGCTATACGTCTTCCCTTGGGGTTACGGGCCGGTTTCAGCTGTACTGCAGCGTACATGATCAGAAGGTGTGCCGCGTATGCGGTTCGCCCATCAAGGTGAAGAGGATCGGCGGCCGCAGTTCCTATTACTGCCCGAACTGCCAGAAATAGAAATCAAACAGTCTATGAAAACCTTTGGAATAACGGGAACCATCGGTTCCGGAAAATCTACTCTGAGCATTCTGCTGCGCCGGCGTCATCTGTCGGTGTTCAATGCGGATGTCTACAGCCGTACGGCGTTTCAGAAGACGGCAGCTCCCTATGCGGCTGTTGTGGATCGCTTTGGTACGTCCATTCTCGATGCCAATGGAGAAATTGACCGCAGGGCACTTGCCGGCGTTGTTTTCGCAGATGAAGAGAAACGTGTGGCGCTGGATGAAATCGTGCATCCCTATGTTAAGGAGGGACTGCTCCGGTTTCTCAATCATCATTCGGCTGATGCGCTTGTGTTTGCAGAGGTGCCGCTGTTGTTTGAAGCGGGATGGGAAGATCTTTTTGATAAGGTGATCGTCGTTACATGCGAGCGTGAAACCGCCATCCGGCGTCTGATGGAGGACCGCGATTTTACCCGTGAAGAAGCCGAGGCGCGTCTGTCACATCAGATTGATCCGTCGGTGCAGATTGCAAAAGCCGATGTGGTCTTTCATAATGATGGCAGCATCAAGGATCTGGATCGAGCCCTGGGGTCATGGCTGATGAAACAGCGGAAGGAGAGACATGGAACTGAACGTCGATGATTTCTACAGTGTGAAGGGTGATCCGACGATCAGCGAGGACAGCCTTGTGTCGCTGTGTCTTCTGTATCAGCCGATGATCGGCAGGGATGGTCTGGCTCTGTATCTGACGCTGTATGCACAGTCTTCCCAGGATGCGCTGGAATCGAATTTCCGTCAGCTGAGTGCACTTTTGGACATGGATATCGACGGGATTGAGAAGGCAATGATCCGTCTTGAGGAATTTCATCTTCTCCGTACCTTCAGCAAGCCGAAGAAGGGGGATCGTACCCTGTATCTGTTTGCACTGGAAGTGCCGCTTTCGACGGCATTATTTCTGGGCAACCGGACATGGGTTGGGCTGTATGAGCAGGCGGCGGATTCTTCGCTTGCGGCAAAGACGCTGCAGCTTCTTTCGAAACACGGCGTTGATCATTCCTTTGAGGAAGTGACGCACCCGGTGCGCTATGGGGATGCGCTGACAAAGGTGCGGCCGCAGAAGGAGGAAAGTGCGGTCGATGAAGTGTTTGCGGGCGGTGATCAGCAGATCAACTTTGACTATGAACGGTTTCTGGAGACGACAACTCCGCTGGTGTTTCCTACAGCTCTGAGGACACGTTCAAGGATGCGCCTGATCGGCCAGCTGGCAACAGTGTACGGGATTTCGGTGGACCGGATGCGGATTCTGGTAGGCAAAGCGGTGGATCCTGAGAAGGAAATCTTTGATGAGGAGAAGCTTCGTTTCCTTGCGGCAAGAGAGAAACCGACCGTTACGTCTGCGGCGGATCCCTACAGCCTTCCTCCTCTTTCGTTTCTGCAGTCAAAGATGAACGGTGCGGCGGTTCCGCTGGTGGATCGCAGGCTGCTGGAACATCTTGCGGTGGATATGCATTTTTCGTCGGAAGTCATCAATATTCTGATTGAATACGTTCTCTCCGTTTCCAATAACAAGCTGGTGCCCAAGTTTGTTGATATGGTTGCCGGCGAGTGGGCAAGAGACGGGGTATCGAGTCGGGAAGCGGCACTGGCCGAGCGCAATAAGAAGAATGAATCGCGGCGCAGCCGTACGGAGGTGCTGCCGGCCTATTATTATGAGCAGAAGGACGATGCTCAGCCGCAGACAAACAGTGAGGAGGACTTTGCCCGTATTGACCGCAAGGCTCTGCTTGAGGAAATGCGGCGGGCAGCTGAAGAAAAATGATCAAAGCTGAATTCAATGTTCCGCGTCCGACGGAAGAAGAGGAAACAAGGACCCGGCAGCTGATTGCGCAGCTGGAGGGCAATGAGGATATTCAGCAGCTTCTGCGGCAGCAGAACATTCCGGCAGAACTGCTGAAACAGAGGCCCTATGTGTTTTCTTCGTGGCTGAAAAAACGTCTGCACTGTCACGGGTGCAAGGGTCTGAACACCTGTTTCTTTGCGCGCCGCGGCTTTAGAGATGGGCTCAGGTATGATGACGGCCTGCTTCTGGAAGTTGTTGAAGCATGCTCGTATGAAGAAGAACGCAGGAGTGCGCAGGCACATCTTTCGAACTATCTGGTTTCGGATCTTGGTGAGGAGTTTTCGACGGTATCCTTTGAGTCGATTTTTCTGGACGAGGAGCCGGATGCGTATGTCGCTGCGGTGCAGAAGGTATGGGGCCTGTGCGCAGGTGGAAAGGGCTGCTATCTCTGGGGCGCAATGGGCAGCGGGAAGACCTATCTTGCGGCATGTGCGTCCAATTTCTGGGCAAGAAAGGGAAAGAAGACCGCCTTCGTCCATATGCCCGCCTTTGCGGGAAGAGTCGGCTATGACTATCACAGCCGTGAATATGAGGGCGAGGTGCAGCTGCTGATGTATGCGGATGTGCTGGTGCTGGATGATATCGGTGCGGAAGAATGTACGGATAAGTTCCGCAGTGTTCTTCTGAGCATTCTTGATGCAAGAATGCGCAACGGGAAGATGACATGGTTTACAAGCAACTGTGATTATCCGGCGCTGAGCAGCCATTATCTGAACACGGCGCAGGGCAGCGACCGTCTGCAGGCAG
This sequence comes from Galactobacillus timonensis, assembly GCF_900240265.1. Classification (NCBI taxonomy): domain Bacteria; kingdom Bacillati; phylum Bacillota; class Erysipelotrichia; order Erysipelotrichales; family Erysipelotrichaceae; genus Galactobacillus; species Galactobacillus timonensis. The sequence goes on from NZ_LT964739.1 coordinate 1,714,178, forward strand.
ACCGGGTGATGGAGCGTGTGCGGGCGCTGGGGCAGCCGGTGAATCTGCGGCATGCGGACCGGCGGCAGCTGTTTTCAACGCGTCAATGAGGCCAATGCGTATCTTTCAACGGCGTTGAAAGAATGATAGGATTATCGTGAAAGAAGGGGTCAGTTTATGATTCGTAAGATCGGAATTCTGACGTCCGGCGGTGATGCGCCGGGAATGAATGCGGCAATCCGCTCAGTAACGCGGGTGGCCCTGAATAATGGCATTGAAGTGGTCGGTGTGCGGGATGGTTATTCCGGATTGCTTGAGAAGAAGTTTGAGCCTTTGACGCGTACGTCGGTTTCGGATTCACTGAGCCGCGGCGGTACGCTGCTGGGATCGGCCCGTCTTCCGGAGTTCAAGGAAGAAAGTGTTCAGAATGAGTGCATGGACCATATGCGTGAGGCCGGCATTGATGCGCTGGTTGTCATCGGCGGTGATGGTTCGTATCGCGGTGCTATGGCGATGACGAAGAAGGGCATCAACTGCATTGGTCTGCCGGGTACGATCGATAACGATATTCCGGGTACGGATTTTACAATCGGATTTGATACGGCACTGCAGACGTGCGTGGAGTGCGTCGATAAACTGCGTGATACGTCGAGTTCGCATCATCGCTGCTCGATTGTCGAGGTCATGGGCAACCACTGCGGTGATCTGGCACTGTATACGGCAATCAGCTGCGGCGCAGAGATGGTCATTACACCGGAGACGGGCTACGATGAGGTTGAGGTTCTGGAGCGTCTGCGGTATCTGGGCGAGGCGGTTCACAAGAACCATGCGATCGTGATCATTTCGGAAAAGATTACGGATGTTGACATGCTCGCAAAGAAGGTGAGTCAGAATACCGGTTTCTCGGGCAGGGCGACGGTTCTTGGTCATATTCAGCGCGGCGGTTCGCCGACGCCGACGGACCGTATGCTTGCGAGCCGGATGGGTGAGAAGGCTGTGGATCTTCTGATTGAAGGAATCGGTGGTCAGTGTGTTGGCATCATTGACAACCAGATTACGTCGATGCCGATTGATGAGGCGCTGAATCGTCCGCGTACTTCGCGCAAGCCTTTGTACCGTTTGTTTGATCGTCTGGTGTGATTGTTTTGACGTCCGGTATTCATGTGCCGGACGTTTTCTGAAGCTTTACAATGCTGAAGCAGACAATTGCGGAATTTGCGGTAGAATAGTGCGGGTGAAATGAGAGGAGATAGTATATGACAGCTGAGTTGATGAATCGCAATCACCTGTTCAAGAAGACGAAGGTGATCTGCACGATCGGTCCGGCGACGGATAACGAGGAGATGATTACGAAGCTTGCGGAAGCAGGCATGAATATTGCGCGCCTGAACTTTTCACACGGGACGCATGAGGAACATGAGAAGCGGATCAAGATGATCCGCAAGGTTTCGGAAGAGACCGGCATTACGCTGGCAATCTGCCTGGATACCAAGGGGCCGGAGATCCGTCTGGGCAGTTTCAAGAATGATACGGAAGAGTATCAGAAGGGTGAGATTGTCTACCTGGAGAAGGCGGATATTGAGGGGACGCATGAGCGTTTCCACATTCAGTGCCCGGAGCTGTTCGATGATCTTCATGCGAACAACAGCATTCTGATCAACGATGGCAAGATGCGTCTGACGGTTCTGGAGAATGATGGTCAGGAGATGAAGTGCCGCGTGGAAGTCAGCGGTCCGATCAGCTCTCACAAGGGCTGCAATGTTCCGGGTGTGAGGCTTTCGATGCCGTTCCTTTCGGAAAAGGATATTTCGGATCTGCGCTTCGGGTGCCGCAACGATGTTGACTTCATTTCGGCTTCGTTCGTGCGCCGGGCGGCGGATGTCAATGCGATCCGCAAGATTCTGATCGAGGAAGGCAAACCGAAGATCAACATCATCGCGAAGATTGAGAACCAGGAAGGCTATGACAATGTGGAGTCGATTCTGGAGGCTGCGGATGGTGTGATGGTTGCACGTGGTGATCTCGGCGTTGAGATTCCGACCCAGCTGGTTCCGGTGTATCAGAAGCACATCATTGCGGTTGCCAACCGCATGGGCAAGCCGGTTGTGACGGCAACGCATATGCTGGATTCGATGACGCACAATCCGCGCTGCACGCGTGCAGAGGCTTCGGATGTGTGCAACGCTGTTCTGGATGGTACGGACTGCGTGATGCTCAGTGCGGAAACGGCTTCGGGCGAATATCCGATTGAGTCGTGCGAGATGATGAGTGAGATTGCCGAGGAGGCGGAGAAGATTCTGCCGTACCGCGACATTCTTGAAAAGTCCAAACAGTCGGGCAACCGGACGATCCAGGATGCTGTCGGTATTGCGATTTCGGATGCGTCGCAGACACTGGACAATGTCGGTGCAGTCGTAGTCTTTACGCAGGGTGGTACGACAGCCCGCCGTATTTCCAAGTTCCGGCCGTGTGTTCCGATTCTTGCAATCACGTTTACGCATGATACGCAGCGCAAGCTTCTCGATTGGTGGGGTGTGACGCCGATCTTCTCTGATGTGCAGAACACGATGACCAACGATGATGATCTGGCCTGCCTGTTTGCGAAGGAATACGGTGTGAAGCCGGGTCAGCTGATCATTCTTTCGGCCGGCTATCCTACGGGCGAAGGTTCGGCGAACATGATGAAGATCATCCAGGTCAAGTAATCCGCAACCGTCGAACAAATATCAATACAGAAAATGAGGCAGAAGCGGGCATTATGCTTGACATAATCCGCTGGCTGCCTCATTTTTTCTTGACTTTGAATGGAAAAATACTAAAAATAGTAAAAGTTAAAGGAAAAGCGCATGAAGAACATGAATCTGACATCGTTATCTATGAGCTTATGTAACTGTATGTGTACGGTGCCTTTCGGTGTGCGCAATTCCATCTGAGCATTTTCTTCTGTGACATGGATGGATCGGGGCGGATGCGCACGCTGAACAGGCTTGTGCATCCGTTTTATATTCCGCCGTTTTCTTAAGGAGGACAGGAAAATGAAGATTCCCATGCATTATCAGACAAGTGAATTTGACTGCGGTCCTACGACGCTTCTGAATGCGCTGATCTTTCTCTTTGAGCGCAAGCAGGTTGGCCAGGAAGTGTTCCGCAAGGTTTATACGACGACGCTGGACGGCTATGCGACCAATGGCCGCGTGTGCTCCAACTACGGGACGAGCGATGATGCGATGATCGGATTTGCGCACTGGGCTGAAGATGCCTATGGCGTCAGGACCAAGGTTCTGCAGGGAAAGGATGTCGTTCTGGAAAGCGGCAGTGATATTGAAAAGGGACTGATGAACGGGGAAGCCGTCATTGCCAAGGTACATATCCATGAGCCGCATTATGTTCTCTTTACCAAAGCGGATCCGAAGAAGCAGCTTCTGTATCTCTTTGATCCGTACTATCGTGAGCGTCCTTTTTCGAAGCCGGATATTACCTGGACCCGGGATCATCCGAAAGAATATAACGTTGTGATTCCCTATTCCTATATCAACCGCAGAGGTTCTACCTACTATGCCTTCGGCAGGAAGGAGGAGCGTCTGTGCATCCTGATGGGGAAGGGCAGCGATAAGAACTGATCGAACAGCCCATTCAGTATTTACATGCATGATGCAGTGAATAAAAAAGAAGCCCGGCCATGCGCCGGGCTTTTGCGTGTCTGTTCAACGGCCCCAGACTTCTTCGGCGATTTCCTTAACCAGTCTGAGCTTTGCCCACTGCTGTTCTTCCGTGAGCTTATTGCCGATTTCACAGGAGGCGAAGCCGCATTGCGGTGAGAGACAGAGACGGTCCAGCGGAAGGTACTTTGCGGCTGCTGCGATTCGTTCTTTGACCGCTTCCTTATCTTCCAGTACCGGTGATTTGGTGGTAATCAGGCCGAGGACGACCTTCTTATTGCCGGATACGTCGGCAAGCGGTTCGAAGCCGCCGCTGCGCTCATCATCAAATTCAAGATAGAAGGCGTTGACATTTTCTTTGGCAAACAGGGTACGCGAGACAGCGGTATAGGCACCCCGGTTGGCAAAGGTGCTGTGATAGTTTCCGCGGCAGACATGCGTATTGATCACCATATCGGAGGGATGGCCCTCGAGGCAGGCGTTGTTCAGGGCGAGGTGGACGCGCTTTACTTCTTCCAGGCCCTTGCGGTCAGTGCCAAAGAAATTGCCGGCATTGGGATCGACGATCATGCCCCAGGTGCAGTCATCAAACTGCAGGTTGCGGCAGCCGGCGTCATAGAACTGCTGGATAACGGTGTGGTAGGCCGCCGTCAGATCGCTGCACAGCTCATCAACGGAACGGTAGTATTTCTCGGAGTTGGAACGGGCAAAGGGCATCCACATCTGGGCCAGAAACTGGGCCGGCGCCGGGATCGTCTGCTTGACGACTGTGTTTTCATCTTCGAACTGCTTCATAAAGCGGAAGTGCTCGACAAAGGGATGCGTGCCGGTAAGGGCAACCTTTCCGGTGAGATAGGTATCGTCAATCATGGCCTGCTCGCCAACGAAGGGAAGGCCGGTTTGAGTTGTATGGTGGCCGACACCGTCAAATCCCCACATGAAGTCAAGGTGCCATGCCTGGCGGCGGAATTCACCATCGGTGATGGCGTGGAAGCCGAGCTCCTTTTCCTTCCTGACAAGATCCCGGATACATTCGTCTTCGACTTCTGTCAGCTGCTGGCGGGTAATCGTACCGGTGTGGTACTGGTCTCTTGCCTTGCGCAGCTTCTCGGGGCGGAGAAAGGATCCGACAAAATCGTAGTGAAACGGTGTATAGAGCTGTGACATAAGTCCTCCTGCTGTTTGAACAATACTGGTTCAAGTATACGGCATGAAGGCTGAAAACCTGAGCACTTTGTCCATGGAAACGGGACACATAAGCCTGCTGTATGAAACAGAATCCTGGCAGCCGGATTTGCTAATTGATAATTAGTTGTTTGAAAAAATATTTATTAAAAACCTGATGTCATCTTCTGCGAATGCATAAAAATACCTTTGCTAAGCCTCTTTTATCATGAATTTATGAATCATAAATAATTAGCACTCAGCTATTGACAGTGCTAAAAACTTGGCTATTATTATGGGTGTAACAAGAAAGAGGATCGAGATGAGAAGTAAGAACCAGGATCCTCAATGGAGGTAAAAGTTATGGCATTCTATCCTGAAAGAAGAACAGTGTTTGATGATCTGATTGATGATGTGTTTGATTTCCCGACTGTTCATGGTCCGGCATTCGGTTCACTGATGAAGACGGATGTTCATGAGAAGGACGGGCTCTATACGCTTGACATTGATCTGCCGGGCTTCCGGAAGGAAGATATCAAGATCAGCCTGGAGAATGGCAATCTGACAGTTTCTGCAGAGCACCACGATTCCAAGGAAGATAAGGATGCGAAGGGTTCCATCATTCGTCAGGAACGTTATTCCGGCAGCGCAAGCCGCAGCTGGTACGTGGGCGATCAGGTGAAGAAGGAAGACATCCATGCGTCCTTCAAGGACGGCATTCTCACGGTCACTCTGCCGAGTGAAGAAAAGAAGACGGAAGAAGAGACCAAGTATATCGACATTCTGTAATGCAGGAATGCTGAAAGGAGATGTTGAATATGAAATATACACCTGTTAGAAGAGAATTTGATGATCTGTTCGATGATGACTGGTTCGGTGCCTTCGGCGGAAAGCAGCTGATGCGCACAGACGTCCGCGAAAAGGACGGTAAGTATTTCCTTGATATTGAACTCCCTGGCTACAAGAAGGAAGAAGTCAAGGTTCAGCTCTCCAACGGTACCCTGACGGTAACCGCTGCTCACAATGAATCCAGCGAAGAAAAGGATAAGAAAGGCAATGTCATTCGGCAGGAGCGTTACACCGGTAATGCAAGCCGCAGCTGGTATGTGGGCGATGGCGTGAAGCAGAGTGATGTTCACGCAAACTTCAAGGATGGCGTTCTCACGATCGAGGTTCCGGACGCATCCAAGGCAGTGAAGGAACCTGAATATATTGCAATCGAATAAACACAATCCCCCTTTATCCAGGAGCCGGAAATCCCGGCTCTTTTTTTGCTTTTTTCGTTAACCCTTAATGCCTGTTTCACTGCCGATGCCGTTTACAAACCACTTCTGTGTAAAGGCGAACATCAGCAGCAGCGGCAGAATAAAGAGCTGGACATACCGATGTTCATGGAACGTGGTGAGGCATACTTTTTTTGCTTGTTGATTATGCGCTGCCTCAGTTATGAACAATAATGGTTGTTTCATTGTCGAAGATTTTTTCGTCCAATTCATTCTGTGTCCACACCTTCTCTTCATGAGTCTTTTTGATCCTTTCACTAATTATGGAAATATTCGTCACTTCTTTAGCTTTCAGTTGACTAAATCCAAAGAACGATTCTTGGGCAAATTGACCCGAGATTGGATAGTTCTTAGCGCGCATTGCCTTGCAATGCATCTAAATTTATAATGATATCAGCGTTTTCATAACGGAAAGGCAGACAGATATCATGGCTGAAACCAGAAACTATACCATTCGTTTAGATGAAGATTTAAGAAAGAAGCTCGAAGAAGAGGCTAAGGCAGATAACCGCACTCTAGCTAATCTTATTACTCTGATTCTTCAGAAGCATGTAGCTAAGAAGGAGAAGAAATGACAGAGTTAAAGGTATTATCTTTGCCATATTCCTGTAGAACGGATGAATGGCTGTATTACAAGGAAACCAGGAAAGTAATACAACTATTGGTCAATGATCATATGGAGCCTGCAGATATCAAGAAGCTGAATAAAGAGCAGAACATTTTTAATGCGGTTACTGCAAGGCACAGCAACGATATTTGCATTGCTGTATTAAGAAGAATTGCGAGTACTGATGATGATTTCCGCAGAATGTTTCTTGAAAAGGATGTGGATACACAGAAAGTGATGTGCGTCATGATGATTATGCTGACAAATCATACCTTCTACGATTTCATGGATCATATATATAAGGAAAAGCTGATCCTGAATGATAATCATCTGACCAGAGCAGAAGTTCTCTCGTTTATGCATGAATTGCAGAACAGGGATGATAAGGCTTCTAAATGGATTGATAAAAGCATTAAGAAATTTGTGGGAGTAATTCTCAGCATTTTGTCAGAAGCAGGAATGATTGCACGGGATGGAAAGGATTATCAGATTCGTCGGCCGATTCTAACAGCAGATGTCGTCGATCTTTTAAAGTCATCGGGCTTACAGCAAATCTATAACATGCTTTTGGGGGAACGCTCATGAGAACGATTGAAGAACGACTCGATATTCTGGAACAAAAAATCCAGTCGGAAGATTTTAGAAAGAATACCGGACTTGGAAATGAAGTCGGTTACTATGTGTTTGACTATGATCCAAGTCAGGAATTGACTGTCCGGACGCGTGTCAAGAAGTTGCAGGAGACTAATACAGAAAAGAAGTTTGGCTATGAACTTATTGTATATGATCTCTATGAATTGATGCTGAAGCTGATTCAGGAAGATGATGAATATGATGATTTAAAGGAGATGGAAGAGGAAGAGGGAACAGATTACATCTTCACTTCTATTCAGCAGGAACTGAACTTTGATGATGAAAACAGCATCATGATTCAGTACATCATGGAACATACTCCGGATGATGCGGTTGTGTTTCTGACAGGGGTAGGTAAATGCTTTCCGATTCTAAGATCTCATAAAATTTTGAATAATTTGCACCAGCAGATGGATCACTGCCCAGTAGTAATGTTTTTCCCTGGCGTATATAACGGGAACTCATTGCGTATATTCGGAGAAATTAAAGACGACAACTATTACAGAGCATTTCCACTGGTAGAAAGATAATTAAAGAAGGTACACATTATGAAAATCAAGGACATGTTTGAAAAACCAATTGATCGTGAGATTACAGGCGTAATCAAGGTCGGGCAGAATGCTGAAAAGGATAAGGAACAGGAACTGGAAGAGTACGTTGTTACCAGAGAGCTTGCGAAGCACTTCCATGAATTCTTCGATGTGTATGCAAGGTCTATCAATACTCCAACAGATCAGATGGGAGTCTGGATTTCCGGATTCTTTGGCTCTGGTAAATCACACTTTTTAAAAATCTTGTCTTATATCCTTGACGATGAAGAAGTGGATGGAAAAAGAGCAGTTGATTACTTCAAGAACAAAAAACTAATTGCAGAGAGTCCTATTGATATGGGAAATATGGTTCTGGCCAGCAATACTCCTACAAAGGCGATTCTTTTCAATGTTGATTCCAAGAGCTCTGCTTCTGCAAAGGCTGACAGCAATGCCATAGTGAATACTTTCAATCGTGTCTTTAATGAAAAATTAGGCTATTTTGGCGCCAATCCTGCATTAGCGGATCTGGAAAGAAATCTTGATATTGAAGGAAAATACCATCAATTTAAAGAAACCTATCAGCAAATCACAGGTGTGAACTGGCTTGATGATAGACGTAAGTTTATGCTGAGACGCGGCAAGGTAGTAGAGGCTTTGGTTCGGATGGGGTATATGAACCGTGAAGAGGCTGATCTTTGGGCGAAAGAATCAACAACTTCAAACTATCGCTTATCATCTGATGATTTCGCTCAAATAGTTGAAGATTATATTAACCGTACTGGAAATAGAGTAGTATTCCTGGCAGATGAAATTGGACAGTTTATTGCAACAGATACCAATTTGATGCTGAATTTACAGACGATTACCGAAGATCTTGGAACGCATTGTAAAGGTAAAGCATGGGTAATCGTAACCGCACAGGAAGACATTGACTCCATGGTGGAGAATATTCACGGAAATGCCAATGACTTTTCTAAGATTCAGGGCAGATTCAGTACGAGACTATCGCTTTCTTCTGTAAATGCCGATGAAGTTATCCGTGAACGAATTCTGAAGAAGAATGAGAATGGAACAGAGACTTTAAAAGCTCTGTATGAACAGAAGGAAACACAGATTCAAAATGTCGTAGATTTCCGCGATACGGTGGAAATGAAGAAGTATAAGAATGCGGATGAGTTTGCGGCTGTTTATCCCTTCCTTCCTTATCAATTCAATTTGCTGGCAAGCGTTCTGAATGCGATCCGTTTGAATAGTTCAACTGGCAAACATCTGTCAGAAGGTGAAAGATCAATGCTTGGTGCTTATCAGGAAGCTGCCAGTTCAGTTATGAATCAAGAAGAGGGAGTCTTAATTCCTTTTTATCGTTTTTATGACGATTTAGTAAGATTTCTGGATCATACGCACAGTATTGTCATTCAGAGAGCGGAAGATAATGAAAGAATCAATCCTGCACATGAACAGGATAATTTCACCGTGAATGTATTAAAGACGTTATTCCTGTTGAAGTATGTAAATGGAATACCTTTGACGGTAAACAATATCGTCAGTTTCATGGTAGACAATGTAGATTCAGATCGCATTGAAATCAGGAAAAAGGTTGAGGAGTCTTTACGTCTTCTGGTTAATGAAGCAATGGTTTCTAAACTTCAGGATCATTATGAATTCCTGACAGATGAAGAACAGGATATTAACCGGCAGATCCGTAACAGAGAGGTTGCACCAAGTGAAGTGATTTCTTCTATTGGCGGATTAATTACAAATAATATCTACACAGATACACGTTATCGGGTACAGAGATTCAATGGAAAATATACCTTTGCTTATAATCTGACAATAGACAATCAGCCTTATAGAAGCCCTAAGGATGCAGAAATCGGTGTGAGAATCATTACTCCTCGTTATGATGGTGATCATTCTGATAATGCTTTGTCATGGCTTTCTTTCCAGAACAAAGAAGTAATCTTAAGGTTGCCAGCAGACAATATAGAATATTACGAAGAAATGCATAATTCCCTGCAGATTCTAGACTATCTAAGATCTGTAGCAGATCCGAATAAAGGAAGATCTACATCAATTCGTTCAGAAAAGAATGAACAGGCTAAAAAGAGCAATGACGCTGCACTGGATTCTTTTAATGATGCGATTGGAAATGCAGATGTATTTGTTAATAACCAGCTGGCAGATGACATTACAACAAAGGATGCATCTGCAAAGATTTCAGCTGGTCTGGAGAAACTTGTAAGCAACGTATTCTATCGTTTGGATTACATAGATGAATCCAAGGATGATTCAGATATTCGCAACTTAATCAAGACTGCTACAAGAATTGAGAAGATTGATTTGACGCCAGGTTTGAAATCTAACGCAAGAGCAGTTAAGGATATGAAAGATTACATGGATATGAACACAAATGCTCATATAAGTGTATCCATGCGCTCTTTAGCAGAAAGATATAGCGCAGCACCTTATGGCTATATTGAGTCTGATATTCATTGGCTTGCAGCAAAACTGTTTGTGAGCGGCCAAATCAACGCAACTATAGAAAAGTCTCCGATCTCTCTTTATACAAAATCCGCTGATGATTTATGCAGTTATTTTGTAGGAAGAAGATATGAAGATAAGCTTCAGTTCCATACAAAAGGTATAGTTGATCCATTAGCTGAAAAAGCAGCGAAAGAGATCTCCAAAGAATTATTTGGCGCAACAGAAGTCACTACTGACACAGACAGACTGATGGTGAATTTTCAGGAGCATGCAAAATCTCTTCTGGGAGAATGCGAAGGCTATCTGAGAGAATATGATTCTAATCCAAGATTACCGGGACAGGATGTTGTTAAAAGTGGTATTGCTTTATTAAAAAAGATTATGGCAGCAAAAGACACTGATGACTTCTATTCCATTCTCAAGAATCAAAAGAATGATTATATGGATCTCAGTGAAGATCTTAGTGCAGTAAAGACATTCTTCAAGGGATCAACCCTGAAAGATATCTTTATTAATAAGGGCTTAAAGGCAATCGATCTTTACGAAAATAGTAAGGTTTACATTACAGATAAATCTATCAGTGACACAGTAGAACAGATTAGATCTATTGTTGAAAGTAGGTCTCCTTATGAACAGATCCGAAAGATTAAAGATCTGTATGATACCTTCATCCTTAAATATAATGAGGTTCTTGATCAGAAGCTTAATGATATTAAACCGGTTATTGATCAGAACGAGACAACCGTCTTAAATGCGTTAAGTAATAGATGGTATAAGGATCAATTCGAAGCCAGAGTTAAGACAGATTATAAGAATCTAAATGAACGTGCCAAGAAAGAAACAGATATTTCTGTTCTGCTTGGCTATCAGAATCAGGCATCGGCAATCTGCATGAATTACCTGAATCATTTCGCAGAAATGCCCGAAAAAGATCCTTCTATTCCAAGCGAGAAAGATGATTCTGAAGGTGATGTTACACCGCCTGTAGTTGAAAAGAAAACGAAGACTTTGTTTGCTAAGAACATCACATCTTCGCAGTGGGTTATCACTAATGAGGAACAATTGAATCATTATATTGAACAATTAAAAAATCGTTTAAGACAAGAATTAGAAGACTCTGATGAAGTGGATCTGAAGTTCTAAGCATAAAGGGGAAAGCAGTATGAATAAATCGGCAATAAAAAACTTTGCAGTCTGGGCAAGAAACAGACTGATGAATGATGTTAAAACAATTACAGGAATGTATGGAATTACTGAAAAAGGTATTTCCGATCCATTACCTGCTTCTACAAGCCAGATCCAGTATTTTGATATTGGTACGAAGCAACCAGTATCACTGACTGGAGAAGATATAACAAGTAGAAAGAACATTGCCAATAGTTTAAAACAAGCCGCAGAAAAGTCCGATTATTCAACTGCATATAATCTGTTAATTGAAACGACTGCATCATCCTGGTTTAACCGTTTAGCTGCCATTCGCTACATGGAAGTAAACGATTATTTTGATGATGGATTAAGAATGCTTTCTTCCTCAGAAGAAGGCCTGGTGGATCCAGATATCGTTGCTACTCCGTTTAATTCAGATCTTGAATTTACCGATGAAGAAAGACAGCAGGTTATTGCCTGGAAGAATAACAACCAGAACAATGAATTGTTCCGCTTTCTCTTATTAAAGAGATGTAACCGGCTTTCACAATCCATGCCTGGTTTATTTGAAAAGAAGAATGATTCTTCAGAGTTTCTACTAAGACCAAGCTATATCGATCAGGATGGAGTCATTTATCATCTGACACATGATATTGATGAAGATGACTGGAAAGACCAGGTACAGATCATTGGGTGGCTGTATCAGTATTACAATGCAGAACTAAAGGATGATACCTTTAAGCAATTAAAAAAGAACAATAAGATTTCCAAGGAAAGAATCCCATCTGCTACGCAGCTGTTTACACCAGACTGGATTGTTCGCTACATGGTAGAAAATTCCCTTGGAAGAATTTACATCAATCATCGCATTATTGATGGTGTTTATGCCGATGGACTTGGTCTTGATGAAATGACAGATGATGAGATCTCTGAAAATAGGATCTCATCAGAAAAAGTAATTGCTGATCAGTTTGGGTGGAAATACTTCATCCCGGAAGCACACCAATCAAGAATAATTGAAGAGCAATTTGACAATGAGTGGAGAGCAGAAAAGCTGGAACCAGAAGATCTAACTTTCATTGATCCATCAATGGGAAGCGGCCATATTCTGGTCTATGCTTTTGATGTGCTCATGCGGATCTATCAGTCATATGGCTATACAGATAGAGATGCAGTCAGATCAATTCTTACTTATAACCTGTATGGCCTGGATATTGACGAAAGAGCATATCAGCTTGCTTATTTTGCAGTATTAATGAAAGCAAGACAGTATGATCGTAGGATTTTATCCAGAGGTATCGTTCCACATGTTTACGCCATCGAAGAAAGCAATGACATTAACTACGCTCATCTCAAATATATTGGCAATAAGCTTCCTGATTCAGAGAGAAAGAATGGTATTGCAGAGCTTGAAAGGCTTCTGGATGATTTCAGAGATGCAAAGATTTATGGATCCATTATCAAAGTACAGAACTATAACTTTGATTCCTTAAGAAAACTCCTGGATGCAACAGACAGCGGTATTGGATCAACAGTTAAAGAAGAAACAATCGGAATTGAAGATAACATCGCAAAGATCAGAAGAATCATAGACATCGCAGAAGTGATGCAGAGAAGATACATGGTTACTGTTACTAATCCACCATACATGGGCGGAAGCAATATGAATGCCAAGTTATCTGCATATGTAAAGAACAATTATCCGGATTCTAAGTCAGATCTTTTCTCTGTATTCATGGAAGTTTGTTCAAGACAGATCAAACAAAATGGTTTGTATGCGATGATTACGCAGCAATCCTGGATGTTTCTTTCAAGTTTTGAAAAGTTGAGAGAAAAGATAACAGGTAATACAACAGTAAATATGGTTCATCTTGGAGCCAGAGCATTTGATGATATTGGCGGTGAAGTAGTACAGACTACCACTTTCGTCAATTATGGGAAGAGATATCCAAATTATAAAGGCGCATATATTCGATTGGTTGATTTTAATGGTGAAGAACTACAACGCCAGAAAACTCTGGAAGCAATATCCAATCATAACTGTGGCTATTACTATGAGACCTGCAGTGATAACTTTGCTAAGGTACCTGGAATGCCGGTGGCATATTGGATTAGCAAAAAAATATTAGATTCTTTTACTAAGGGAACAAAAATCGGAGATATTGTTGAAGTGGTTACAGGAATGTCTACAGGTAATAATGATGAATATCTACGTGTTTGGTCAGAGGTGAGTTTTAATAGAATTGCGCTATATAAGAGTGACATGAGCTCTATAGATCTTTCAACTACTCCTTGGATTCCATATAACAAAGGGGGAGAAGCTAGAAAATGGTATGGCAATAACAATCATATAGTTAAATGGAGTGAATCTAGTCATTTTCACAGAGCAAGACCAACATTTAGTCATTTGTATTTAATGGCTGGAATAACATGGTCTTTTGTGACTTCAGGAATGTTCTCTGCCCGATATTATCCTAATGGCTTCCTTTGGGATGTGGCCGGTTCACCGTGTGTCATAAATGATAGGGATACTATGCTTTATGTCTTAGGGTATTTATCCACCAATATTGCAAATCAAATTTTGAAGATCATAAATCCAACATTAAATTGTCAGGTGATTGATATTCAACGAACACCAATCTTGTTAAAAAAAGAAGTTGAGAAAAATGTGGATTCAATTTCAAACTTTTGTATTCGTATTTCTAGAGCGGAGTGGGATTCCTTTGAAACTTCATGGGACTTCAAACGTCATCCTCTTCTTCCAAGACTAGCAACAGGAAGCGAAGCAGTGTTTATTGATAAAGGCAATATCTTTGGCAGTCTTACTTATTCTAGTAACAGGATCAGTGATGCATTCAAATACTGGAAAGAAGAGTGTGATAATCGCTTTAATCAGCTGAAGAGCAATGAAGAAGAACTGAATCGTATCTTCATTGATATCTATGGTTTGCAGGATGAATTAACACCAGAGGAAGATGACAGCGATGTTACTGTACGTAAAGCTGATCTGACACGTGATATTAAGTCATTGATTTCCTATGCGGTTGGCTGCATGTTCGGTCGTTATTCTCTGGATGAGGATGGATTGGTTTATGCGGGCGGTACCTTTGACATGAACAGGTATCATATCTTTATTCCTGATAATGACAATGTTCTTCCTATTACCGATGAGAAGTATCTGGATGATGATATTGTTCATAGGTTCTGTGATTGGACCAGTGTTGTTTATGGAAAAGAGACTTTGGAAGAGAATCTGGACTATATAGCTAAGGCATTAGGGGATAAAGAGGGTACAAGCAGAGAATGCATTCGGAATTATTTCTTGAATGAGTTCTTTAAAGATCATTGTTCAACATATTCAGTTACTGGTAGTGGGAAACGCCCGATTTACTGGTTATTTGACAGTGGAAAGCAGAATGCATTCAAAGCATTGGTCTATATGCACCGCTGGGATGAGAATACGATTGGACGTGTACGTCTCTATACACATGAAATCCAGAGCAAATATGAGACTGAGATGAAGACCGTTGAGGCTGATATTAATCAAAGCACTGATAATCGTCAGATTGCCCGTGATGAAAAGCGTCTGGATCATCTGAAAAAGCAGGTGGTTGAAATCAAGGAATACGATGAAAAGCTGGAGCATCTTGCGGCTGAGCACATTACGATTGATTTGGATGATGGTGTAAAGGTGAATTACGAAAAAGTACAGACAGATCGTAATGGGAAGAAGTATCAGATACTTGCGCCAATTAAGTAATTGAACTGTTTCATTTATGAAGTGAAATTAAAGGAGGAATGCATGATGCCTGAAGACAAAGCAGTAGAGCAATTAAAGAACTCACTTTTACATTTAAGAGAGGGAGATACTGTTGAACTGAAGAAATCATCTGATCTTCCTACTTCTTTCTGGGAAACATATTCTTCTTTCTCAAATACCAATGGAGGTCTGATTGTACTTGGTGTTTATGAGCAGAAAGAAGAAAATGAAATTCTTGGTGTAAACCATCCGGAACATATTCTTGAAACGTTATGGAATAACTTTTCTAATCCGGAAAAGGTTAGCTTCCGGACTGTGAACAATCAGGACGTATCTACTGCTGTTATAGATGATAAAACAGTTGTTCTGGTTCATGTCAATGAAGCTCCAGACGGCAAGAAGCCTGTTTATATTAACGGAAAAATGGAGAATTCCTATATTCGTACTGGCGATGGTGACCGTAGAGCAACCAAAGATGAGATAGCTGCATTTTTGCGGAATGCAAAACCGGGAATGGATGCCCTTGCTGCAGATAGATGCACCATGGAAGATCTTGATGATGATTCTATACTGGTGTTCAAGCAGATTGTTAACAGCAGATTTCCAAAGAAGAAGTATCTGGAAATGAATAATCTGGATTTTCTCATTGAAATCGGCGGCTGTATCAAGAACCGTGCAACAAATAAGATTGAAGTACTAAGAGGTACCTTGCTTTTCTTTGGAAGGGTAAATTCAATTAAAGAATATTACCCTCATTTCCATTTGGATTACTTCAACCGGAAAGGGAATAACCCCAGATGGATTGATCGAGTTTCAGATGATGAGCCCGGCGATGTTGAAATGAATCTTTTCAATTTCTATCGCATCGTAGATGAAAAACTAAAGAATCTGCTTATGGATTCATTTAAGCTTGATGAAAACCAGGTAAGGGTTGCTCCCTCAGATTTTGATGAAACCATCCGTGAATGCCTTGTTAATTGTCTGGCACATGCTGACTATGCACAGGGGTATCCATCATTAAAGATTGAAGCATATGACGGATGGTTTCGGTTCTTTAATCCTGGACAAATGCTGATATCAGAAGAACAGTTTAGACTTGGCGGAGATTCCAGGCCAAGAAACGAAATTGTAATGAAAATGTTCCGGTTAATCGGTGCATCCGAAAGACAGGGATTTGGCGGCCCATTGATTTTTAAGGCTGCCCAGAGAAATGATTTCAGGCAGCCGGAAGTGGATACTAATCTGGAACATACGGAAGTGCGTGTATGGGATATAGATCTGGCTGATTCTTATCCTGAACTTACTTCTACTGAAAAGAATGCTCTGCGATATATTACAAAAGGAAGGGGAGAAACCTCCATAAAAAATATCAAAGAAGTGACAAAAGTGAACGACTATCAAACGCGAAAGGCTTTGAAGGTGTTGGAAGATAAAAATATTATTACTAAGGTTGGAAATGGTTCTTCTACAAGATATGTATTAAAAGAAGGATCCAAGGAATTTGTTACTCAGCTGCAGATCCTTCTGGATGTCCTGAAGAATCGAGCGTAATAACGGGATCATTTGATAATCATTTGAAATCCTTGCGGATTTTGAACTGGGAGTGCAGAAAAAGGCTTAAATAAGCAGGATACATACATCACGAATCATTTGATGATCATTCGATGATCATTTGAAGATCATTTGAATGGTTAAAGTACAGGTGAAAATATGGATGAATTAAATCTTTCAGAAATAGAAAAAAAACTAAATACAGTATTTGAGTCTGGCGAAAGACTTGTCTTCTGGTATGATCCGGAAGGCTCTTTTGTTGATTCTGTAAATCACCTAAATCTGAAAGATGTAAAGATATGGCATCTGACTGAGAAAAATGCTTATCGAACCAAACTGCTGCTGGAACACGAAGATTCAGAAAGTAAGTATTTGATCTATGCACCGTTTGAAAAGCCGGATGCTGCACATAACCATCTGGAAGATACAGTACTTTATTCTAAACGATTCTATGCGGACAGACTATCTTTGATAGTTGCTGATATTGGTTTACCAGATTCCTTTCGGAACAAAATCTTGAAACTTTCTGCATTCTTTGGCATAGGTAAAAAGCCAACTAAAGCATGTAACGTTCGTACAAATGAATTTATCGAAACAGCAAAAGAAATCAATCTTGCAGATAAGGAACCTGAATTTGCATCAATCCTTGCCATGTGCATTATTAGTAAGGCAAAAAATATTACTGAGGATGATCTATTCTATGCTGTACTTTCTTCTGGAAATATTGAAGAACAGACCATCATTAAAGAATTTGAAAATTTAGGACTGGCAGAAGACTTCTGGGATCTTTGTGAAAGCAGATATGGATATAACGATCCCAAGGCAACATTACTGAAGTTTGTACTATCACTGTTTGCCGTTTACACAGCAAAAGACCTGTCCAATCCACCTGCTTCCTGGCGAATATTCAATCAGTCGGGAATGAAAGAAAAGGCTTCTTCCATCAGTGTACTGCTTGAGAACATGATGAATAATGTCAGATATCAGGCATACTTTAATAATCTATCTGATCTTGCTGCTAATAGATTAAATGCGGAAACATTTCTCGCCAGCCAGCCAATTGAAGAACTTCTGAAGGTACAGTCTTTTCGTATTGTAGATCAAGAAATCATTCACTGGATCATTGATCGTGAAAGAGCGGAAGAGCAAAATGCATCTTTGAATGGTTTTGATATTCCATCAATCTGTGAGATGCGTACTAAGATGCATTTTGGTTCAGAGTTTGAACGGGAATATGCATTATTGTTAGCAGGATATCATCTGCTGTCTGCTTCCGGCTATAAACCAAAGACAGAATTAAAGAATCAGATTGTTTCTTATATAGAAAATGACTATCAGATTGACAACAGCTATCGCAAGTTAATCTATGCACTGGACAGTATTGAAGACACATCAAAATTTGAAGATCTGATTACTTTGCTTCAGAATATTTATCAGAATGACTATCTGGAAAAAAACGCACAGGCATGGAATTGTGCGTTTGAAAATAATAATTTTGAAAAGGTTATCCCTACACAGAATGATTTTTATAGAACCTATGTTTCTGGAAAAGGAAAGACGGTTGTCATTATTTCCGATGCACTCCGTTATGAAACGGGAAGAGAACTGGCAGGTAAGCTTACTCAGGATCCAAACTGTGATGTAAAACTGGATGCGATTATGGGACCGATTCCTTCCTATACCGATCTTGGCATGCCTATGCTGCTGCCTCATCATCAAATGGATATGACAGAGAACTATGAGGTACTTGCAGATGGTATGTCGACAAAAGGCACACTGGCAAGAGAAAAGATCCTGCAGAAGCGTGAGCCGAATTCAACAACCATGCAGTATGAGGATGCAGTGAATGCTAAGGTGATGGATCTAAGAGCTAAGATCACTGGAAAACAGGTGATCTATATTTATCACAATACAATTGATGATACAGGTGAGCATCATAACGAAAGAGATGTTTTCACTGCATGTGATAGGGCTATTAGTGATATTTTCAGTCTGATTAAGCGCATGTCTAAAGGTTGCAATGTCCAGCACTTTGTAGTTACAGCAGATCATGGCTTTATTTACAGCCGGAAGAATGTAACTGAAACAGATAAACTGGAGAACAAGGCATCAAAGAGTGCAAAAACAGACCGCCGTTTCATTATTGACCAGGAAAAGCTTGAGGCGGATGGCGTATTCTGCATGTCACTTGGAAAATCACTTAATAACGATGATCCCAGATGGGTGATGTTACCAAAAGGAATGAGTGTATTTAAAACACAGGGCGGCGGCATGAACTATGTACATGGAGGCTCTTCCCCACAGGAGCTGATCGTACCTGTGATCAATATATATACACAGAAGGGAAAAGTCGATACAACGGATGTTACACTTACACTTGTAACTCCGATTCATAAAATTACTAATCTGAAAGTAAAGCTGAAATTCTTCCAGTCACAAGCAGTCAGCGATACGGTAAAGAAAGCATATTTCAGGATTCACTTTGAATCCGAGGATGGAGAGATGATTTCTAATGAAGTCATCATTTCAGCAGATTCAACTGATCAGAATCCTACTGCTAGAGAATATGAACTAACATTTAACTTCAAGAGAAAGTCTTATGATAATAACGAGCATCGTTATTTCTTGAAGATTGTCAACGATAAGACAGGAGCTGAAGTGCTCAGCAATCAGGTAATCATGGATCTTCCATTTACCAATGATTTTGGTTTTTAAAAATGGGGTACATCAATGACAGAAATACAGGAAATAGACAAAAGAGAAGTGATCAAGGCGAAACTGCGGCAGGGCTTTGATGGAAAAATTGTAAGAAAGGATTTGACGCAAAAAATCAAGGAAGGAGCAAATGTTCCTACCTATGTTCTGGAGTTTCTTTTAGGACAATACTGCAGCTCAGATGATGAAGAGATTATCCGGGAAGGCGTAGAAACTGTTAAAAAGATTCTTGCAGATAACTTTGTGCGTCCTGATGAAGCAGAAAAAGTTCTTGCGTTACTGAGGCAGCGGGGAAGCTTTACTGTCATTGATCGTATTTCTGTCATACTTGATTTAAAGAATGATGAATACAAAGCTGAGTTTTCTAATCTTGGATTGAAATATATTCCTGTAGATGAAGAATATCCATCAAAATATGATCGCTTACTTTGTGGTGGAATCTGGTGCATTGTACAGCTTTCTTATCAGTATGATGAAGAAGACAAAAAGGGATCACCGATTCATATTGATAAGCTGACACCAATTCAGATGCCGCATGTTGATATCAACGAATATAAGCAGGGCAGAAAGGCATTCACAGAGGAAGAATGGATGGATGTCATCATGCGGTCTGTCGGAATGGAGCCTGATAAGCTTTCTCTGCGCGAAAAATGGTTACTTCTTGCTAGAATCATTCCGCTTGTAGAAAATAATTTCAATCTCTGTGAACTTGGCCCCAGAAGTACTGGCAAAAGCTATATCTATAAGGAAATTTCTCCTAACAGCATTCTGGTATCAGGAGGACAGACCACAGTTGCAAATCTCTTTTACAACATGTCTACCAAGCAGATAGGTCTTGTAGGCTTATGGGACTGTGTAGCATTTGATGAGGTTGCAGGAATTAAGTTTAAAGATAAAGACGGCGTGCAGATCATGAAGGATTATATGGCATCCGGATCCTTTGCTCGCGGCAAAGAGGAAAAATCTGCAACAGCATCCATGGTGTTCGTTGGCAACATCAATCAAAGTGTTGATGTATTGCTGAAAACATCCAGCCTCTTTGATCCATTTCCGCCGGAAATGGGAACGGATACTGCATTTCTGGATCGTATGCATGCGTATATCCCGGGCTGGGAGATTCCAAAGTTCAGACCCGAGCATTTTACACAGGACTATGGATTTATTACAGACTATTTTGCAGAAGTGTGCAGAGAACTTAGAAAAGAATCATTCGGAGATTCTATCGAAAAGTACTTCCGCTTAGGAAATAATCTTAATCAGCGGGATACCATTGCTGCCCGCAAGATGGTTGATGGCTTCATCAAGATCATGTATCCGGATGGAGAATTCACGAAAGAACAATTAGAAGAAATTCTCAGACTTTCACTCGAACTGCGAAGAAGAGTCAAAGAACAGCTAAAAAAGCTTGGTGGCATGGAATTCTATGATGTGAATTTCAGCTACATTGATAATGAAACATTCGAAGAAAAATATGTAACCGTGCCTGAACAGGGCGGTGGAACACTGATTCCTGAAGGGGTCTGCAACCCAGGACAAGTCTATACCGTATCAAGAGGATCGAATGGAATGATTGGCGTATTCCGCTTGGAAAGCCAGATGCTGCCTGGAAATGGTAAATTTAAAAATACAGGATTAGGTACAAATCGCAGCAGCAAGGAAGCAGTAGAGACAGCCTTCAACTGGTTAAAGGCTAATGCTTCTCGTATCAGTGGGCATGTTAGTACTACGAATAAGGATTACATCATTGACTACAGAGATCTGCAGGGAATTGGCATGACAGATAAGCTTACATTGCCTACTGTTATTGCTATCTGCTCTATTGCTATTGGAAAGCCAACAGTTTCTTCTTTAGCTGTGCTTGGAGATATTAGCATTGCTGGTACTGTCAGCAAAGTTGATAACCTTGCAGATACATTACAGGTATGCCTTGATAGCGGTGCAAAAAAGGTGTTGCTGCCTATTACTTCTGCAACGGATCTTGGAGCTGTGCCAGCAGAACTTGTTGGAAAGTTTAATCTGATTTTCTATCAAAACGCAGAAGATGCAGTGTTTAAAGCTTTGGGCGTTGAATGATCTGCACTTAATCCTTTGTGAACCAAATCCTGTTTAGTTTTGTGCTTTCTTTTGCGCCATCCTTTAATGCCTGTTTCACTGCCGATGCCATTTATAAATCACTTATGTGTAAAGGCGAACATCATCAGCGGCGGCAGAATGATGACCGCACTGGCCACCATGACCAGGGACCAGTTGGTGCCGTAAGCGTCGCCTTCAATGAAGAATGCGCGCAGCCCCTGGGAGATCATGTATTTCGACGGATCGTTGGTAACCAGGGACATTCAATCTGATCTGCCAATGACCATTTCATATGAGGCGTAACACGGGGCAGGATCATTGATGACTTCAAATTTCATCTGTTCATTCATGCGTCGTTCCACCTTTTGCTGTAGTTTGCACACTGCCGACAGCTTCTCAGAAGGGTACCTTCCGTCATGCTTTCAAATATTTTTATTGACATCGCACCGGTGAAAATGGATAATTTGACACGTGTTCCTGCGGTAAGTCGTCCTGAGTTCTGAGTTACAGATCCTGGAAGATGAGGCGGAACAGGTGGACTATGAAAAGACTGGACATCGTGTTATTCACAATGGAATGCGGTTACGCAGCAGAATACCTGATGACAGAGGTGGAAACTATCCGGATGAGATAGCAGGGTGCCGTTGCTTGCGACGGCACTTTTCTCTTTCACCCGCGGTTCTAGGCGGGCGGGAATCAAGATCAGAAAGGAACACGAAAACGATGGCAAAACATGCAACTGCACCAACACCGCATATCAGCGCAAAAGTCGGTGATATTGCAGAAACAATTCTTCTTCCGGGCGATCCGCTGCGGGCGAAGTTTATTGCGCAAACGGCGGATTTGCGGACGCGGAGCGTCGGCACTTTTGGAACCGCCTCGACGGAGACCGCGACGGTACCAAAACGGCGTAGCTGAAAAGTAAATATGTAATCTATGATGAAGCTGTACGAAAGAGCAATCGTGCAGCTTTTTCGTCATAGAAAGGATGGCAACCTATGTCGAAGGTACCAGAAAAGGAATCAAAGATTCTGAAAGCCTCACGGTACATTGAGAAAGGGCAACTGTCGCAGGGGAAAATCGCTGCGGCCCTCCACATCTCAAAAAACCACGTATCCATCATCGCGAGAAAAATGGCTGAGAACGGCTGGACATCACAGGATGTTGAATCCATGAGCGAGGAACAGAGAAAGGAGGTGTTCAAACGGAAAGACCTTCCGGAGCCTGCAGTAAAAAAAGAAATCTTATATGCAGAGCCTGACTATGAGTATCTTTGCCGGGAATTATTAAAACCTGGTGTTAACAAGGCGACACTTCACGAAGAGTATGTTGAAGATTGCAGGCGCGCAGGTCTGGTGCCTCTTCAGCTGACGCAGTTTAAGGTCCATATGAATGAGCATCTGCAGACAAAATCATTTTCAGAGATCATCCATCACAGACCTGGGGAAGAAACGGAGGTGGACTGGACCGGTGATCCGGCGCATTGGCATGATCCGGATACTGGAGAAGTGGTAACTGGATGGCTGTTTGTGGGAGTGCTCCCATTCAGCGGATACGGTTATGCGGAAGTGTTCCCGGACATGAAACTTCCTAACTGGATCATGGCGCATGTACACATGTATGAATACTTTGGCGGCACGACCAGAGTGCTTATCTGTGACAATCTTAAAACCGGCGTTATTAAGCATCCGGTTACCGGCGATGTGATTCTCCAGACAGACTATGAAGCGTTTGCCAACTACTATGGAATGGTAGTTGAGCCGGCGCGTGTTAAGAAACCGAATGATAAAGGCACGGTTGAAAATCTTGTTGGTAATCTAGAGAGTTACATTCTTGCAAAGCTTCGGAATTTCCAGTGCTTCTCCATTGGGGAATACAATGCGGAAGTTCGAAAATATCTGGATAAATTCAATGCGAAGCCATTCCAGAAAAAAGAAGGGAGCAGGCTGAGCTCATATCTCGATTATGAACGTACAGAGATGATTCCACTTCCTTCTGTTCCGTATGAGTACTATCAAAAGAAACTTGCCAAGGTCCAAAGCAACTGCTGTATCAGTTATGCGAAGAATTTCTATTCCGTACCCTATCGGTATATTGGCAGTACTGTGATACTGCGAATCTATCACAATCATATTGATATCTATTCCGGGGACGAAAAACTCTGCAGCCACGGCTTAATCGTTGGTCGTACGGGCTTATACGTGACAGACAACAGTCATTTTCCTCCTCATAGTTCTAACTATGGTGATTGGAACAGCAGCCGCTTCCACAGATGGGCAGAAGACTATGGCCCGTATACATATGAGGTGATCGACAAATTGTTTCGATACGGAGGCGCTGAGCAGAAATACTACAACAGCGCCCGATCCATATTAAAACTGGCAGATCTGTATTCTCCGGCAAGAGTTGAGCAGGCGTGCCAGCTAGCACTGAAACACTTCAAGCGTCCAGTCTATAGGAATATTAAAGCGATTCTTTATGCCGGACAAGACTTGAAAGAGGCGCAGATACAGGACCAGAATTCTGACACAGGCAAACAGCGCGAAGAGAAATCGCATGTCCGCGGAGCAGCTTATTATGCCAAGAAATAAGAAAAGCTATACCAGCCTGACGGCAGTTATAGAGAAACTGGAACGGATGAATCTCGACGCCATGGCGGAGCAGCTGAAAGAAATGGATAAAAGCGGCGAGCTCACCAGTAAAAGCCCCCTTGAAGTCCTGGATCAGCTCATATCATTTCAAAGTGTTGAGAATCAGAACAATACAACGGAAAGATATAAAAAGAAGGCAAAGCTTTACTCTCCCCTGGCGGATTTGCAGGATCTGCTGTATATTCCTTCCCGACATATTAATGCGGCGCTGGTGGATCAGCTGGCAACCAATCAATATATTGATAACAGCAGGAACGTAATGATCACTTCAGCAACGGGATGCGGAAAAACATTCCTTGCGTGCGCACTTGGCAATAATGCATGTGAACACCAATATACGGTTCGTTATTTTACAATGGCCGAACTGCTGGAGGGATTTCGAATCGCGGAGGCCAGAGGAAAGTATGTCAAGTTCCTGAGACAACTGGCAAATACATATCTGATTATCATTGATGACTTTCTGTTAACCAGCGTAACAGATCGTGATGTTGAATATCTTTATCGCCTTGTCGACAGCAAGCCTCTTAGAAATCATCCGAGATCGTTTATTATCTGTTCTCAGCTGATGAAGGATGAAATGTATACAAGACTAGGAGTGAGATCCACAAGCCTGGCAGACGCAATCATCAACAGACTGGTTTCCAAGGCATATGACCTGGAAATACAAGGGGATTCTATGCGGGAGATGGACATTACTGCTGAACTCGAACGCATCAGGGCAGCGCAGACAATAAAATAGTCGGAAAGAAGCTCAGCCTCTAATGATGGCTGAGTTTTCTATTTTTTTAGTACCAAACTGCCGTCGCTGCGGTACCAATTTACCGCCGGCACGGTTCCATTGATTGCCGTCGACGTCTCCCCAAAAGTCCGCTGTTTGCGG
>NZ_LT964739.1:2042305-2197801 GCF_900240265.1 Galactobacillus timonensis
GCTCGGCATTGAAGCCGGCAACCGTGCCCCAGGTCGTTTCTGTTCCTGCGACGAGCTGCCCGTCCTTGATCACGATGCCCTGGGGAATGGAACCATCGCCCTGACCGTTAGGGTCATCGAAGCCGCCGGCATTGATTCCGGCAACGGCGCCGTCCGCCTGCACATAGTCCAGGACACTGTAACCCTGGGTTGGATCCTCCATCAGCAGATTGACGCCCAGATCGATGCGGCTCGGATCGCGGACGATCATCAGCTTTCCCTTATAGGTAGAGCCCTGAATGTCGATGATTTCAAGGTCATCCTTCTCATCTTCCGGAATGTTGAATTCCGTAGTATCATCGTCGCTCACATTGGCATCGACGGAAATGACCTGGTTCTTCGACAGCATCTGCTGGATTTCTTCATCCGTAAACATGAAGTTGATCACGGCCCGTCCGCGGCGCGTTTCCCACATTGTCGTTACGACCATATCGGAAAAGGTCTGGGAAGGGCCCTTCAGGACGATCAGCAGCGCAATATATCCTGTCAGTCCAAGCGTCAGCGCCTCTACGAGAATCAGAATCAGCGTCTGATGCCCGAAGCGCTTGAGACGGGTTTTGAGATGGACTTTCTTCTTTTTTCCCTTTTTTTTCTGGTTCGACATTTATTCTCCGATCGGCAAAGAATACGCCGTCTGAATCAGCGGTATTATACCATTCACGCTCTGAGCAAAATATTTGTATTCCTTAAGAGGGGATGAAATAATCATGCTATACCTGAACAGGAGGAATAAATCATGGTAGAAAAGATTGAATCGGAAGCTGCTTATGATGCAGTTCTTGCCAATAACGGCAGCGTATTTGTGGATTTCTATGCAGACTGGTGCGGACCCTGCAAGATGGTCGGACCGGTTGTCGACAAGATTTCGGACACGGTAGCGAGCGTAAAGTTCGTCAAGGTCAACGTAGATGACTTCCCTGAAATTGCTCAGCGCTATGGCATTATGTCGATCCCGACGCTGATCGCCTTCAAGAATGGTCAGCCGGTTGATCAGATCCTCGGCTTCCATCCGGAAGAAGAGCTGCGTGCTCTGATCGCCAAGATCGCCTGAGTGATTATTGATCAGGTTCATCCGCCCGGAATATCCGGGCTTTTTTTGTACATGAAAAGTTTCTGGACAGATTCCACTTTTCAGGAAATCTTCACATGCCAAAGTATTTGAATTTTTGTATTCATGATGGAATGAACAATAATACAGTTCAAACGAACAGGAGGAATCAGATCAATGACACGGATCGGAATCATCGGCAAAGACGGGGCCGAAAAGGTGATGGAGCTTCCGTTGAATGAAGAGGAGAAGACGAAATTCCATGCCTGCGCCTCCAGTATCCGGGCAACCATGGATATTGCCGATCATCTTGCCTGATTGATTCTGTGTCGCCTCCTGCCTATTCCTGTATGATGAAGGCAGCAGGAGTTTCACTATGGTCAGATACGGAATCCTTGGGGCAGGGAAGATTGCCCACCGCTTTGCGGATTCATTGCGCCTGGAAGGCGATGAGCTTTACGCCATCAGCGGGCGAAACGAAGAAAAGCTCAATGCCTTTGCCCGGGAACATCCATGTCAGAAGATCTACCTTTCTCATGAAGAACTGATCGAAGACCCTAATATCGAAGCCGTCTATCTTTCGCTTCCGAATTTCATGCATGAAGAATGGGCGTGCCGTGCCATGCGGCAGAAAAAAGCAGTACTCTGCGAAAAGCCGGCCGCAATCAACGAATCAGAAATGCGTAAGATCCGGGCCGTTTCCCAACAGAGGCTTGTTCTGTTCATGGAAGCGATGAAGTGCCGCTTTACGCCTGCCTTTACAAAAGCAGTACAGCTGCTGTCATCCGGCACAATCGGAGAGCTGAAGAACATTCTGGTACAGAACGGATCTGTTCTTGATCCGGTACAATGCCGGGACCGTTATTATATGAAGCCGGAACTTGGCGGGGGATGTTTACTGGATGTTGGCTGCTATGGCGTCAGCTGGCTTCAGACCTATCTTGGCAATGACCTTCAGGTCATTGAATCACAGGTGCATCAGGGTACGGTAGATCTTTATGTCGATGCCCGGATGGAAGGAAACGGGATCGGGGGCCGGCTGATCTGTGCCTTTGATACAAAACTGGAATCAAAGGCTGTTTTTACCGGTACCGGTGGAACAATGGAAGTATGGCCCATGCACCGTCCGGATCATATCGCAATCCGGAACAATGAAAAGACAGTGGAACTTTCCATTCCCTATGACGGTGACGATTTTTCCGGCGAAATCCGCCACTTTGACAATCTTCTGCGCAGTTACACGCGGCAGAGTGATGTCATGTCACTGGCGGATTCGTGTGCATGCGCAGCCATTCTGGACCGGATACGGGCTTCGTTTCCGTCTTCGCACTGAAGCAGGTTTTTCAACGATCCTGTACGGATCAGTGGACATCAGCCTGACTGAATTCCCATTAGCTGCACAAGAAAAAAATGACTTCTGATGTATATAATATCGTTATTGGTTTTTGTGATTTTTGATCTGATCTTTACATGGGGAAGGGGAACCTGATGAAAAAGCGGCGGAGAAGGTTAATGGTGATCGAGCTGATCTATACGGTGGTTCTGCTCGTTTTCTGGCTGATTCTGATGCATTATTATGCGCCGTTAACGACATATTCAATTCCGCTGTTTGCGGCCTTCTTTGCCGGAGCGCTTCTTTTGATCTGGTTTTTGGGACCGGCGTTTTCCCGCTGGCTGCTTTTGGTGTACGGCGGTATCTTTACGGCCTATGTTGTTTCGCAGACCTGCTATTTCCGGGCGTTCAAATCGTATTACCGCTGGAATACGGTCAAGGATCTTGCCTCTGAAGTGACGAAAGCTGCCGACAGTGCTGCTGCCTTTGTTCAGAAGCAGGATCTTGTCTTTCTAATTGGCTTTCTTGCGATTCAGATTGTCTTCATTGTTCTGTTCTTCCGCTTTGAAAAAGGAGCCTACCGCTGGAACAAGACCTGGAAGTTCCGTCTTGTGTGCCTGGTCGTTTCAATTGCGCTGGGAGCAGGGAGTTTAACGGTATACAAAAAGAAGATCGGCGCGCTGGCAACGGATGACGGCGATTCCATGTACCTGTCGGATTCCTATCTTTATGAGAGGCTTCCGAATTCTCTGCAGGTCGTCAGCCGCTTTGGGCTATTGCCCTATGCAGTGCGGGATACGCAGTTGTTTCTGAACGGGTCGGATACGGATTCCATCGAAACAATGCGCAGCGATGTTGAATCCTTCCTTGCCCTGCGACCGGACCAGGAGACCAATGACTATACAGGTATGTTTGCCGGTAAAAATGCCTTCTTCATTCAGGCGGAGTCGTATAACCGGGCGGCGCTGGATCCGGATCTGACACCGAATCTCTGGAAGATGTATTCCAACGGTCTGCGCATCCAGGGCTTTAACACACCTGCCCTGCAGGGTTCTACCAGTGATACGGAGTTCATGGCCAATGTGTCTCTGATTCCCAACGGAGAGGGACATGCGGCCTGCTACGAGTATTCGTACAACACCTATCCGACGGCGCTTGCTCGAATGTTCCAGGAGAACGGCTACGGCACCACGGCCTATCACAACAATTACGGGGAATATTACAACCGCAAGCAGACCATGATCCAGTACGGCTACGATTCCTTCCTTGACTGTACGGATATGGGACTGAGTGATGCGTCTTCGGATACAGCGGTCATGCAGGTGATGCAGTACATGTACGATGCCAGCAGTGAGCCGTTCATGGGATACTGGATTTCCTACAGCGGCCATCAGCCCTATACGCTGGATGCGGTCGGCGTGACGGAAGAAAATGTCACCAGGGTACGTGAAAAATATCCGGATCTTCAGGATGACTATGTTTCCTATCTGGCCAAGAACATGGATCTGGACCAGGCCATCGGCATGCTGGAAGACAAGCTGCAGCAGGCGGGTCTTCTGGATGACACGGTATTCATTGTCTTCGGCGATCATGAAGCGAAGGAACTTGATTTCTGGGGCGACAGCCCGTTCTATAAGCAGACCGGAATCACAGCCGAAGACTACTATCGCTACACGGATCTTTATTTCTACTGCAGCGATATGGAAACGGGAAGGGAGTATGACAAGGTCGCGACGACACTGGATCTGGTTCCGACGGTTGCCAATCTCTGGGGCTTTACGATCGATACACATCAGATTCTTGGCCGCGACATCTTTGATTCGGACTATACCGGCTTCTTCTTCAGTCTCTGGGATGCGTGGAAGACGGACCATTATTCCTGGGATTTTGTCAATGACAGGTACACATTCTTCGACAATTATGATCCGGAGCTTGCGCGTCAGGAGATGATGTACGGCATGGAGGAGGAGCGGATTTCGCTGGAGCTGCTGAAGTGCGATTATTTCGGCAACGGGGCGGGAATCGGCGAATATGAAAAGCATCCAATCAATGAAGCATGGTAAGATGTTGGAAATGACAGATTCCAGGAAAAAAGTTGCCGTTCTGATTCCCTGCTACAACGAGGAGCTGACCATCAAAAGCGTCATCGATGATTTTCATGCGGTTCTTCCCGAAGCGGAAATCTATGTCTATGACAATAACTGCAGCGACCGTACGGCTGAAATTGCGAAAGCCGCGGGTGCCATCGTCCGCAAAGAGACAAGGCAGGGAAAGGGAAACGTTGTACGTTCCATGTTCCGGCAGATTGATGCGGATGCCTATGTGCTTGTGGATGGTGATAATACCTATCCGGCGGAAGAAATTGACCGTCTTCTCAAGCCTGTCCTGGAAGACGATGTTGACATGGCGATCGGCGATCGTCTGAGCAACGGTACCTACTACTCTGAAAACAAGCGGCCGTTTCATCAGTTTGGAAACAATCTGGTACGGGATCTGATCAACCGTCTGTTTCATGGCAGTATTCACGACATCATGACCGGCTACCGGGTGTTCAGCCGCCGCTTTGTCAAGTGTATGCCGGTGCGGTCGGAAGGCTTTCAGATTGAAACCGAGATGACGGTATTTGCGCTGGTGATGCGGATGAAGATCTGTGAAGAGCCGATCTCGTATCGGGACCGTCCGGCCGGTTCGTTCTCGAAGCTGAATACGTTTCATGACGGCTTCCGCGTCCTTAAGACGCTCTTTGATCTCTACAAGGACTATCGGCCGATGTTTTTCTTCTTCTGGTTTTTCGTGGTTCTCTTTGGGGCCGGTATCATTCTTCTGCACACGAGGCTTCAGGCCGCGGGTCTGGTCATTACCATTGCAGCCATATCCCTGATGGCGACAGGCATTGTCCTTGACTCCGTCAAGAATCTGAAGATCCAGTACCTTGAAGAAGTGCTGAATCAGTACGATGAGAGCCATTCGGATTTCGATTGATAAAGTTATGAAATGGATATTTATTCTCAGCATCGTCGCGATCATCCTGTTTGAAGGGATGGGAACTGCTGTTCTTGCGCGGCTTCATATTGCCAGCGGCCGTTTCAGTGCCCCTTATGGTGCGGCGGTTTTTCTGGCGCTCTGTGCGATCGGCTATTATCCGATTCAGCTGGTTCACGGGTCCTTTCTGTGGATTCAGATCATCACGGCTCTGGTTGCGCTGTCTGCTGTTGGCTGTACCATCCGCCACTGGCGCGATGTGGTCTATGAATTTTCGCGGAAGGAAATCTGGATCATCATCGTTTCGCTGATCGTTTTTCTGGCGGTTCTTTACCAGTGCCATCCGGATCTTGAATATTCGGATGCGCCGATGTATCTGAACAACATTGCCCAGAACATTCATAATCCGCAGATTAATCTCTTCAATCTCTATACGGGAAAGACGGGTGCGGAATGGGATGCGCTGTACCTTTACCAGGGCTATTATCAGCTCGTTTCGGTGTATGCCTCCATCCTTCTGGATCTGAAATCAATCCCCGTCCTCAAATCCGTCATCTGGGGTATTGGCACCATTTACAATGTCCTGGCAGCGATGCTGGTGGTGAATATTGTCAAGAAGCTGGATATTTCCAAGCGCTGGCAGAAGATTGTTCTGCTTGTGTTTGCGCTGTTCTATCTGAATTTCTACTATTGGCGGATCATTGATGCCTACTATGGAAACACGTGGCGCAGTTTCTTCATCACGATGCTGATGTTCCTGATCTATCGCTGGCTGGCCGGTGATTTCCGCGACTCTTCGGCGCGCTGGATTCTTGCGCTGGTGTCGTTTGCCGGCATCGCTTCCTCAAGTTCCTATCTGCCGGTGTCTTTTGCGGCGCTGTCGATTTTTGCAATGTATCTTTGTTTTCTTCGGCGGGACAATGTGTTCTACAACCTTTCGTGGATTGTTCTGCCGCTGGTCATTTATGCGTGCATTCTTCTGCATCGCACCCATCCTGCGGCAGGCATCGGTCTGGCCCTGATTTTCCTTGTCTACTACTGCTTTTCACAGAAGGATCGGGTTCAGGATGTTCTGGTCAGAGTGGATGACTGGTTTGCAAGACATGCGAAGCTGCTGTTTGTCTTTGTTCTGCCGCTATTGCTGATGGGATACAGTCTCTACATGCACATTGCGGATCCGGACTATCTCTATGACTATGAATATTTCTTCCGCAACCATCAGGACGTGGACATGGTCAAGGATTATTTCTTTGTCTATTCCAACTGGGCTGACAATCTGATCAATGTTCTGCGCTGGGGCGGCGTGGTTCTGGTATGCCGCAATGCCCTGACGTCGGATGAGCGTTATCTTCGCTTCAACTTCCTGATGATGATCGTGATTTTCATGAATCCGCTGTGTACGCCGACAATCGCAAAGTTCCTTGCGAGCAACGTATTCTACCGGATCTGGGAAGTGATGTTCAATCCGTTTACGGAGCTGTATCTGCTTGGAGCGTGGATGAAGGCCGGCGAAAAAAAGAAGTGGCTTCCGGCGGCTGTCTCCTCGGTTTTGGTCCTTGTGACTGTTTACAGCAATGTTGAGGCATTGCGTGCCAATCGCAGCTATCAGTACGGTTTCTATGTGGAAAACAAGGAATTCTATGATCCCCTGAGCAAGATTGAGCCGGAGTCCGAGGAAATGTTCAAGGTCCTCAAGAGTGAACTCGACAGCCGGCAGTGGAGCGATCAGCCCGTCGTTATTTCGCAGGCCGAAGGAATGCGGGTCTATCTTCCCGATGTCTATCAGCCCATTACGGCGCGTGATACCTACTATCCTTCCACACGGATCGATCAGGATCTCTATGAGATCTGCCGCCGCCATCACCCCTGGGACAGTGACAGCGGGCAGGAAGAAGTTGATTATTCCAAAACGCAATCACTGTTCAAAAAGTACGGGATCCAGTATGCGATTGTCCGCTATTGGGAAAATCCGGAGCTGGACGGGCAGCTGGCATCGTTTGCAGAAAACATCTATACAACCGAATGTCTGAAGCTGTATCGGATTCAATAGGTTTGGGAAGGCACAACGCCAATGGCGTTAAGTTAAGGGGTTGAAAAGCCCTGATATCTGTTGCGGTTGACATTCTGAGCCACACTGATGATTGAGATGATCAACGGTGTGGCTTTTCTTACGGATCGTGTGATCAAAACTGACACATTTTGCCATGACGAAAAGGACAGAGCGATTGCCTGTCATGAAAATCGGTGGATTTAGTTTTGCGGATGTTTTATACTCTGATCGTTAGGCAGATCTATACGTAAACAACTTTGCGGATTGAGAACGTATATTTCTAACAAACGATCTTCCTGGTCTGATTGGGATCAGGAACTTTTTTATTCTGAATATCAGCTTCTCCTCATCGATATGGCCTGCAAGGTACTGCCTGATATTTGTTACAGCAGAACTGAAATTGAATCTGTACTCATGCCTGGTATCTGACTTTTCTGACGGAACGGCTGCCACAATGAACTGACAAAGGTTATACAGAATTGTCCGTGCATAGATTTCCTGATAAAGAAACTGTCTGCTTCTGCCATGAAATCCTGTAAGACCGATGGTATATTTCAACTCGCGGAAACTTCCTTCAATGCCCCACCTTTGGTGATAAAGTTCCTTCATTACGTTGATCGGGAACTGCTCTCTTGGCAGGTTGGTAATAAGACACTCATGAGTATCCTCGGTGCTTTTGAAACGTACTGCGCGGAAATTCAGATGGTAAGATTCTTCTTCGATGGGAAGAAAACGGAAGACTTGATTGTTCATGATACGGACATATTTTTCCGGATGCTTTTTTACTTCATTGGTCTGCAGCCGTGTGAGGATCTTTTCAAGATCAAGGTCGAATTCCTTATCCTCCAGATTCATGGTGCTGAGAATACCGTTGCTTGAGATATCTTTGACGCGAATGATGTATTTTATCTGGTTCTCAGCGAGAAATGCCATCAGCTGATATTTCTCATAACCGCGATCGGCAATATAAATGAACTTCCCATATTTCTCCGCATTCTTTTCAAGCATTTCTTCTGCGGCATTGGGCTCATTTGATTTGGCTGCTGTATCAATCTCAATGTCGGCATAACAGCGGTTCAGAACATCGTATAACGCATTCAGATGAAGCTGATTAAAACCGCGTGCCATTCCACTTTGAATATGATAAGTTTCGCTGTCTTCTGGATTATATGGAATATTGATATCGGAGCCGTCGGAAGCGAGAAGTCGATATCCCTGAAACCGATTGTTGACGTTAATACTGTCAGTGAATAAAGTGAATACCCGATACAGCGCCCGGGGATCCAATTTCCGCCGCTGTTGAATGACAGCAGAAACAGATGGAGGGACCACCATATCAGTGAAATAATCTCCGATCTCAGAAGATAATGATTTGGATTGGAACTGGATCAGGAATTTCATGAGTTCTTCCGGCGGCAGCTTACGCTTGCGGGTGAAATCAAACCCAGGAGATTTGCAGTAGCAGCCAATAGAAGAAGACACATAGTTGATCGCATCATTGAGATGCTTATGAACAGCGCCCAGCGAATAGAGATAGGAAACCATAGTCGAAAAATACCCCCTACAATTTCCTTCGGATTGTCTAAAAATTCCTGTGCTCAGCCTGTCAAGTACTTTTTTGAAAAAAGTGCATATTTATGCATTTTCAAACGTTTTTATGTAAGTGATGAAAACGTCTTGGCATAGCACTTTGCAAAATAAAAAACACTCGCCTTTTTTTGAAACGAGTGTTTCTTGTCAGAAGTCAGTGTTTCCTGTTAACTTACTGACATTGGGCACAACGCCTTCCTTTTTTTCGCGATTCTTGCATGCATTTTACATAAACAGCTGCCGGAAGGACTGGTTTAGGGTTTTTAAACAAAAATCCCTTTTTGCACAGTGTTGGT
This sequence comes from Galactobacillus timonensis, assembly GCF_900240265.1. NCBI lineage: Bacteria > Bacillati > Bacillota > Erysipelotrichia > Erysipelotrichales > Erysipelotrichaceae > Galactobacillus > Galactobacillus timonensis. The sequence goes on from NZ_LT964739.1 coordinate 2,051,644, forward strand.
GAAGAACCTATAATTTGGATAGCCCGACGGGGCTAGAAAGCTAAAACGCTTTGGTAAGTGGTTCTGAGTTAGCTGTGGTAGGCCTCCTCATGACTGCTTACTTAAGCATTGAGGTCTACCACCGATGTATAATCAATCGCTTACCTCCTCCAGGCGACGTACGCCCTGGGATTATAAGGAGAGTCTTTCGCCGTACGAGCAGTTCATTAAGGATCAGTATGTGGAAGTCTTTGATCGCAGGCATCAGAGCCTGATAGAATCCGGAGAAGCAGAGTTTCTGAATGCATTTCAGGTCTTTCAATGCAGGCATTGCGGATCAGAAAACTTCATCAAGTACGGTCATACTTCAAATGGCGTAAACAGGTATCTTTGCAAAGATTGTGGAAGGACATTCACCATCACAACCGGGACCATTTTTGAAGATCATAAAATACCGTACACAGAATGGGTTGAGCAGCTTCTGAGAATTATCGGTTATGAAAGTATGAGTCTTGCCTCAAAGAATGGCCGTAATTCCTTCACAACAACGAAGTACTGGGACGCGAAGCTGTTCAGAATCCTGGATAACTATCAGGAGAACATTGTGCTGTTCGGAAATGTTCAGATCGATGAAACATACTGGGATCTGGGAAAAAAGCACAGGCAGCTGATTGACGGCAAACAATACAGAGGCATATCCAGAAACAAGATGTGTATCGCAATTGGAACTGATGGCACGCAGACAATTACAATCTACGAAAACCATCAAGGAAAGCCTACGAAAGAGAGTACCTGGAATGCCTTCAACCAGCATATTCAGGAAGGTTCAGTACTGATCCATGACAGTGAGCGTTCACATTCAATTCTGGTATCGGATCTGAACCTTAAAGAACAGAAATATAATTCACGAGATCTGATCAGACTGGACGATAAGGACAATCCTCTCAGAGAAGTGAACCATGCATGTGCTCTGCTGAAAGCTTTCCTAAGATCACATTCCGGTTTTGAACGTGATGAACTGCAGGGATATCTTGATCTGTTTGCATTTCTGATGAATCCGCCTGCAGAACCGCTGGAAAAGGTCAAAGTGCTGCTGGTGAGCTCACTATATATCCCAGAAACGCTCAGATATCGAGATTACTATTCCGTAGAACCGCATGACTAAGCGGTTCTAGACTCAGGTTTACCAACACTGTGCAAAAAGGGATTTTNGGAAAAGGTCAAAGTGCTGCTGGTGAGCTCACTATATATCCCAGAAACGCTCAGATATCGAGATTACTATTCCGTAGAACCGCATGACTAAGCGGTTCTAGACTCAGGTTTACCAACACTGTGCAAAAAGGGATTTTTTAAACAAAATGTTTAAAAATGGGTTGCACGCAGGGGTGGGGACTGTATAATAAAATCTGTTTTTGAATTCTAAAAGAATTGTTTACAGTTACTAAACAAAGGAGGGGCGGATGGATATTGGCAAACGAATACGTCAGCTGCGTGTACAGAACGATCTGACGCTGGAGGAACTGGCTTCGCGGACCGAGCTGACCAAGGGTTTTCTTTCCCAGTTGGAACGCAATCTCGCTTCCTGCAGTATTGCGACTCTGGAAGACATTGCCGAGGCGCTCGGCGTCAGTATGTCGGAATTCTTCGCCTCACAGGAAGAGGAACAGGTCGTCTTTACGGAAAACGATGCCTTCGTTGATGAAAGGGACAACGAAACAATTCACTGGATTGTGCCCAATGCGCAGAAAAACGCCATGGAGCCGGTGATCATCGATCTGCTTCCGCATCAGGAAACGGATCCGATGGAACCGCATAACGGCGAGGAATTCGGCTATGTGCTTTCCGGGAAGATCGCGCTGGTGTGGGGCGGCAATAAGAAGGGCCGGATTCTTCACAAAGGGGACAACTTCTACATGCCGGGCAAGTACCGCTACTGTCTGGCAAACCGCTGGGATAAACCGGCAACGATTCTTTGGGTCTCAACGCCGCCGGCGTTCTGATAAAGATGAAAAAAGGGGAAGAAAGGGATATGGCAAAGAAACTGATTCAGCTTCAGAACATTGTTAAATCGTTCGACAATCAGGTTGTATTAAAGGGAATTTCACTCGATATCTATGAGAATGAATTCGTGACTCTGCTGGGACCGTCGGGCTGCGGCAAGACGACGCTGCTGCGCATTATCGCCGGCTTTCTGTCACCGGATGAGGGCCATGTCATCATGGATGGAGAAGACATTGCCGATGTTCCGGCCTACAAGCGTGACGTTAACACGGTTTTCCAGCACTATGCACTCTTTCCGCATCTGGATGTGTATGACAACATCGCCTTTGGACTGAATCTCAAGAAGATGCCGAAGGACATCATTGACCAGAAGGTGACCCGTATGATTTCGCTGGTCGGCCTGGAAGGCTTCGAGCATAAGGACATCACCTTGATGTCTGGCGGCCAGCAGCAGCGCGTGGCCATTGCCCGCGCCCTTGTCAATGAGCCGCGCGTCCTTCTTCTCGATGAGTCACTGTCGGCGCTGGACAAGAATCTTCGCAAGGAGATGCAGCTGGAACTCAAGGAGATCCAGCAGGAAGTCGGCATCACCTTCATCTTTGTCACCCATGATCAGGAAGAGGCGCTGACGATGTCGGACAAGATTGTCGTCATGCGCGAAGGAAACATTGAACAGATCGGTACGCCGACCGAGATCTACAACGAGCCGGTTGATGAATACTGTGCCCGCTTCATCGGCGATTCCAACATCATCGACGGCATCATGAAGGAAGACAAGCTCGTTTCCTTCGATGACCATGATTATGAATGCATCGACTACGGATTCGCCAAGAACGAGCCGGTCGACATCATGCTGCGGCCGGAGGATATTCACATTGTTCCCCGCAACAAAGGCCTGCTCAATGGTGAAGTGAAGTCCGTCCTCTTCAAGGGCGTTCATTACGAAGTCATCGCCGAAACATCGTCCGGTACCTCCAAGACCGTGACCATGCACGTGACGGGCGAACGCGATGTGACCAATGAAGAAGCCCATGAAAAGATTTCCGCATCCTCGTTCATGATGGACGTGGAAGATGTTGCCAGCCTCACGGATACGGAAGTTATTGCCCGTGCCAATGCACAGGCATGGAAGACGGATACGGAGGATCAGGAAAACGTATCCCTGACCAGGGTCGAATATCATGTGGAGCCCAAGACCGGCACCTATTCCTGCGTTTTTGGCACGGAAGCCGGAACCGAGATCAAGATCCAGATCGTTGTCGTCAAGCCGACAGCTGTCGAGGACATGAGCAACGATGAGTCGATTCAGGCTTTTGACTTCTATCGCTCCGTCGATGAAATCAAGGAAAGTGTTGCGCTGGATACGGATCTGATCCGCTGGGCGGATGCCTATGCATGGAACCTGGAAGACAACAGCCGTGTCGAAATCTGGGATGTGAAATATGATTTCGACGATGAAAACATCGTTCCGGGCGATTATCCGATTACGTTCTCGACCCAGGGCCGGGAGCTGAAGATTGAGACGACGCGTCAGCTGAAGGAAGGCGAACGCATCGGTCTGACCTGGCATCCGGACGACATCCATGTCATGGGCAAGATGGGGAAATAAGGCATGAAATCCTTTGCAAGACTGGTGCGGCCGTATATCGTCTGGGCCGCGATCATGATTGTGCTGCCGATGCTGATGATTGTCCTGTATGCCTTCACCAAGCAGGGCAACAGTACGCTGACGCTGCAGTTTACCTTTGAAAACTTTGCCCGCTTCTTCTCGGATCCGGTCTTCCCGACGGTTCTGTGGCGGTCGCTGAAGATGGCGTTCATTACGACACTCATCTGCATTGCAATCGGCTATCCGGTGGCTTACTACATTGCCCGCCAGCATCCCAACAAGCAGAGCATCATGGTTCTTCTGATCACGCTGCCAATGTGGATCAACATGCTGGTGCGTACCTATGCATGGCGCGGCATCCTGAGCCATCTGCACATGGCTGCGGAGCTGAAGGTATATGTCGGCATGGTATACAACTTTCTGCCGTTCATGATCCTGGAGGTCTATACGGCGCTGTGCAAGATTGATCCCGCATTGATCACCGCGGCTCACGATCTTGGCGCCGATGACCGTCAGACATTCCGGAAGGTTATTCTTCCGCTTTCCCTGAGCGGCGTTGTGTCGGGCATTACACTCGTGTTTCTGCCGGCAGTCTCTTCGTTCTTCATTCCCAAGTTCCTGGGCGGTGGACGCTACGTGCTGATCGGCAACCTCATTGAAGACTATTTCATCACGACAGGCGACTGGAACTTCGGCTCCGCCGTGTCGCTGATCATGGCTGTCATCATCCTGATTTCGATGTTCGTGATCCGGAAGCTTGAAAAGCAGCCGGCAGAAAGGGAGGACTGAGTGATGGAAAAGAAAAACAGCAGATGGTCCACCATCGGTTTCTGGCTGATCATTGCCTTCTTCTATCTGCCGATTCTGTATGTGATCTTCTTCAGCTTCAACCGTTCCAAGTCGCTGACGAACTTTACCGGCTTTTCGCTGCGCTGGTATGAGCGGATGTTCTCCAGCCGCCCGATTCTGGAAGCGGTTGGCGTTACCTTTGCGTGCGCCGTTATTGCGACGGCGGTTTCCACGGTGGCCGGAACCATTACGGCAATCGGTCTTTCCAAGTCAAAGAAGGTTCTTCGGGAAGCGATCCAGCAGGTCAACAATCTGCCGATGCTCAACCCGGATATTGTGACGGCGATCGGCTTCATGCTGTTCTTTACGTCGCTGCGGATTCAGACGGGCTTTATAACGATGGTTCTGGCGCATATTGCCTTCTGCATTCCCTATGTCATTCTTTCCGTGATGCCGCGCTTAAGAGCGATGGATCCCAACATGGCGGAAGCGGCGCTGGATCTTGGCTGCACACCGATGCAGGCGATCCGCAAGGTCATCATTCCGCAGATCAAGCCGGGCATTGTATCCGGTGCGCTGGTCGCCTTCACCATGTCGTTTGATGATTTCGTGATTTCTCTGTTTACGACGGGGCCGGGCGTATCCAATATTTCGATGTATGTGTATGCCAACGTGAAGCGTGTCAATCCGACGATCAATGCGCTCTCCACGGTCGTCATTGTGATTCTGACCGTGGTGCTGATTGCGGTGAACGTGATTCCGGCACGGCGGGCAAAGAAGAAGGAGATGGAACATGGAAAAGTCGCTGCTGTCCACGATTAAGATTGTGTCTTCTGCTGCCCTTGCCGCATCGATGCTGGCAGGATGCGGAAGTGAGGCGGCCGTAGATCCGGATGTTGAAATCATCGATTCGCAGGCGGTCTATGGCTGCAGTACGATCAACGTCTATAACGCCGGCGAATACATTGCCGACGAGACGATTCCGGAGTTCGAGCGCCGCTTTACGGCCCGTGTCAACTATGACGTCTTTGACTCCAATGAGACGCTGTATACGAAGCTGCTTGGTGGCAGCTCCTATGATGTACTGGTACCTTCGGATTACATGATCGAGCGTCTGATGAGCGAAGATATGCTGCAGCCCCTGGATAAATCGGTCGTTACGAATTTTTCCAACATTGCGCCGGACGTAATGGACATGGTGAAGCAGTTCGACCCGGAGGAACAGTATGCGGCCCCCTATTTCTACGGCTCCGTCGGTCTTGTCTACAACAATCAGGTCGTTGATCAGGAAACCATCGAAAACGAGGGCTGGGACATTCTGCACGATGAGCGCTACAAGGGCAGGGTCTATGCCTACGATTCGCAGCGTGACATGTTCATGGTCGCTCTCAAGGCGCTTGGCTATTCGATGAATACCGAAGATCCGACCCAGATCCAGGAGGCCTATGACTGGCTGATGGAAATGAACGATGCCGTGGATCCGGCCTATGTGACGGATGAAGTAATCGATGGCATGGCCAACGGCGATATGGATATTGCCATCATGTACTCGGGCGACGCGGCTTATGTCATCTCGGAAAATTCGGACATGAGCTATCTGGAACCTTCGCAGGGAACCAATATCTGGGTGGATGCGATGGTCATTCCGGCCAATTCGTCCTGCCCGGCACTGGCCAATGAGTTCATCAACTTCATGATGGAAGACGACATCGCCCAGATGAATTCGGAATATGTCGGCTATACGTCGCCGAATACGGTAGTGCGCGACTATCTTTCCGGAGAACTCGGCGACTACTTTGAAAATCCTGCCTATCTGCCCCGCAGCGGCTATGATAAGGATGAAGTGTTCCATTTCAATGAGAAGATGACGCGGCAGCTTGCCGATCTGTACACCAGGGTCAAGATGAGCGCAGCAGGTTAAGAAATGTTCAGAAATCTCCCGAGGCGGGAGATTTCTTTTATAATGGGGCACATGGACAAAAAACAACGGGACAGAAATCAGCTGAATGTCGAGCTGCTGCTGAAGGCAATGCTCGCGGTGGCGCTTGTTCTCAGTATTTCAGTGATTCTGAGGCGGCGGAACATTCATCTGGAAGATCGTAATACGACGCTTGCACAGGAAAAAACAGCCGCACCTGAGGCCTCCGCGACCGCGACACCGGCGCCGGCAGTCTCCTATTTTCAGAATGTATCTGAAAAGGGCAGCTTCAGCTATGAGCCGGACAATGCGACCGGCTTTGTCAGCAGCTGGACTGCCTATTCCCAGGATGGCGCCATTACACCGACCCTGAGCTATGATCAGGCACAGATCGAAGTGGCCAGCGGCGGCTCGACGCGTGAGAGCTCCTATCTTTCGCTCGGCGGTCTGCATTTTCCTGTCGACACGGAGGTGAGTGTATCTTTTTCCGCCTCTGCTACTGCAGACAGTGAGATCCGTGTGATGACCTTTGACGGCAGCACCGGCGCATCTGTCGCGGATCAGACTTTTTCGATCACGGGGCAGGAACAGAATTATTCCTTTTCTTTTACTTCGCCTTCGGAAATCCCGGATGGCATTGTTACGATCTATTACGGCGGCAGCGGCGACTATCATTCGCTCACGTTCCGAAACATCCGGATTCTTCCATCTTCCATGGATGAATCTGTGCGGGTCAACCAGGCGGGCTATGTCAGCGCAAACCGCAAGGAGTGCACGTTTTCCAACGCCTCGGGCGACTTCTTTGATGTCGTTGAACAGGGGACGGGGAATGTGGTATATACCGGTGCCATTGTTTCCAGAGGTGCGGACGAGTTCAGCGGTGAAACGACCGGCATCGGTGACTTTTCGTCGCTGCAGACGGAAGGGTCTTATTACATTCGTACGCAGACGGGACAGATTTCGCCGGTGTTTACGATCGCTGCGGATCCGTATGCTGCTCTTTCGCAGGATCTTCTGCATTTCTTTGTTCTGCAGAGGTGCGGTATGGATCTGGATTCGGCAACTGCCGGCGCTTTGGCCCATGCAGCATGTCACAGTGCACCGGCATTGCTGTATGGGACGGAGTCAACTGCGGATGTCCATGGCGGCTGGCATGATGCAGGTGATTTCGGCCGGTATGTGAAGACAGGTGCGAAGGCGGTGATGGATCTGATGATGGCATATATGTATGCGCCATCGCTTTGGAGTGATGATACGGCGAGCCCGGATGCCGGCAATGGGACAGCGGATATTCTGGATGAGGTTCGCTATGAGCTTGAATGGATGCTGCGGATGCAGACGTCGGATGGCAGTGTGTATGCGCGGGCGACGGCGGCTTTCTTTCCGGGTGATTTTCTGAATCCGGCGGATGATGACAGCCAGATCTATGTGCTGCCGGCGGATACTTCGGCTACGGGCAGCTTTGCCGGTGTCATGGCGACGGCTTCGATTGTTTATGAATCCATTGATCCTGCCTTTTCCCAACAGTGCCTACAGGCGGCCAGCAGGGCATGGGATTATCTGAAATCGGAGCAGGATCATAAATATATGGACAATCCGGATGAAATTACCAGCGGCAACTATCGGGATGCTTCGGACAGTGACAACCGGTTCTTCGCTTCGGCTGCCTTATATGCTGCAGCGAAGGATTCCAAATATCTGGAAACGGCAAAGCAGCTGTATGAGGCAGATGCCGTGGCTGCTCAGGGGCTGTCCTGGGATGAGGTTGGTGAATACGGAGCCTGGATGCTGGTGAGCTGCAGTGATCTTTCTTCGGCGGATGCGGCTTTCTTTACACTGCTGAAGAATGGTATAACGACGCAGGCGGACCTTGTTCTGTCGCAGGCGTCCAATGGCTATGGATACAGCGGGGTTGCCTATGTCGGGGGCTCGAATCTGCGGGAGGCGGATAACGGGATTGCCTGTGCGCTGGCCGGGTATGTGAGCGCTGATCAAAAGTACTGGGACGGGGCGATGAACCATCTTTCCTATCTGCTTGGGCGCAATGCGCTGAATCTCTGCTTTGTCAGCGGTGAAGGAACGCACAGTCCGACGTCGATTCACAACCGCTTATATCTGAGTCTGAATTCGGTGCCGGCCGGTGCGGTTGTCGGGGGACCGGATGCGGACAGGGAAGATGATATGACCGAGGCTCTTTCTGACGGTACGGCGCTGGCGAAGATGTATGTGGACTCGTACCGCAGCTATTCGACCAATGAGCCTTCGATCTATTACAACAGTTCTGTGCTGGCACTGGTGACGCTGATGCGGCAATAATTTCGGTTGTTTTTTGATCGGTGCTTTGATAATATAGAAAAGCACTGATCGAGTGTGGTACCTTAGCCAAGTGGTAAGGCAACAGACTGCAACTCTGTGAGCGCCGGTTCGACTCCGGCAGGTACCTCCATTTTTGTTATCAGGGGTCGTGGCGGAACTGGTAGACGCACGGGACTTAAAATCCTGTGGTAGCGATACCGTACGGGTTCGATTCCCGTCGACCCCATCTCATGCTGAAATATTAGCCGCCGTGTGCGGTTTTCTTTTTTTGCTGAATTCGATATTATGAAGGATAGGCAGACTGTTTCATCGTATAAAGGAGCTGAATCATGGAAATATCAGAATTAAAGGATCATGCGAAAAACATTCGGGTAAATATTTTGAAGGAAGTCGCCAATGCGAAATCGGGGCATCCGGGCGGCTCTCTTGGGGCGGCGGATCTCATTACGGAACTGTTTTTCGAGGAAATGGATCTGAGTGCGGATAACGCATCTTCAAAGGATCGTGACCGCTTTGTCCTTTCAAAGGGCCATACGTCGCCGATGCTGTATGCGGCTCTGGCGGAGAAGGGAATCATCCCCGAAGAGGAGCTGATGACGTTCCGCAGACTCAACTCGCGTCTGCAGGGACATCCGAATATGAACTATGTTCCGGGCGTTGATATGAGCACGGGCTCGCTTGGACAGGGTTTGGCGGCGGCCGATGGTATGGCCATTGCCAATAAGCTCGCCGGAAACGATCATCGAATCTATGTTCTCTGCGGTGATGGAGAATGTGAGGAAGGCGAGATCTGGGAGGCGGCGATGGCGGCTGCCCATTATAAGAGTGATAATCTGTGTGCGATCATCGATGTCAATGGTCTGCAGATCGACGGCCGTACGGAGGATGTCATTGGTCCGGAGCCTCTGGATGTGAAGTTTGAAGCCTTTGGTTGGCATGTGGTCAATATTGACGGGCATGACTTCAATCAGATGCGGGTGGCTTTTAAGGAGGCCCGCGAGACGAAGGACCGTCCGACGGCGATCATTGCGCATACTATCAAGGGCAAGGGCGTATCCTTTATGGAAAATGAAGCGGGCTGGCACGGCAAGGCTCCCAATGCGGAGCAGCTGGCAGCGGCTCTGAAAGAACTGGAGGCTGAATAATGGCGAAGGCTACACGTGAAGCGTATGGCGAGACTCTCGCTCAGCTGGTGACGGAAAATCCGAAGATCGTTGTGCTGGATGCGGATCTTGCCGGCAGTACGAAGACGGCAATGGCAAAGAAGGTGGCGCCGGAGCGTTTCTTCGATATGGGCATTGCGGAGGCGGACATGATCGGTCATGCGGCCGGTCTGGCGGCTTCGGGATATGTTGCGTTTGCGTCTTCGTTTGCGATGTTTGCGACCGGCCGGGCCTGGGAACAGATCCGCAACAGTGTTGCCTATCCGCATCTGCCGGTAAAGGTATGTGCGACGCATGCCGGAATTTCGGTTGGTGAAGACGGCGTTTCGCACCAGGCGATTGAGGATATTGCCCTGATGCGCGTAATCAGCGGTATGCAGGTGTATGTTCCCTGCGATGCGGCTGAGACAGCAGCTGTCATTCGCTATGTCGCTTCGACCAAGGATCCGTGCTATGTGCGTCTTGGCCGTTCTGCGGTAGACGATGTCTACCATTCCGAAGCGGATGTGAATGTTCTGAAGGCAAACGTGATCCGTCAGGGCCATGGGGTGGTTCTGTTTGCCTGCGGACTGATGGTGCAGTCGGCGCTGGCAGCGGCCGAGATGCTGAAGGCGGATGGCATTGATCTGACGGTTGTGGATGTGTGTGCGATCAAGCCGTGCGATGAAGATGGTATTGTGAAGCTGCTGGCAGCCAACGATACGGTATTTACGGCGGAGGAGCACAGTACAATCGGCGGCCTTGGCGGTATGATTGCAGAGCTGGCCTCTGAAAAGTGCCCGCGTCCGGTATACCGGATCGGACTGCAGGATGTGTTTGCCGAAAGCGGTGCGGCGAAGGATCTGATGCACAAGTACGGGCTGGACGGGGAAGGCGTTGCGGCCTTCATCCGTAACAGGCTGAAGTAATGGAGGAAAAGAATATGGTAATCGTGAATGATTTGAAACCGGGATCTACGTTTGAATATGAAAAGAGTCTGTACCAGGTCATGAATCTGGCTTTGAACAAGACGGCGATGCGTCAGATGATCGTCAAAGTCAAGGTCAAGGATCTGCGTTCCGGTGTCGTGAAGGAAATTTCCTTTACGGGCGGTGACAAGGTTGAGGATGTCCACGTCGACAAGAAGGAGATGCAGTATCTCTATGATGACGGGGATTCGCTGGTATTCATGGACAATGAGACCTATGATCAGATCAGCATTCCGAAGGATCGTCTGACCTGGGAGATGCAGTTTCTCAAGCCGAATGACAACGTCAACATCATGATGTACAACGGCGAAGTGCTCGGGGTCATTCTTCCGGATAAGGTGAACCTCGAGATCGTTGAGTGCGAACAGGCGGTCAAGGGCGACACGGCGACGGCGGCGCTGAAGAATGCGACGCTGGAAACAGGTCTTACGATCAAGGTTCCTCTGTTCATTCAGAACCATGAGATGGTCATCATTTCTACGGCGGATGGTCGTTACTGCGGCCGTGCAGAATCGAAAAGCAGAGGCTGAGGCTCCCGATCTGGAGAGCCTTTTTCTTTGGCCGGCGCTCAAAAGGGACAGGTCCATGTGCTATCATAATGAATGATTTAGAAGGGGGTTTTACTGTGCCTGAAACCGAAGTCAAAGAAAAAATTACTGACACCGCAGAAGCTGCGGATGAAAAGATAAAAAATCCGGCGCCAAAGAAGGCGCGCCGGCCAAGAACCAATCCGGACGGAACACCTGTGAAGCGTCAGACAAGAAAGCCCAGAGCGCATAAAGAGGCGGCGGATGGCACTTCCCGCTCAGGTGCGGAAGGAAACGGGACCCATAAGAAAAGAAGCGGATCCTCTAAGAAGGGCTCCCGGGGAAAGGCGGCTGCAACTGCTGAAGTCATAACTGCACAAGAGACGGATCACGCAGCTCCGGCAATGACACCTGCATCCGCAGCAGCGACAGAGACACCGACTGCTGAAACAACGCCCGTAACGATGAATGCAGAGCCGAAGGCTGCGGAAGAAACCGTTTCGCAGGAAACACGTCCGCAGGAGGAAGTGAAACCTGCCGAAGACAAAGCGGCAGAATCCGTATCCGATCATCCCGCTGAAGAAGTTGCACCCGCAGCGGCGCCGGAATCTGAAAAGGCCGAGGAAGTACCGCCTGAAGCACCGGAAGAAGCGAAGGAAACAGCCGCAGAGTCTGAGGCAGATGATTCCGAACCGGCAGGACCTGCAGTTTCCGATGAAGCGGAACCAGCAGGAGAGGCTGCGGCAACAGCGGCTGTTGAAGAAGACCAGCCCGAAGTGTCCGCTAAGGAAGAGGCAGATGATTCCGAAAAGGAGGCAGTACCTGCAGCTTCCGATGAAGCGGAACCAGCAGGAGAGGCTGCGGCAACAGCGGCTGTTGAAGAAGACCAGGCGGAAGTGCCTGCTAAGGAAGTGGAGCAGTCGAAGCCGGAAGAGACAGACGATACGAAGTCAGAGACTGCCTCTGCTGCAGCTGAAGAAACGAAAATGCCGAAGAAGGAACCGCAGATCCCTTTCCAGCAGACTGTTCGGTTTGCTAATGTTGAGGAGCGTGATTTTGAGCCGAAGATCGTACGTGAGCTTGACAGTGAGCCGGCCAAAACAAGCGTTCTCAAAGGGCTGTATGATCCGATTTCCAACATGCTCGCCCAGGCTTCAACCGATGCGCACAGTGACTGGAAATATGCTCTGTTCCGTATTCTTCTGAAATACGGCATCATTGCGTTCTTCTTCGTCTATGTTCTTCAGGGAAAGCTGAATACGGATTCCTTCAGTTTTGCGCGCATGCCGTTTACGGATGCAGTTTCGCTCTGGTTCCGTATCGTTGCACTGGGGACAATTACGGAGTATGCCGGTGCCTGCCTGAAGATGTTTCTGGGAAGCTTCCGCTTCTCGCTGTCCAATCTTCTGCGCCTGGTGGACATCAGCTGCGAAAGTGCATGGTTCCTGACGCTGCTGTACAGTCTTGCGGCTCTTGCGATGGACGGCAGCATCTACTTTAGTTTCGTCATCGCAATGACAGCGGTTTCCGGTTCGGTACTTCTTCATGCGATTTCCTATGAATACACATTTCAGTGCGGAAGACGCCGCTCTGTTCTTGCCTGTGTCTGCACAGCGTTGTTAACGGCATTGCTGGTCGGGTTGTGGATCCGCCTGTTCGGCGGCGATCTGATCCGCATTGTCAACAGCTTTATCACTCTTTAAGGGAGAACCTTCCATGCCGAAATATTCACGTACCAAACGTTATGAAGATCTGCGCCGGCGCATGCAGAGCGAAGGAGACAAGGATCTGTCCCGCAGCGATCTCTCCGAGGTCAATGCCCATCTTGCCAAAGATGTGCAGAGTCCCGTGAGCGACGCCGGCCGGGCCCATGATCCCATCCATCAGCGCCGCTACAGTGCGCCCATCGCTCAGCCGACGGAAGAGACGCCGGAAGCCGAATTCAATTCATCCATCCTTCGGGGCAGTGAGCGCTCGGAGGACTTTGATAATGAATATGTCCGCGAATTTCTGAAAGAAGCCAAGCAGTACAGCGTCGACCACGGCAATGCCTACACGACCAACACGGATCTGAACCTGCTGCGCATCCTCAAGGAAGGTCAGCCGGAAAAGAAGGCCGAGGCACCAAAGCCTGCGCCTTCCGTTTCTCCAGCTCCAAGCAAACCGTATCCAGATGCACAGTCTTCTTCGTCCGGTTCCGCCGGGGACGATACCTACGGCAGCACTTCGGTTTCCGATTTCCTTGATTCGCTGGACAGTGATGACAGTGACCAGGCCGTTCAGCAGACACAGTCCATGACCCGTGAAGACATTGCGGCCGAAGTTCAGAATATGATCCGCAATGCGCAGCAGCCTGCCCAGACTTCCTCTCCTTCTCCAATCACTCCAGGGGCCAGGGAAGTTCCGTCTTCCGAAACCGTTTCAACGACGCAGCTGCTGAATACGGGGGTCAGAAATTCCATTGCCGAAGCGGTCAATTCCTCTTCGGACACGACGCGCCGCCAGCTTCTGCAGGAAACGACGCAGATGCGGGCACAGCTGGATGACTATCAGGACAATCTGACGGAAGTCTCTGACAAGATGAAGCGTACCAATCAGATTCTCAACGTCGTGCTGATCGTTCTGATCATTGCGCTTTCTGTTGTTCTGGTCGTTGTCATTTACTGGGTACTGCAGTCGCAGGGGGTTCTGGGATGAAGATCAATATTGCCATTGACGGGCCAAGTGCTGCCGGCAAGAGCACCATTGCCAAAATGCTGGCCAGCCGCCTTGGCTACGTTCACCTTGATACGGGTGCCATGTACCGCTGCACTGCCTATAAAGCGCTGGAAGAGGGTATTTCTCTCGATGATGAAAATGCTCTGGCAGCCATGCTTGCGGGTGCGGACATTGAGCTGACGCCGGAGGGAACGGTTTTTCTTGATGGCAGGGATGTGACAACCGCCATTCGTCAGGAACAGGTTTCCATGGCTGCCTCCCGTGTTTCAAGGCACGCCCGTGTGCGCCAGGATCTCGTTGCCCGTCAGCAGAAGATGGCGGCGGCGAAGGGGTTTATCATGGATGGCCGCGATATCGGCACCGTTGTACTGAAGGATGCCGAAGTTAAGGTTTTTCTGACTGCCAGTGTCCGTTCCCGTGCCCTGCGCCGTCTGCAGCAGGACTATGGAGATAAAGGGACAGATGAGCAGCTTGCGCTGATTGAAAAGGACATCGAGCAGCGCGACTATGACGATACGCACCGCAGCAACTCGCCCTTATGCAGGGCAGAGGATGCCGTGGTGATTGACAGTTCGGATATGACCCGCGAGCAGGTGGTCGATGCCATCCTCAGGCTTGCGCAGCCGTATCTTCAGGAGGATTCATGCGTTCAACAATAGCAATTGTCGGAAGACCGAATGTAGGCAAATCGACGATTTTCAACCGGTGCATCGGCAGCCGGCTGTCCATTGTCGAAGATGAGCCGGGCGTCACCCGCGACCGGATCTACGGAACCGGGACCTGGCTCAACAAGGAATTTCATATGATCGATACCGGCGGCATTCAGCTGGAAGATCAGCCGTATCAGAATGAAATCCGTGCCCAGGTCCAGGTAGCTGTCCAGGAGGCGGATGTCATTCTTTTCGTCACGGACGGAACGGTCGGCGTCACCGACGATGACCGCTATATCGCCCAGATGCTGCATAGATCGAAGAAGCCGATTGTTCTGGCTGTCAATCACATTGACGATTCTTCCCGTCTGGCGTCGATCTATGAGTTCTATTCCCTTGGCGTCGGGGATCCGATTGCGGTATCCGGCGTCCATGGCGTCGGCGTCGGCGATGTGCTGGATGCCTGTTTTGCGGCCATGCCGAAAGAAGAAGCGGTGCCGGAGCCGGAAGGAATCCGGATCGCTGTCATTGGTCAGCCGAACGTCGGCAAGTCTTCGCTGGTCAATGCAATTCTGAATCAGGATCGTGCCATCGTTGCCAACGAAGAAGGAACGACCCGTGACGCTGTTGATACTGCGTTCCAGTGGAACGGCAAGCCCTATGTCATTGTCGATACGGCCGGCATCCGCAAGCGCGGGCGGGTATATGAAAACATCGAAAAGTATTCCGTCATGCGGGCCATGCAGGCAATCGAGCGCTGCGACGTCGCACTGTTTCTGATGGATGCGAGCCTTGGCATCCGGGAACAGGACAAGCACGTGGCCGGCTATGCCCACGATGCAGGCAAGCCTGTCATCATTGTCGTCAATAAGTGGGACGCAATCGAGAAGGATGACAAGACGATGCACGAATTCGAAGAGAAGGTGCGGGCCCAGTTCGTTTATCTTTCCTTTGCGCCGGTTCTGTTTGTCAGTGCCCTGACGCATCAGAGAGTCAATACGATTCTGCCGATGGTGGACCGTGTCTATGAAAACAGCCGCCGCCGCATCCCGACCAATGTCCTGAATGAAGTCATCGCCGATACGCAGATTACGACCCCGGCACCGGCCCGCAACGGCAAACGGTTCCGCATCTACTATGCGACGCAGACCGGTGTTCAGCCGCCGGAGTTTGTCTTCTCCTGCAACGATCCTGAATTGCTGCATTTTACGTATCAGCGGTATCTGGAAAATCAGCTTCGGCAGGCTTTTGACTTTGAAGGAACGCCGATCCGGCTGATTGCCCGCAAGAAGGTTTCCGTATGAAGTGTGTCGTCCTGGGAAGCGGCAGCTGGGGCACCGCCCTTGCGCAGGTGCTCTGTGACAATGCCAATGATGTTGTGCTGTGGGGAAGAAACACTGCCGAAGTCGACGATATCAACGTCAATCACCGCAATTCCAAATATTTCCCCGATGTGAAAGTGAATGAAAAGCTTGCGGCGACGAATGATCTTTCAGCAGTGAGGGGAGCGGATCTTATTCTTCTTGCCGTACCTTCCTCGGCGATGGAGGCCGTATTGAAGGAAACCGTTTCCTATTTGGATCATCCGGTGCTGTTTGTGAATGCGGCCAAGGGCTTTCATCCCACGACGCATTCGCTTCTTTCTTCATACATTCGTGACCAGGTGCCGGATCATCTGTGCAAGGCGGTTGTTTCCCTGATCGGGCCAAGTCATGCCGAGGAGGTCATTCTTCGTCAGCTGACAGCTCTCAATGCGGTCAGTGCAAATGAAGAAGCCGCCAGGACGGTTCAGAAGCTGTTTTCCAATTCCTATTTCCGTGTCTATACCAATACCGATGTCATCGGAGCGGAGACCGGTGTCGCCGTCAAGAACATCATGGCGATTGCGGCCGGCATTCTGTGCGGACTGGGGCAGGGTGATAATGCTCGGGCGGCGTTAGTTACACGCGGGCTTGCGGAGATGACGCGCTTTGGAACGGCGTGCGGTGGAAAGGCGGAGACGTTTCTCGGCCTGGACGGGGTGGGGGATCTGATGGTTACCTGTACCTCGATGCATTCGCGCAATTTCCAGGCAGGTCTTGCCATCGGAAGAAGCCGCAATGCGGCGGAATTTCTTCGAAACAATACGAAGACGGTTGAAGGAATTGCAGCCTGCCGCATCGTTCATGCGGAGGCGGCGCGGATGGGCGTTTCGATGCCGATTACAGATGCGGTTTACGCGGTCCTGTTTGAAAACGCTTCCGTCGATCAGACGATCGATGCCCTTATGCACAGGCGGCTGAAAGCGGAGTTCTAAACGTTCCGCTTCCTGCTATAATGTGCCGGTGGTATGGAGAAACGAATACCAATGAACGATAAGAAGAATACGAACAAAACGAATGAGGAAACTGAAAAAATGCCGGATGGAAAGGTACATCCGGTCACCGAAGCAGATTCTGAACATTCCGATTATATCCGTGAAGAGGATGGGACCGTTACCAGGATCTATCACATCCGTCACGAAGATCCAGAGGTCACAAAGCAGAAGGAACAGAGGCGTTTGAAGCTGCGCCGCAAGCGGAGACGGCTTCGCATATGGACGGTGATTCTTTCGGTTCTGGTCATTTTCAATGTCGTTGTCGCTTCCTTCGGCCTTCTGATTGCCAAGCGTATGGTCGAAGATGCCCCGACCCTTGATGTGACGGATTTCATTGGTGAAGAGTCCAGCAAGATCTATGACGATGAAGGAAACCTCGTCACGGAAGTAGGCGTCTATCTGCGCGAAAACATTACGTATGATCAGCTGCCGGAGTCGGTTGTGGATGCGTTCCTCTCCATTGAGGACAGCCGCTTCTTTACGCACAACGGTTTTGATATTCCGCGTTTTACGATGGCGATTATTCAGAACCTCAAGACCCGCAGCTTTGGGCAGGGCGGCTCCACCTTTACGATGCAGCTGGTGAAGAACACCTATTTTACGGTGGATTCCATGGATGCCAGCAATACCGGTACGGAGCGCACCAAGTCGATTGAATACAAGGTGCAGCAGATTTATCTCGCCATGGAGCTTGAAAAGCTGATTTCCAAGAAGGAGATTTTCCAGCTTTATCTGAACAAGCTGAACTTCGGCGGCAATATCCGCGGCATTCAGCGGGCAAGCGAATACTACTTCGGCAAGAATGTGAGTGAAATCAACCTGCCGGAGGCGGCAATGCTGGCGGGAATTGTCAACCTTCCCAACCGCTACAATCCTTACGATTATCTTGATTACGGTACGACGCGCCGCAATGAAGTTCTCTACCAGATGCTGAACCATGGCTATATCACCGAAAGTGAATATGACCTGGCCAAGAGTGTAAAGGTCGAAGATACACTTGTCGGCGATTCCCGTGAGGCCGCGGAAAACAGTCAGTATCAGGCGTATCTCGATGCGGTGCTTTCGGAAGCCCAGCAGATGACCGGTGAAGATCCGACGGTCAAGGGCATGCAGATCTATACGTATCTGAACCGCACGATCCAGGAAGAGATTGAGGCGATCCAGAACGGGGAACGTTCGGATACGGTGCTGTTCCCGGACGATCTGATGCAGATCGGCATTGTCAGTATGAACAACAAGACCGGTGCGATTGTCGGCATCGGCGGCGGCCGCAATTATGATGGCGCACGTCTTCTGAACCGGGCGACGATGAACTTCAAGCAGCCGGGCTCCAGTGTCAAGCCTGTAATTTCCTATGCGCTTGCCTTTGAGTATCTCGGCTATTCGCTGGATGAAATTCTGATGGACAAGCCGATTACCTATCCGGGTGAGTCGCGCGTTCTGGTGGATGCGTCCGGAAACTATCTGGGCGATGTATCCATCAAGGATGCGACCGGTCTTTCGCTGAACATTCCGGCGATCCTGACGCTTGAAAAGGTGGTGGACAAGGTCGGCAAGGCCAAGGTCGCTTCCTATCTTCAGAGCATCGGCTATACACGTGTGACGCAGGACAACTTCCATCTGTCCTTTGCGATCGGCGGCACCTGGTTTGAGACGACGCCGCTGGAAATGGCCGGCGCCCATGCGATGCTGATGAACTATGGGGTATATAACCAGCCTCATACCATCAATAAGATCATTATGACCTCGACAGGCGAAGAGTATTATCCGGAGGGACAGAACCGCAAAGTGCTCTCGTCCGGCAGTGCATGGATGGCGGCACAGCTGATGCAGTATGTTGTCGATGGTCCGCATTTCAATTTTACGCAGCTGCTGAAGCGCGATTATCCGGTCTATGCCAAGACGGGTACGACCGACTGGGGCTCTGATGGCCTTCAGTACGGTATTCCGCAGGGTCAGATGAAGGACAAGTGGATGGTCACCAGCACCAACATGTATACCAATGCGGTCTGGGTCGGCTATGACAAGGCCGTTGCCGGCGCGGGGACCTACTATACGAGTGCGAAGCAGAGGCTGAACATTCCAGGAAATATCAATAAGCTTCTGCTCGATGCAGAAGACAGGGCGTCGGGCGATCCGGGAACCTATGAAGAACCGAAGGACGTCGAAGATGTGACCTATGTGTACGGTACCTATCCGCATGTGGCGGTGGAAGACTGGATGCCGGCTGGTGTTTCAATTACGTCGCAGGTATCTTCTGCCGGCCTGGAAGCGCAGCCGACGGTCTCTGTGGCTGAATATCTGGATTATCAGGCATCGCAGCAGTCTTCGACAGGGCTGCACGCGACCTACGACGGGGCGGGAAATGTGTCCATCAACTGGTATACGGGTACCAACAGCTGCAGCGGCGGACAGAAGGATATCTCTCTGCATGATGACTATAACGACATTGAGAAATGGGGCGCATGCATGGTGGATCTGTCGTGGCTCAACGGTTCTTCGGGCAGCGGCTTCTGGGCGAGTGTCTCCAGCAATGGCGTCGCTGTCGGCAATGTGAGTTCGGATACTTCCTCCTGGAGCGGTTACGTCGGTGATCTTTCGGCTGGAAATGTTCAGGTATGCGGCGGCTTTACGAAGGCGGACGGAACAGCTTCCGGGCAGGCATGCTCGGTTGCGGTCTATACGGATGATGTCTATGGCTCAACAACATCAAGCTGGGGTTATTACGACGCGTCCGGCAACTATGTGGATGCGCAGCTTGACTATTCGCAATACGGCTACTGGGATGAAAACGGGACCTGGGTCGGCTCCGGCTGGTGGGATACCAACGGTTATCACATGGGCTGAGCCGCAGCCGTCAGCTTCGAAAACAGAACAACAGGCATTAAGAAAACGCGGAGCAATGAGTTCCGCGTTTTTATCGTATTGGAATGAAATGATGGAATCACTGCTTACGGAAGTACTGGAGACAGAGACTGCCGATTCCAACATGGACAGCAACGGGGCTGCAGAGAGGAAGAATTTCCATCTCTGCTTTCGGGAACATTTCCTGTGCCTGATGGTAGAACGTCTCGGCAAGATCGATCGCATTGACATGCGTAATCGTCAGATGCCAGTTCTCATCGAGATTGGCTTCCTTCATGTGCTCCAGAACACGTTTCATGGCCCGGCGCATAGAGATCACCTTATCGTAGGTATCGATTTTTCCCGCCGTTTCCCGGTTCAGATGCAGAATCGGCGTAATGCGCAGCAGCGTAGCCATGCGGGCGGCCGATGCGGTGAGACGTCCGCTTCTCGCCAGGTGCATCAGATCGCCGGGAATCACAATCGTCTCACAGGAAGAGATGATGTTTTCGGCGCTGACGCTGACTTCCATGGGAGAGTGTCCTTCTTCATTGAGCTGCTTGATGCGGTGGATCAGATAGTTTTCCACGGATGCCGTTGTATAGGTATCAAAGGAAAGAAACTGCAGACCGAGATCGGCCGCAATGGCATTCATCGTCGAAATTGTTCCTGAAAGGCCGTTGCAGATGGGAACGGCAACGATCATCTCCACACCCTGCGCCTTGAGATTCTCAAACAGATCCGTGATCAGGCCAGGGCTCGGCTGCGAGGTTGTCATGACCTTTTTCTGTTCAAGCAGGGAAATTATGGAACTCTGAGAAATGGTTTCCAGATCCTGATAGGAATTGGATCCTTCCATGATCTGCAGCGGCAGAGAATAGATACCGTCCGCCGCCTGCTCATCAATGCTGCGGCCGCTGCCGCTGTCTGTCACATACGCTATTTTCATGTTGTTCCTTCTTGTCTTAATTTTAGACTTGCCGCATGAAAAATGGAAATAAAATGTACTGTGCTAGAATCTGTGTATATGTCAGTGCATTTGTTTGTCCGCAGCTGCTACTCATTGCTCGACAGTACTGTACGCATCGAAGAACTTGTCCATCTTGCCAAAGCCATGGAATATCATTCGCTGGCTTTAACGGACCACAATGTTCTCTATGGTTTGCCGGCTTTTGAAGCTGCCTGCAGAAAAGAAGGGATCAAGCCGATCTTCGGCATGGAAACGGATGTCTTGATTGAAGATAAGACCGTTCCTTTCCTTGTGCTTGCCGAAACCAGAACCGGCTATCAGAATCTGATCGAGCTTTCTTCACTGCTCAATGATGGAAACCACGTCCACGGCATATCGCTGCAGGAGCTTTCCTCCCGCAGCCTCGGCCTGATCATCATTGCCTATGGCGAAGGGGGATGGGCCGATTCGCAGCTCATTCATACGGATCGTGAAGAAGCCTACCGTAAATTCGCCTTTCTCAAGCAGGCAATACCGGACCTGATTGCGGCCGTTTCCTATCAGGAGTCCAGCATGTGGGTAGAGCGCAACAATTTTCTGAAGCAGATCTGCCGCTCGCTTCACATTCCGACCGCTGCGGTTCATAAGATCTACTATCTGCAGCCGAAGGACGATGAAACCTACCGCATCGTAACCGGCATCCGCCGCCAGACGACCCTGAAGGATCCCAACCTCACGGTTTTATCGGGCCGGTATTTTCTTGATCCGAAAACATTCGCCAGCCTCTATGACGAAGAGGATCTGGCGATGACCGATGAAATTGCAGACCGCTGTCAGGCGGATCTTACGCTTCCCAAAACCAGTCTGCCGGCATTTCCGGTGCCGGATGGCCTGCGCAGTGATCAGTATCTGACGCAGCTTTGTCTTGCCGGTCTAAAGAAGCGGCTGAACGGGAAGGAAGATCCTGCCTATACGGCACGTCTTCATCAGGAACTGGATGTCATCATCCGCATGCACTTTTCAGATTATTTTCTGATCGTGTGGGACTTTATCCGCTATGCCCGCTCGCGGGGAATCTATGTCGGTCCGGGCCGGGGCAGTGCGTGCGGCTCCCTGGTTGCGTATTGTCTGGGCATTACGATGATTGATCCGTTAAAATACGGCCTGCTCTTTGAGCGGTTTCTGAATCCGGAGCGTATATCGATGCCGGATATTGATACCGATATTCCGGACAACCGGCGCAAAGATGTGATTGATTACGTTTATCAGAAATACGGAGCGGATCACATTCTCAATATTGTCGCCTTTGGTACCTTCGGCGCGCGTCAGGCCATTGTTGATACGGCCCGGGTCAATGGTCTATTGCCCAGGGATTATGAAACACTGATGCGTGCCATCCCCCGTTCTGGCAAGGCTACACTCAAGGAGGCCGTTGCTGCCACTCCGCATCTGCAGACGCTGCTGCAGGCGGAGGGAAAATACAGAAATCTTGTACAGATGGCAATGCGGCTGGAGGGACTGCCGAGAAATCTAACGATTCATCCGGCAGGCATCGTCATGAGCAGCGAGCCGGTGAACCGTCTTCTGCCTACGGCGGCCGTCAATCCGGGCATGCGCACTTCACAGTATGAGGCGAAGTATCTGGAAGCCCGCGGCTTTATCAAGATGGATTTTCTGGGGCTGCGCAATCTGACGATGATTGATGACGTTGCCAGGATGATTCAGAAGCGCAATCCGAAGTTTCAGATTCTGAAGATTCCTCTGAACGATCCGCATACCTATGCAGTGTTTCAGCGGGCCGATACGCTTGGCATCTTTCAGTTTGAATCCAACGGGATGAAGAATCTGCTCAAGAAGATGAAGCCTTCTTCCTATAACGATATTGTGGCGGCGCTGGCGCTGTACCGGCCGGCATCGGCAGGCAATATTGACCAGTATCTTGTGGCAAGAGCCCATCCCGAGCGTATTCACTATCTTCTTCCCCAACTGGAGCCGGTGCTGAAGGATACGTACGGCGTCATGATCTATCAGGAACAGACGATGATGACGGCGCGGATCTGTGCAGGCTTTTCTCTTGGAAAGGCGGATCTGCTGCGTAAGGCAATATCCAAAAAGGACCCCAGGACGATGGCCGGGCTGAAGGAGGATTTCGTTCTTGGCTGTCGAAAGAACCGGATCAAAGAGGAAACGATCACTGAGCTTTGGGATCTGATTGAAAAATTCGGCGGCTATGGCTTCAATAAGTCGCATGCGGTTGCCTATGCGCTGCTTGCGTATCAGACGGCATGGCTGAAGGCCAATGCGCCGCTCGACTTCTATTGTTCGCTGCTGGACAGTGTGGCAGGAGATACGGGGAAGACGGCACAGTACATTGATGAATGCCGCCGGCGCGGGATTTCCGTGAAATACCCGTCGGTCGTCTTTTCCGGCGTCCACTATTCCTGTGAAGATGGTTCGATCCGCATTGCCCTGTCGGCGATCAAGGGGATGGGAACCCATCAGGCACAGCAGATTGTCGAAGAACGTGAGAAGCGGCCGTTCTCCGGCTACTTTGATTTTGTGGCACGGATGGAACTGGCCAGGATGCCGCGCAGCGTTCTTGAGTCGCTGATTGATGCGGGAGCCCTGGATGATTTCAGGGAAACCCGTACGACGATGAAATCAGCGCTGGAGGAGGCGGTCAACTATGCGGATCTGGTCCAGGTGGAAAGAAACGGGCAGCTGACGCTGGATCTGAATCTGATTTCGCAGCCGGTTCTGGAGCCGAAGGAAGATCAGCCGGAGGCGCTGGTGGAGGCAGAGCGCAATGCGCTCGGCTTTACCCTGGGGCCGCACCCGATCATTGAGATGCGAAGGCGTCTGAAGATCAATCGTCCCTCGCTGATCGCGCTGCAGATGAGCCCGGGCTATGGCTATGGTTTCGGCTTTGTCAGCAGTGTCCGTCTTCATCGCACCAAACGTGGCCAGATGATGGCCTATCTGACGCTGAATGATGAGACGGCCGACTTTGATCTGACCGTGATGCCGCGGCTGTACAGTCAATACGCTTCCTCCATTGCAAAGGGTGTGTATCTGCTGTTTGAGGGGACGGTAAAAGACGACGGGTCCTGTATCGCGGAGCGGCTTGAGGTGGTAAAGTAAATTCCAAAAGAGGAGGGAAACAGGCATGGTCCGACTTCTGATTGTTGATGATGAAGTGAATATCCGGCAGGTTGTCTGCGAGTATGCGCGGCTCAACGATTATGAAATCGATGAGGCGGAGGACGGGATGCAGGCGATTGAGCTGGTCAGGAAAAATGATTATGACTGCGTGATTCTGGATGTCATGATGCCGAAGCTGGACGGCTTTACGGCCTGCAAGCAGATCAAGAAGATCAAGAATGTTCCGGTGATCATGCTCAGTGCCCGTCACGAGGAATACGATAAGCTGTACGGCTTTGAGCTTGGCGTGGATGATTATGTCGTCAAGCCGTTTTCGCCCAAGGAGCTGATGGCGCGCGTCAAGGTGATCCTGGAGCGGACGCATCGTTCGGAAAACCGGCAGCTGACCTTTGACAATGGCGGACTGGTCATTGATGCCGGCGGCCGTACGGTCAAGGTTGATGGCCAGAATGTCGATCTGACGCCGAAGGAGATGGATCTGCTTCTGTATATGGTGGATCATCAGAACATCGCGCTTTCCCGTACAAAGCTGCTGGAAGACGTTTGGAACTATGATTATTTCGGCGATTACCGGACAGTGGATGCGCATATCAAGATGCTGCGGCAGTCGCTTGGGCCGTATAAGAATCACATTGTGACAGTACGCGGAATGGGGTACAAGTTTGAAAATTGATCGGCACGGGATACGGTTTCAGCTGTGGCTGGTATTTCTGCTGTTTGCGGTGATGATCGTCGGCATTCTCGGCGTTCTGCAGACGGCGCTGGTACAGCCGTATTACCGCAACAGCAAAATCCAGTCGGTGCAGCAGGTCTCAAATGCGATTACACAGGACCTGCTTTTAAACGCGGCCGATGAAAAGGCGGTATCGGATGCGCTGCAGATCAGCGTTGAAAACAGCGTCTGCGTCCAGGTTTACAACGATCAGGACCGTCTCGTCTATGAAACAGACAGCCTGGGATCCGCCTGCGCCTTTCATGCCCCGAGCAAGGTGAGCTCGGATGCCTCGCTCAATGTCCGCAATCCACAGCAGTTAAAAACGATGCTCGATGAGCAGACGGGATCGGGGAGTGTTCTTCTGACCAATACGCAGACGAGTCAGGAGATGATCATCTATGGTCAGACGGTGCATGCGACGCTTGCCAATTACTACATCTATGTCAATTCACCGCTGGAGCCGGTGGATTCGATCATCAATTTCTTTTCACAGCAGTATTTTCTTTACATGGGCATTGTTGTCGTTGTGGCGTCCGTCGTCTCTTTGATCCTGTCCAATACGATCAGCCGGCCGATCAGGGCGATGCAGGCGCAGGCCAATAAGCTTGCTTCGGCGGATTACAGCGCCTCCTTCGAAGGCGGAAACTACACCGAAACAAAGGATCTTGCCACGACACTGAACGGGGCGGCGGAAAAGCTGGGGAAGATCAATGAGCTGCGCAAGGATCTGATTGCCAATGTGTCACATGATATTAAGACGCCGTTGACCAGCATCAAGGCATATGCGGAAATGATCCGCGATATTTCGGGAGACAATCCCGAAAAGCGCCAGCAGCATCTGAATGTCATTCTTTCGGAAGCGGACTACATGAATCATCTGGTGACGGATATGAGCGAGCTGGCCAAGCTGCAGTCGGGCAATTTCATCCTGCATCCGGTGAACTTTGACATCGTGGAGAAGATCAATGACCTCTGTGACTACAACGATGCGCAGGTGAAGGAGGGCGGACTGACGGTGATCCGCGATCTTCCAAACGAACTGATTGTCTATGCCGATGAAGTGAAGATTACGCAGGTCATCAATAACTTCTTTACCAATGCAATCAAGCACACGCCGCCGGGCAAAACCATTACGCTGCGCGCCTATCGCAAGGAAGACGAAGAGACGGCGCGGGTGGAAGTGATTGATGAGGGCGAAGGCATTTCGCCGGAAGAGCTGCCGTATATATGGGACCGCTATCAGAAGTCGTCGCGTTCCTTCTCACGTTCCATGACATCAACCGGTCTTGGGCTTTCCATTGCCAAGGGTATTCTGGGCGCGCACCATGCGAAGTTCGGCGTCATCTCGAAGGTCAATGAAGGTTCGACATTCTGGTTTGAACTGCAGCCGCCGCAGGAGCCGGAAGATATGGAAGAGGAAAATGAAGAAGAGTGAACCCTGGCTGGCCGGAACGGATTTTGTATTTCATGAACCGGCAGACTGCTTCCATGTCAATTCGGATACGTATCTGCTTGGCAGTTTTCTGCGCCTAAAGCACAATGATACGGTTCTTGATATCGGGACAAATACAGGGGCTCTGCTGCTGTATGCCTCGCTGTTTCAGCCGCAGAAGCTGATTGGCGTCGATATCAATGAAAAGGCAATTGAGCAGGCGGCAGTGAACCTGAAGGACAACGGTGTTTCTGCTGAGCTGTTTACGATGCCGGTGCAGCAGCTGAACATTCCGGCGGTCAGCGCCATTGTGTGCAATCCGCCGTACTTTGACAGCCGCCAGATGACCAAGGCCGGCCCTGAAGGTACAGCCCGGGCGGACGGAACACTGGGGATGCAGGATCTCTTTGCTTCGACAAGGCGGCTGTTAAAGGATCATGGGAAGCTGTTTCTTGTGCAGCGGCCGCGGCAACTGGAGAACATCCTTCTTGAGGCGTCACAGGTTCATCTGCATTTGACGCGGATGTGCTTTGCGTATGATCGGCCGGGCGGTCGGGCGAAGACAGTGCTGCTGGAGTTCTGTAGGAATGTGGCGCCGGAGTTGGAAGTGATGGAACCGGTTTATCTCAACGCAAAATAAAACCGCAGAATTTTCTTCTGCGGCAGATGATTCCATTGCTGCGGCTCTATGATCAGAGGGCGATGATGTCCTTCGGATCAACATCCGGCATGACACCGCCGGTTGCCTTTTCGAATTCTTCCTTGGTGATATCGTGGAATTCCCAGCGGCCGAGCGTACGGTTCGGTACGTCTTCCCACTTACCATCCTTGAATTCCTGAACGACGACACCGTTGTCGAACAGCAGGACATGAGACTTGTCCTCATTCCACATGAAGTAGAACGGCTGCTCATCGTCCATCAGGTTGATGCCATACTTTGACTTTAACATGTTCTTGCTCACTCCTTTTACGTCAACATCCTAATACGCATGCAAGGCTGAGAAAATATACAGAATCGAAAAACAGTCAATCAAAATGCTCAGAAATTGCGCTTGATTTTCCACGCTTGATTTTCCGCCGGAGTGTGGCTTGAAAACGTTGCAGAGAATTTTCAAATGTGCTAATATACTGCCGTTACGTCCTCTTGTACGAGGTCGGTAACCGCTCAGAACAGGGTTAAGACAGAGCAGATGTCCCCTTAATGGCGCGTCTTAAGATAACTGGTCAGGAGGTATATTCATGTACGCAATTATCGAAACAGGCGGCAAGCAGGTCAAGGTCGAGAAGGATTCCGTCATCTACGTCGAGAAGCTCGATGTGAAACCGGGAGCTGAGGTTGTCTTCGACAAGGTCATCCTCGTCAGCGACAACGGCACCAAGATCGGCACACCTTATGTAGAAGGTGCCAAGGTTACGGCAAAGGTTGAGAAGCAGGGCAAGGAAAAGAAGATCCGTATCTTCAAGTACAAGCCGAAGAAGGGTTCCACCCGTCGCCGTCAGGGCCATCGCCAGCCGTATACAAAGCTTACGATTGAAAGCATCGAGGGCTGATGATCCAGATTCGCGTTACGGAAACGCAGGAAAAGATTCGTTCCATCGAAATTACAGGACACGCGGACAGCGCTCCCTATGGACAGGATCTGGTCTGTGCATCCGTCAGCACGATTGCATTCGGACTCTGCAATGCGATTGATCTGCTCAATGGCAAAGCGGATGTTTCCATTCAGGATAACCGGATTTACCTCAGCAAAGCCGAACCGGATACGGTGACGCAGACAGTCCTGCACACCGGACTGATTCAGCTGCAGACACTGGCTGAGACAAATCCCGCATTCATTTCTATTCAAATATCGGAGGTGTAACTATGAAGTACGTTCTGGATATTCAGTTCTTCGCATCCAAGAAGGGTGTTTCTTCCACCAAGAACGGCCGTGATTCTGCAGGTCGTCGTCTGGGCGCCAAGAAGGGTGACGGACAGTTCGCAACTGCCGGCTCCATTCTTTACCGTCAGAGAGGCACGAAGATTTATCCGGGGAAGAACGTCGGCCGCGGCGGCGACGATACGCTGTTTGCTACAGCAAGTGGTATCGTTCGTTTCGAGCGTCTGGGCAAGGATCGGAAACAGGTTTCCGTTTACCCGGAAGAAGCGTAATTGCTGGAATCTACGGCTCCTGTTTCGACAGGAGCCCTTTTCTTATCCTCATTTCACGTGTTTCGTGATATTTTCATGAGGGATATTGTGTTGGTTCAGAATCAGGGAGGTTCACACCATGATTGATCAGATTAAAATTCATGTAAAAGCAGGTGACGGCGGCAAAGGCCTGGTCGGCTGGCGTCATGAAAAGTTTTATGCCAATGGCGGACCGTTCGGCGGCGACGGCGGCCGGGGCGGCCATGTTTATGTTGAAGTGGATACCAACGAAACGACGCTCGCCAAGCTTCGCTACACCAAGAGTGTCAAGGCCGGCAATGGCGAACCGGGCAAGATGAAGAAGATGCACGGCGCCGATGGCGAAGATGTGACGCTGCGGGTTCCCCTTGGCACCATGATCCGCAATGCCGCAACCGGAGATCTGCTCGCCGATCTTACCAGGCCCCATCAGATCGTACAGATTGCCCATGGTGGCAAGGGCGGCCTTGGCAACTATCACTTTGCGACTGCCCGCAACGATGCACCGGAATATGCGCAGCCTGGCGAGCCGGGAGAATCTCTGGATCTGATTTTTGAGCTGCGTCTGCTGGCGGATGCGGGGCTGATCGGCTTCCCTTCGGTGGGAAAGTCGACGTTCCTTTCGGCTGCCACCAATGCGCGTCCGGCCATCGCTGCCTATCCCTTTACAACCCTGGAGCCGAACATCGGCGTCGTGGAACTGAAGGATGGCCGCAGCTTTGTGCTGGCCGATATGCCGGGTCTGATTGAAGGAGCTGCCGAAGGCAGGGGGCTTGGTGATACCTTCCTTCGCCATATCCGCCGCTGCCGCGTGCTGATTCATGTGCTTGACATGAGTGGTGAGCAGGGGGATCCGCTGGAGGACTATGCCATCATCAACAAGGAGCTTGGCTCCTATGATGCTTCGCTGCTCGAAAAGCCGCAGATCGTCGTCGCCAACAAGATGGACATGGACGGGGCGGAAGATTATCTCAGGATGTTCAAGGAAGCCCATCCGGATCTGAAGGTGTTTGAGACAAGCACCCAGCTTCATAAGGGCATCGAGGCCGTTCTCAATGAAGCGGAGGTTCAGATCACCAGGGCACGGGAAGCGGAACAGGCAGCCCTCAAGGAACAGGAACAGGTTGTTGTCTACCGCTATGAACCGAAGCGGCCTGACTTTACGATTGAAAATCTTGGCAACCGCAAGTGGAAGGTCGTCTCGGAGAAGGTGGATCGTCTGGCGGATACCGTCGACTTTAACAAGGAGAACGATGTCTTTGCCTTTGCGGCTACCCTTACAAAGATGGGCATCGACAAGGCACTGGCCGAAGCCGGGGCTCGCGATGGGGATCAGGTCATTGTCGGCAGCTATGTCATGGACTACAACAAGTAGGATAGACCTATGATTGCGTTTATTAAGGGAACCATCGCTGCCATCGGGGCGGACTGGGTTGTCATTGAAAACAACGGGATGGGATGGCAGGTTGCCTACCCCCATTGTGATCGGGTTCATCTCAAGGATGAGGTTCAGATCTTTACCTATCTGAACTATTCGGATGTGGATCTGAGTCTTTACGGTTTTGAAAGCAGCGAAGAAAAGGAGCTGTTTCAGCGCCTGATTTCGGTCAAGGGCCTTGGCCCCAAAACAGCCATGGGCATGCTGGCGAAAGCAGGCACCGAAAAAATCATTCAGGCTGTGGAAACCGGCGATGTTTCGGCTTTGAAAAAAGTGCCGGGCATCGGAGCCAAGACGGCGAGCCAGATTGTTCTCGATCTCAAGGGCAAGCTTGTTCCGGTTGCTCAGAAGAATACGAAGGCCGATACCGTAACGTATCCGCCGGAAATCGAAGAAGCTCTGCAGGGATTGCGCAATCTGGGCTGGAAGGGCAGTGAGATCAGCGATGCGGCTGCCTATCTCAGCTCACTTGGACTCCATACGACCCAGGAATATCTCAAGGCCGGCCTGCAGTATCTGAATAAAAAGCGGACAGGAGGAATGTAAATGGACAGCGGCGATGAAAATATCATGTCTGTACTGCCTGAGGCAGGGGACAACGAAGAAACCATTCGTCCCCAGACTCTGGATGATTATGTCGGTCAGGAAGAGCTGAAGAACAATCTTCGTATTTTCATTCAGGCCGCTCTGCAGAGAAACGAATCTCTGGACCATGTCCTTCTCTACGGTCCTCCGGGACTGGGCAAGACGACGCTTGCCTACATTCTTGCCAATGAGATGCATGCCCATATCCGTACCGCCAGCGGACCATCGATCATGAAAGCCGGTGATCTTGCTTCGGTACTTTCGGTGCTGGAGCCGGGGGATGTACTGTTCATTGATGAGATTCACCGTCTTCCCCGTCAGGTGGAAGAAGTGCTGTATCCGGCGATGGAGGATTTCTGCCTGGATGTTATGGTCGGCAGTGAAGGCAGTTCACGGTCCGTGCGTCTCGATCTGCCGCCGTTTACGCTTGTCGGTGCAACGACGCGCTATGGCGATCTCTCTTCGCCTTTGCGGGACCGTTTCGGCATCGTGTCGAAGCTTGATTATTATACGGTCGAGCAGCTGTCCAAGATTGTGACCCGTTCGGCGCGGGTGATGAATGCGGAAATTGATCCGGATGCGGTTGTTGAAATCGCGCGGCGTTCCCGCGGTACGCCGCGGATTGCCAATCGTCTGCTGCGGCGGATCCGCGACTTTGCCCAGGTACTCAGCGGCGGCCGGATTACGAAGGAAATTGCCGCCCAGGCGCTTGATCGTCTCCATGTGGATGCGCTGGGGCTTGATGAAGTTGATCTTCGGTATCTCCATGGCATCATTGATCGGTTCCATGGCGGTCCGGTCGGGCTGGAGGCTTTGGCCAATGCGATCAGCGAAGAAGCTGTGACGCTGGAGGATGTCTATGAGCCCTACCTGATCCAGATCGGCTTTATCAACCGGACGGCACGGGGCCGTGTTGCAACAAAGGAAGCCTACGAGCATCTTGGCATCGAAGGTTCCTTCCAGAATACATTGTTCTAGGCACGCTCCTGTTCACGATCTTTCAGTGAAAGAGCAGCTGCCTGCTGAATCGTGCCGGCGGAAAAGAAGGCGTCGGCAGAGTCATGATCATAGGCCAGCGGCATGCGGTCATGAATCTCTGCGGCTTTTCCTGAAGCTGCCTGGGTCAGGATGACAAAGCTCAGACGGCCATCGGCTTCTCTGTGAAGCAGGCCGCCCAGGCCGATCGTTCCACGCTGATGTAGAAAGAGATATCGGGTATGGTCGGCTGACCATTCATAGTAGCCGCCGGCATAGACCAGGCAGCGCCGGCAGCCCTGAAAGAAGGGGCTGGAATCGGCGGTCTCGGCGCGGGCATTGATGATGAGACGGGCACTGCGTGAGGCAAAGCCCCAGCGGGCAAGGGTTGTATGGTAGCGGCCGCTGATGTCTCTGGTAAAAAGAAAGGCGGTCTGGCCGGGTGCGATTTCGCCGCGCTGCAGCAGCGTCAGTTCCTTGTTTGTGAGATGGTTCTTTGCCTGATCAATCAGTTTCTGAAAGTCTGGATTTGCGTTAACATCAAAGCTGTATCTTCCGCACATGGTTTCAGTTTAGCAAAGTATGTCGAAAAAGAGTCTGAAGAAAAACCCGCGTTCCCAGCTGGCCCGGATGTACCGGCGTCTTTATTTCTTTTCCTTCGGCGTTTTTCTGGGCATTTTCGGAGTCGGGGCACTTGTTCTTTCCATTGTCAATCTGATTCTTGAGACGCGGCCGACGCTGCGGATTGTGCAGTATGCGGCATTGATCATCGCTGATTTCTTCTGGTCGGGATCGCTTGTCAGTAGGCGCTTTTCCAGTTTTCTGAGGAAAAATTATGAGGCGCCGTCCCTGGATCAGCGCTCGACGGGAGAAATCGTATTTGAAAACGAAGAGGAAGACCCATATAATACCAGCAGAGCTAAGAAGCGGAATAAGTAGCTTTCTTCCAGGCAGCAAGAGAGAACGGTTATCCGGTGAAAGACCGTCTGTTCGATGAAAGTGAAGTCCTCCGTGAGCCGCTGCAGTGAATTCATCAGTAGCTGCGGCCGTATCGGCACGTTACGCCTTTGAGAAGCAAGCAAGGTGGTACCACGCAAGTTCCGGCGTCCTTGAGAGGGGACGCCTTTTTATTTGCTGGATTTGACAGGAGAATGAAGATGAAGAAAGAACTCGCCGCAAAGTACGATCATAAGGCTGTGGAAGACGGCCGTTATGACAAGTGGGTCAGGGCCGGCTATTTCACGGCCGGGGACAAATCCAAAGACCCGTTTACAATTGTCATTCCTCCTCCCAATGTGACCGGGATTCTGCACCTTGGTCATGCCTGGGACAATACGCTGCAGGATATCATCTGCCGCTATAAGCGGATGAAGGGCTATGATGTTCTGTATCTGCCGGGCATGGATCATGCCGGCATTGCGACGCAGGCAAAGGTTGATGCCCGCCTGAAGTCGGAAGGTATTTCACGCTATGACATCGGCCGTGAAAAGTTCCTCGACCGCGCCTGGGAGTGGAAGGAAGAATACGCCGCTACGATCCGGAAGCAATGGGCAAAGCTCGGCAACAGTCTTGATTATTCAAGAGAGCGCTTCACTATGGATGAAGGCTTCAACAAGGCGGTCCGCCATGTCTTTGTGACGCTGTACAACGAGGGGCTGATCTACCGTGGATGGCGGATCATCAACTGGGATCCGGAAGCGCGTACCGCCCTCAGCAACATTGAAGTCATCTACCAGGAAGATCCGGGCAAGATGTACTACATGAACTATGAGACGGTTGAAGATCATGAACATTTCATCGTCGCAACAACCCGTCCGGAGACGATGTTCGGCGATGTGTGCATCGTCGTCAACCCCAACGATGAGAAGCGCAAGCATCTGATCGGCAAGCACTGCATCAATCCGGCCAACGGCCAGCAGCTTCCGATCATCGGCGATGACTATATCGATATGGATTTCGGTACGGCCATCATGAAGTGTACGCCGGCTCACGATCCCAACGACTTTGCGATTGCGGAGCGTCACGGTCTTGACAAGCCCATCTGCATGAATCCGGACGGAACGATGAATGAGATCTGCGGTAAGTATGCAGGCATGGACCGCTATGCGTGCCGCGATGCACTGGTTGAGGATTTCACGCAGCGCGGCGTCATGGATCATATTGAAAACATTACGCATCAGGTTGGCCATTCGGAGCGTACACACTGCGTCGTGGAGCCGTATCTTTCCCAGCAGTGGTTCGTGAAGATGAAGCCGCTGGCCCAGGATGTGCTGGATCATCAGAAGGATCCGGATTCGCGGATCAACTTCTATCCGGAGCGCTTCAACAAGACCTTTACACAGTGGCTTGAGAACATCGAGGACTGGTGCATATCGCGTCAGCTCTGGTGGGGGCACCGCATTCCTGCATGGTATAACAAGACGACGGGTGAGACCTACGTTGGCGAAGAGGGGCCCAAGGATCCGGAGAACTGGACGCAGGATGAGGATGTTCTGGATACCTGGTTTTCTTCGGCACTGTGGCCGTTTGCGACGCTGGGATGGCCTGAGGAAACCGATGATTACAAGCGCTACTATCCGACAAGCACGATGGTGACCGGCTATGACATCATCTTCTTCTGGGTTGCGCGCATGGCGTTCCAGGGCCGTCACTTTACGAAGGAGCGTCCGTTCAAGGATGTTCTGATCCATGGTCTGATCCGCGATTCGCAGGGCCGCAAGATGTCCAAGTCGCTGGGCAACGGAATTGATCCGATGCAGGTCATTGATCAGTACGGTGTGGATGCGCTGCGTTTCTTCCTGGCGACCAACTCGACGCCGGGGCAGGATATGCGCTACATTCCGGAAAAGGTGGAGGCTGCCTGGAACTTCATTAATAAACTTTGGAATGCGAGCCGCTTTGTGCTGATGAATCTTGATGAGGACATGAAGCCGGAAGATGTGGACCTTTCGCATCTTTCAGAGGCGGATGCCTGGATTCTGGCGCGTCTCAATACGGTTCTTGATCATTTCAACGAGAACATGGAGAAGTATGAGTTTGCGCTGGTCGGCAACGAGCTGTACAGCTTCGTCTGGGATGATTTCTGCAGCTGGTACATTGAAATGAGCAAGGCGTCGCTGCAGAGTTCGGACGAAGAAGTGCGCAAGGCCGCAAAGAGTACGCTCTTTGTGATGCTCAATGCGATCGTTCGTCTGCTCCATCCGTTCATGCCGTTTGTGACGGAGGAGATCTATCTGGCTCTGCCGCATGAAAAGGAATCGATCTGTCTGGAAACCTGGCCTGAGAAGGTGGCAGGTGTTCCGATGAGGCACATTGCGGAGATGGATCGTGTGGTTTCGGTAATTTCGAAGCTGCGTGAGCTGAAGAATGACAATGGTCTGAAGCCTTCGCGCCGTCTGTCCTTCATTCTGAAGGATCTCGATGGAAATGTGATTCCGGTTGAGGAAAATCAGAAGGCGATGATTGACCGTATGGCGAAGAGTGACTGGGTCGATCATCTGGATGGTGATCTGACGGTTGCGACGGTTACGGGCGG
Organism: Galactobacillus timonensis; assembly: GCF_900240265.1. Taxonomy (NCBI): domain Bacteria; kingdom Bacillati; phylum Bacillota; class Erysipelotrichia; order Erysipelotrichales; family Erysipelotrichaceae; genus Galactobacillus; species Galactobacillus timonensis. The sequence goes on from NZ_LT964739.1 coordinate 2,086,443, forward strand.
AAGTATTTATATTCCTTCGCAGGAGCTTCTCGATGTTGAGGAAGAGAAGAAGAAGCTGACCAGTGAGCGTGTGCGTCTGGAAGGTGAGGTTGCCCGTTCGACGAAGATTCTTTCCAATCCCGGTTTCCTTGCCAAGGCGCCGGCGGCCAAGGTTGAGGCGGAGAAGGCAAAGCTGGCTGACTATGAGAAGCAGCTGGCGGTTGTCATTGCCCGTTTTGAAGCCATTGCCAAATAAAAGCATGCTATAATCGGCCAGAGAGGTATCGGGCGAAGAATGAGAGGAAGAAGGGAAACGTCTAAGTATAGCAACGGGTCCGTTTCTTCCTTTTTTTCGGAAAGGAGAATTCATGTCTGACAGGGAAAATAAGAAGCACTCGTTTCTGAGAACGATCGGTACGGTTGCGGCAGCGGGGACGGCGGCCTATGGCGGTCTTTCGTGGCATCTGTTCAATAAGCTGTTTGATCTGGAACGGAATACGCTGCATTCCGTCAGTCTGCGTCAGGACGGGGATGAGGAGGCTGTGAACCGGTGGCTGGTGCAGGCGAAGCGGACGGATGCGTATCTGCAGTCGTTTGATGGGCTGACGCTGCATGCCATTGTGATCACCAATCATTCGGAAGGTCATCGCTGGGTTCTTCTGGCCCACGGCTTCGGGCAGAGTGCGATGGATATGGCCGGGTACATGCTGGAAGCCGACAAACGGGGCTACAACATTCTTGCCATTGATCAAAGAGGATGCGGCGGCAGCCGTGGCCGTTATTGCGGGATGGGCTGGCTGGAGCACTACGATGTGATCAGCTGGTGCAGCTGGCTTTGTGAGCATGACAGTGACTGTGAGATTGCTTTGATCGGCGTGGATATTGGTGCCAATGCCGTCATGAATGCGGCGGGCGATTATCTGAGTCCGCATGTGAAGTGCGGCGTTGAGGACGGGGGCTGCAGCGATCTGAAGGAGGAGCTGCTGTATCTTCTGAAGAGTGAACCCGATCTTCCGAGCGGTGCCTTCATTGTCGGCATTGACTTCTTCGTGAAGCATCTGCTGCATTTCTCGATCTATGAGTATTCGACGCGGCGGCAGCTTCTGACGGCAAGGATTCCTCTGCTGTTTATTCACGGCAATCAGGATGCGTTTGTTCCTGCAAGCATGGCGATTGCGTGCAGCGATGCCTGCAGTTCCAGGAAGGAACTGGCGCTGTATGATCAGTGCGGCCACAATGAGGCAGTTCGGCAGCCGGATTACTTCGATAAGGTGTTCGGTTTCATCGAAACCGCGTTTTAATCAAGGTTTGGTGCCATCCGATTCTTGTTTCTTGAAAATCGGTAGCATATAATCATTACGGTAATTTTATAGGGAGGCTGTATGGCTAAGAAGTATGTCTATAAGTTCTCCGAAGGAAACGGCTCGATGCGTGAGCTGCTCGGCGGCAAAGGTGCAAACCTTGCTGAGATGAGCAACCTGGGCATGCCGGTTCCGTCGGGCTTTACCATCACGACTGAAGCGTGCATTCGCTACTACGATGATGGTCTCAAGATTGCGCCGGAGATTCAGACGCAGATCGATAAGTATACGGCATGGCTTCAGAAGGCAACCGGCAAGAAGCTGGGCGATCTGAAGAATCCGCTGCTTGTTTCGGTCCGTTCCGGTGCGCGTGCTTCGATGCCGGGCATGATGGACACGATCCTGAACCTGGGCATGAACGACGAAGTTGTAAAGGTTGTTGAGGAGAAGACGCAGAACAAGCGTTTCGCTTACGATTCCTATCGCCGTTTCATCCAGATGTTCGGTGATGTCGTTATGGGACTCAACAAGTCCAAGTTCGAGGAACTGATTGATGCCATGAAGGAAAAGAAGGGCGTCAAGCAGGATGTCGATCTCGATGCGGATGATATGGTTGAGCTGACGAAGCAGTTCAAGGCATTCTATAAGAAGAATCTGGGCGAGGACTTCCCGCAGGATCCGCTGGTTCAGCTGAACCGTGCAATCATGGCTGTCTTCCGTTCCTGGAACAACGAGCGTGCTATCTATTATAGACGGATGAACGATATTCCTGATTCCTGGGGAACCGCTGTATCGGTCATGGAAATGGTCTTCGGAAACATGGGCAATGACTGTGGTACCGGTGTTGCCTTCTCGCGCAACCCTGCTACAGGTGAGAACAAGCTGTTCGGTGAGTTCCTGATGAACGCACAGGGCGAGGATGTCGTTGCCGGTATCCGTACGCCGCAGCCGATTGCTGAGCTCAAGAAGACGATGCCGGGCGCTTACGCTGACTTCGCCCGTATCTCCAAGACACTGGAGAATCATTACCATGATCTGCAGGATATGGAGTTTACGATTGAGCATGGCAAGCTGTTCATGCTGCAGTGCCGCAATGGTAAGAGAACGGCAAACGCTGCTCTGAAGATCGCGGTTGACATGGTCAAGGAAGGCCTGATCACGAAGGATGAGGCTCTGCTCAAGGTTGAGCCGAAGCAGCTCGATGACCTTCTGCATCCGACCTTCGATAAGGCAAGCCTGAAGGAAAAGGCCGGCGATGTAATCGCCAAGGGTCTGGCTGCTGCTCCGGGTGCTGGATGCGGTGCAATCGTGTTCAACGCCAAGGATGCTGAGGCACAGGCTGCTGCCGGCAAGAAGGTTGTTCTGGTTCGTCTTGAGACGTCGCCGGAAGACATTGCGGGTATGCATGTTTCCCAGGCGATCGTTACGGTTCGCGGCGGCATGACGTCGCATGCGGCTGTTGTCGCCCGTGGTATGGGTGCATGCTGTGTATCCGGCTGCGGTGAAATCAAGGTTGATGAAGCCGGAAAGAAGTTCACGGTGAACGGTGAGACCTTCAACGAAGGTGACATTATCTCCGTTGATGGTAATACGGGCCTTGTTTACAAGGGAGAGGTTAAGAGTGTTCCGGCTACAATTTCCGGAAACTTCGCTACCTTCATGAAGTGGGCTGATGAGCGTCGTACGATGAAGATCCGTACCAATGCGGATACGCCGGAAGATGCTGCTCGTGCAGTTGAGTTCGGTGCGGAAGGTGTTGGTCTGGTTCGTACGGAGCACATGTTCTTCAACTCCAAGGAGCGCATTGAGGCAATCCGTATGCTCTGCGTATCCCGTACTCCGGAGCAGCGTCAGAAGGCTCTCGATCTTCTTGAACCGTACCAGACAGAGGACTTCGAAGGCATCTTCGAGGCTATGAAGGGCCGCAGCGTTACGATTCGTCTGCTGGATCCGCCTCTGCATGAGTTCCTGCCGCAGACGGATGAGGCAATCAAGGAAGTTGCTGATAAGATGGGCATCTCCGTTGAAGATGTCAAGGCTGCGGATGTTGAGCTGAAGGAATTCAACCCGATGATGGGTCATCGTGGATGCCGTCTGGATGTTACGTATCCGGAGATCGGTGTCATGCAGACGCGTGCCATCATCAATGCTGCCATCAATGTAAACAAGAAACATCCTCGCTGGCACCTGGAGCCGGAAATCATGGTTCCGCTGGTTGGTGAGAAGAAGGAGCTCGATTATGTCGCTGACATCATCCGTAAGACTGCGGATGAGACGATCGCTGCTGCCAAGGTCAAGATGGTCTACCACATTGGTACGATGATCGAAGTTCCGCGCGGCGCTATCAATGCCGGTGAACTGGCTGAAACGGCTGAGTTCTTCTCCTTCGGAACGAACGACCTGACGCAGATGACATTCGGCTTCTCGCGTGATGATGCGGGCAAGTTCCTGAAGTCCTACTATGATAAGCACATCTATGATTCCGATCCGTTCGCTCATATCGACGTAAACGGTGTCGGCAAGCTGGTGCGCTGGGCTGCTGAGCACGGTCGTGCAACACGGAAGGATATCCATCTGGGTGTCTGCGGTGAGCACGGCGGCGATCCGGCTTCCATCGAGTTCTTCCAGACCCTTGGTCTTGACTACGTTTCCTGCTCGCCGTTCCGTGTACCGCTGGCTCGTCTGGCTGCTGCACAGGCTGCGATCAAGGTTGACGCTGCCAAGAAGGCTGAAAAGGCTGCTGTCAAGAAGACAACAGTTAAGAAGGCCGCTGCCAAGAAGCCTGCTGCTAAGAAGGCTGCTTCCAGAAAGAAGTAATCGTCATCACAAAAGCATTCCTGCAATAACAGGAGTGCTTTTTTTTCTGGCGATCTAAATTTATCTGGGGAGGCCTCGAAATCGAAGTGAAATAACCTGGGGTCTCGGGGCACCCCAAAAAGGTTTATCCGCCATGAAGCCGTCTGGTAAAACAGGCGGTTTTTCTTATGGAAACGAAAAGGAGACGGGCCCGTTAAGGCTGCGTCTCCAGCAGTTCTTCGTATTCGTCCAGAAACATCTCGCAACAGATGGCGATGTGGGCAAGCATCTCGTCTGTACTCAAGGCATACAGGATCCTGTTGTTCGTATGGTCGTGCTGCTTCAGCTCACTTTCAATGCCGCGCATTAATCGCTGCGCTGAGCGGCACATTCGGTTCATGGAACGAATGCGGGCCTGCAGATATTGTTCTGCTTCTTTGCCATACAAACGGGCTCCTTCTGCAGTGATCCATGCCTGTTCGGGACTCAGGGGCTGAAAGCTGGTTGAAGTCATTGCTTAACCTTCTTTGGCGGAATGACAGGATTCAACATTGGCTTGGAGCTCTTTCTGAGCACATAGAGGCAGCGGCTGCGGAACCTGTCCCAGTTGGTATATCCGTTGGCTGCTTTCTTGATCGTCTTGATGATTGAGTTCCGGTTCTCCATCAATCCGTTATTCAGTTTTATGTCGGACACTACCACCTGGCCTGTGTCCTTATCGACTGTATGACGCTGCTTTACGACGATGAAGGAGTTGATAATCTCCTCTCTCCAGCTGATCAGGGTGCGGGAGAACTCTTTCATTTCCGGAATACCACTGGCTGCGAAGGACTGAATCAGTTTGTTCAGCTCCTGGGGAGCAGTATCGTAAGTGCAGTTGTCATAGAAGTCCACAACGTCATCCTTGAGGTCCCATGCCTTTTTCAAATCGGGATGAACGGCTTCGATCATGGCTTTAATTTCGTAATAATTGAGGAACCGGTTCAGCTTGCGGTTCATTTTCCTTGGATGGCCGGGATCGAACAGCTTTTTACCATCTTTGTCTCTGGCGTCCAGCCGCTTGAATATCATCCAGTTGAATGTCTTCAGCAGATAATACTCGTTGGTTTGTGTTTTTGTGCCTTCAATATATTTTGGAGTCCGCTTCATTACTCTGATCCGGACGCTGTCAGCCTTTCTGGAGAGCTCCTGGCTGACATGATAATGGTCAACGGAATGATAGGCCTTAGGGAACAGCTGACGTATGATGGCGCGGTATTCACTATACATGTCCGTGGCAATCATTTTGACGCGCTTTCGCTCTTCCACTGGGATTTTGAGAAAGTAGCTGAGCAGATAATCTTTTCTTCTGCTTGGCAGGATATCCACCGGCTCCTGTGACTCAAAGTCGAGAATAACGAACACATATTTTGAGTTCTCTCCCGGATGATAAAATGCGTAGTTCTCATCCCAGCACATCAATGTGGGCAGAGGTCTTCGCGCCTCCTTTACGTGGGCATCGAAGACGGAGGCAGCGGTTGTGGGAGAGATGTGATACCGCTTAGCGACGGAAGCGAAGGTCTCGGTCTGAATCTTCAAATCGTTCAGAATGTTTTCAACCGTGAGGGCGGAGATGTGCTGCTTCCTGAAACAGAATGGATTGTTCTCATAGTACGTTCGATGACAGACAGGACAGATGTACCTGCGGGCATGATAGAAGATGGTGCACTCACGATCAGTAAAGACGCCGTGGCTTATCTTCTTGTCAATGTAGTCCTTAACCCTTGGCAGGGTACAGCCGCAATCGGGACAAGGCGGATGATCCGGCCGCAGTAAAACATGGACAGACGCACTGCCATTGTCATTATGGAAGATGACATTCTCCACACTGCCTGTATCGAGGTTAAAGAATTCAAGAATGGCCTGTTTATCAGATTGTTCGGACATAGATCTTCTCCTTTGAGCCCAGCATAGGGGAAGATCAGGAAAGGCCCAAGTCAAAGTCATTTGGCCTATTCAGGCAGAGATTGATTCCGGCCACCCAGCCACTGGAAGAATCATATTCTGGAGCCCGGCGGACATCACGCCGGAATAGAACACGAAGCTGTTGAAGCAGCGAATCAGGCGGATCAACCAGCTTCAGGAAAATCCGGAGCTGCACAATGAGCTTATCGAGCCATTTGTTCCAACGGTAAACGGAAGAATCGGAAGGAAGCGAATAACGATCAAGATCCAGATCATTGTCCAGAGCCGATTCGATGGTCTGCACCGAGTAGTGCTTGTAAGGGACAAGGAAATCAGGGAGAACACGGTGATGTCTTCCGTTGGAAGAGACGGCGACAGGAATCCAGATCCAGTAAGAACCTTTTGGCGTTTTAACGCACCTTCTGGCAGTTCCGCAGAATCTCATTGGCAGGCCTGTTTCAGGATCCAAAACAGGTTCGCTGCATTTCATCAAAAATCATTCGGATGATTAGGATGTTTAACAATTTTGTATTGTGAATGTGGTACACTAACCATGGTTTTGGTTACGGGTTCAGAGAGTGCTGGGAAGCTTTGTCTCTGAACCTTTTCCTTTCTATTGATGTCTCTAACCGCATGATAATCGGTAAATTCGAAAAGGAGAAGGCCGTTGTGCCTCCCCATGAGGGTTTACAGCTCTTTAACTCCTCCCGGATCATCAATCCCAGGATTTCTTAGAGGCACCCCCAAACCCCATCTATTTTTAGATAGTCTTTTTTCTGGGCTATGGAAGAGTCTGTTCATGCTTACAGAGGATGGCACCATCTGCTATGATTCACACAGTATGAATTAGTATTTGCTAACTATCACGCACGTTGATCACGCATCTCAACAGTTGCGTGATACCGGATATGAAACAGTCTGGAGGAAAACATCAGAGTTTACGAGTACGGAGCTGAAAGAAAACCAGTCATGATCATGGGGCCGGGATCGTTTTGCCCGGCGTCCGCTCTTCTTCTAGTGGACAGACTGCAGGCAGAGCGTCACATCCTTGCGTTGGACTGCAGCGGGCAATACCCGAACAGTGCTTCGCTTATTTCCATACAGGAGGAAGCGGAAGCTGTACTTCAGGAGATTCAGCGGCGCGGAATCCTCAGCGTGCAAATGGTTTACGGTCAGTCGATGGAAGCGGAGATTGGACTGACGCTCATGCACCTGATGGAGAATGCAGAGATTAGTGTTAAGTCAGCATTCCTTGACGGTATGCCGGCGGGATCCTCCTATGTACTTGAGGGGTTCACTTCAATTCCGGAGCTTTTCTTACGCTCCTGCAAAAGCTTCAGCAGGCTGCCCGTGTGATGAGCGATGAAACAGTACACAACGAGGCCCTCAGCTGCATGCACTTTGCGTTTCCATCCATTTCTGAACAGCTGGAGGAACATACCTTGTTTCTGTATGGACACAAGGAGCCGGCCTGCCGGCTGTTTTTCAAGGATGTTGTAAGAGCATATCCCCTGGCAAGGACGAACTTGATTCCGGGTGAGCCCCATTGCAGTTTCTGCTCAAAAGGCCGGATGAGTATACGGAACTTCTTAAAAGAGTCTGTGAAGAATCTGAGTGATGACAGATTTTTCCGGTGCGTTCATAGCAGCGGGGTCATAATTCTGATGAACTGCTCAGACGCACCTGCAGGAATGCAGGCGAAGGGCAGCCGGAAGAAAAGGGATCCTTCTGATACAATCGGAGTATGGAAAAAGTAAGGAATTTCGAATTTGTCTGCCCCCATTGCAGGAAACGGGGAACGATGGCTGAATATCCCGTCATCGATATGCAGCAATCTCCTGATCTGAAGGAAAGGATCCTGGATGGAAGCCTGTTTTCGTATACCTGCCGTTTCTGCGGCTATACGACGCTGGTGGCGTATGACTGCCTCTATGTTGATGAGGCTGCACACTTATTGATTCATCTTGTTGAGCATGGCGATGACGGTACTGCCGGGAAAGAGGAAAACAGGTATTCGGGATTTCAACTGCGGCGGGTACGTGATCCCAATGAACTGATGGAAAAGATTCTGATCTTTGATGCGGGGCTGGATGATCGGGCTGTTGAGCTGCAGAAGCATCTGCTGATAGATCAGATTCATCAACAGAAACCGGATCTGCAGATTCACGCTCTGTATTTTTCTCCGGAGGATGATGGCTATCAATTTGCCGTACTGAGCGATCAGGGCTTTGAAGGATCGATTCCGATGGAGCGGAATCTGTATAAACAGATCTGTACGCAGGTGCTGCCGGAACTGAATGATCCGGTTGGTAACTATCCCTTCATCAACCAGGGCTGGGCGCAGCTGGTATTTGATGGAATGGATCAGGTAAAGGAGTAAGTATGTTTCGGCTGCTTGTGATATTTGATCTTCCTGCAGATGTGGAGATGGTTGATGCATTGGACGCCGTTCAGCGTCAGCTCGCGGATTCATCACTGATTGTTTCTTCCGAGGCCGGCGCAGATCCACAGCGAAACCGTCTTTCCATCATTGCCGATTTTGCGACTGCCGCGGATGCGGATACCTGGCTGGCAGGAAAAGAGAAGCGCAATATTGATTTTGAACTTTGTGATCCGCAGGAAACGGTGATCTGTTACTACCGCGGTGATTGAATCTGCTTGCCTGATTCCACACAGATTCCTGATTCATTCCCCACGGGCTTCCTATTGCCGCACTATTCTGAAACTGTTTTGAAAGAAGCAGAAAGGAAGTAGTAACGAGAATGAAAAAAAAGTAATGATCAGTTCCATCCTGGCGGCAGGCGGCGATTGTTTCGGCTGCGTTCCTGGTGTTTCCGGCAACCATCCGGTTGTAGAACTGCTACAGAAACACCGTTTCAAGAGGCCAGAAAACAAGAAATATCCCGCAGCAAACGCCACAAAGCATCTCCAGAGCTTTGTGCTTAACGATGGCGTCCTATTCATTGAATTGATTACCGGTGCCGCGGATGGTATGAATCAGACTGCGGTAGGGGCCAAGCTTGCTGCGAAGAAGCTTGATCTGCCAGTCGACGGTACGGTCTGCTTCAAAGAAGTTATATCCCCATATGACATCCAGTATGGTTTCTCTTGAAAGACCGATGCCTTTTTTCCGGGCAGGGTATGCAGGAAGAGCGAATTCCTTGGGCGTAAGCTCTGTTTTGACGCCGTCATACAAGAATGAATATCAGGATTGAAAGCGCTGCCAATCGATTCTAAAATGTTTGAAAAGAGGTTGATCCATGGAAAAATACATCATGGCCATCGACCAGGGGACGACCAGTTCCCGGGCGATTCTGTTTAATCATGACAGTGAACCGATCGCTATGGCCCAGCGCGAGTTCACGCAGCACTTTCCGCAGCCCGGATGGGTGGAACACGATGCCAATGAAATCTGGATGTCTGTTCTCTCCGTCATGGCGTCCTGTCTGCAGCAGGCAGGCATTCAGCCCCAGCAGGTAGCAGGCATCGGCATCACCAATCAGCGTGAGACGACCGTCGTCTGGAACAGAACGACCGGTCTTCCGATTGCCAATGCCATCGTCTGGCAGTCCAGACAGACGGCCGAGATCTGTGATCAGCTGATCCGTGAGGGCTATGATGATCTGGTTCGTTCGCGGACGGGTCTGCGCATTGATCCGTATTTCTCGGCGACAAAGGTGCGCTGGATTCTGGATCATACGCCCAACGGGCAGAAGATGGCTGAAGACGGGGAACTGCTGGCCGGCACGATCGATAGCTGGCTCATCTGGTGTCTGAGCGGCAATCAGGTTCATGCGACGGATTACTCCAACGCCAGCCGTACCATGCTTTACAACATCTATGAAAAGAAATGGGATCCCGATCTTTGTGCAATGCTCAATATTCCCATGAAGATGCTGCCGGAAGTGAAGGACAGCTCTGGGATCTTTGCCTATACGGCGCCCTATCATTTCTTCGGACAGCAGGTTCCGATTTCCGGTGTTGCCGGCGATCAACAGGCAGCTCTCTTCGGGCAGAACTGCTTCCAGGAAGGGGATGTCAAGAATACGTATGGCACTGGGTGCTTCCTGGTCATGAACACAGGTGAGAAACCCCATGTTTCGGAACATGGTCTCTTGACGACAATTGCCTGGGGCTATCAGGGTAAGGTTTCCTATGCCCTGGAAGGATCGGTGTTCGTTGCCGGTTCCGCGATTCAGTGGCTGCGGGATCAGATGTCCTTCTTCCCGAAGTCTTCCGATTCTGAGGCGCTTGCCGAAAGTGCATCGCCGGACAGCGGCGTCATGATGGTTCCGGCATTTGTCGGTCTTGGTGCGCCATATTGGGATGATGCCTGCCGCGGAGCGATTCTCGGCATTACCCGTGGCACCACAAAGGCCGATATAACACGGGCCACCTTGAATTCGCTTGCCTATCAGACGCGTGATGTTCTGCAGGCGATGGAAGATGACTCCCATCGCCGGATCGCTCATCTCAAGGTGGATGGCGGGGCGAGCGCCAATGATTATCTGATGCAGTTTCAAAGTGATCTGCTGCAGACACAGGTTGAGCGGCCGAAGGTTCTGGAAACGACGGCACTTGGCGCGGCGCATCTGGCCGGCCTTGGGGTCGGATTCTGGAAAGGCCTGGATGAGTTCAGTTCCTCGACCGGCTGTATCTGGAATCCGAAGATGGATCAAGAAACGGCGGATCATTTCTACGGGCGATGGCAGAAGGCTGTGGCGGCCGTACGCATGTTCCCGGCGGAAAAAGAGTGACGATGGTCTTCGGCATTTGAATTATTCCATCACAGCGTTATAATAACGGCGTCAAAGGCAATGAACGGGACAAGGTATCCGTTGTTTCCTCTTAAGAGAGAATCCGGCCGGTGCAAGGATTCGGGGAAGATGGAATGCTACTACCCGGGAGCTGTTTCCGAAAGGAATACCGCTGGACCGCGTTACAGTCATTGAGAGTCTGTGCTTTTTCTCTGCACAGGAAACAAGGTGGTACCGCGCTGATGAGGCGTCCTTCGAGAGGTCGGGGGACGCCTTTTATGTCCCTGAAGGAGAATGAAACAGGATGATTAATTTCAAGGAAGACGAGAATCTGAGCGTTCTCAACCACAGCTGTGCCCATCTGATGGCACAGGCTGTCAAGCATCTGTACCCGCAGGCAAAGTTCTGGGTCGGTCCGGTCGTGGAAGAGGGATTCTACTACGATATGGATCTTGGCGATGTGACGCTGACGGATGAGGATCTGCCGAAGATCGAAAAGGAAATGAAGAAGTGCGCCAAGGCGGACAAGCTCATTGTCCGTCATGAGGTGACAAAGGAAGAAGCCCAGGAGATGTTCAAGGACGATCCTTACAAGGAGGATCTGATCAGCCGCATGGAACCGGGTCAGACGATCACGACCTATACGCAGGGCGACTATACGGATCTCTGCCGCGGTCCGCACGTGAAGAGCACGAAACAGTGCCGCTACTTCAAGCTTCTCAAGCATTCCGGAGCCTATTGGAAGGGTGACAAGAACAACAAGGTTCTGCAGCGTGTCTACGGCGTCTGCTTCCCGAGTGAAGAGGAGCTGGATGACTATCTGAAGCAGCTGGAAGAGATGAAGGAGCGTGACCACCGGAAACTGGGCAAGGACATGCAGATGTTCATGTTCTCGGATACGGTCGGTGCCGGTCTTCCGATGTGGCTGCCGAACGGCTTCACGGTCCGCCGCCTGTTGTCGGACTACATCATGGACAAGGAACTGGAGCAGGGCTACATCCATGTCAAGACCCCGTCCGTCGCTTCGACGAAGCTGTATAAGATTTCCGGACATCTGGCACATTACAAGAACGATATGTTCCCGGTTATGGAGCGGGATGGAGAAGATTTCGTCCTGCGCCCGATGAACTGCCCGGAACATATGATCATCTACAAGTCGACGCTGCATTCCTATCGTGATCTGCCGGTACGCATTGCTGAGGTTGCCGATGATTTCCGCTTTGAGGCATCCGGTGCCCTGACGGGTGTTGAGCGTGCCCGTGCCTTTACGCAGAACGATTCCCATATCTTCTGCCGTCCGGACCAGATCGCATCTGAAATCAAGGACGTTACGAAGCTGATTCTTGATGTGTATAAGGATTTTGACTTCAAGGATTATTCCTTCCGTCTGTCCCTGCGCGACAAGAACAATACGGACAAGTACTTCGGCAACGATGAACTGTGGGAGAAGAGTGAAGCAGAGCTTCGTGAAGTGCTCAAGGAAATGGGTGTACCGTACTATGAAGCCGAAGGCGAAGCTGCCTTCTACGGTCCGAAGATCGATGTTCAGGTCCGCTCGGTACTTGGCCACGATGTTACGCTGTCCACGATTCAGCTGGACTATCAGCTTCCGGAACGCTTTGAGCTGGAATATGTAGACAAGGATGGTCAGAAGAAGCGTCCGGTCGTCATTCACCGTGCGATTCTCGGTTCCCTGGACCGCTTCATTGCCTTCCTGCTGGAAGAGACGAAGGGCAATCTGCCGCTGTGGCTTGCGCCGACGCAGGCTGTCATCATTCCGGTTGGACCGGATAATGATGCCCATCTTGCCTATGCAAAGAAGGTTGCGGACCTTCTCCATCAGCACCATATCCGTGCAAAGGTTGACAGCCGCAACGAGAAGCTCGGTTACCGTGTCCGTGAGGCACAGATGTCCAAGACTCCGGTTGAGCTTGTTGTAGGCGACGGTGAAGCCGCTGACAATTCCGTCACGGTTCGCCGCTACGGTTCCAAGGATGCGGTGAAGATGGGGCTGGATGAGTTCCTGAACTCGATGATGCAGGAGATCAATGCCAAGACCATTAACCGCGGCATGGAAGAAAAGTAAGAAAGAATCATGAATTTCAATCCCCGGTGAAGTGCCGGGGATTTTTCTGAACTAGAGGACTGAGCGCGGTATAATGAAAGCGCTTAAAAGGGGATATAACAAATGCCAAAAACAATCGATGTCACTGCTCTCGGCGAGCTTCTGATTGATTTCATACAAAGCGGTACTTCACCGCAGGGCAATCCGCTGTTTGAAGCCAACCCGGGCGGAGCACCGTGCAATGTGCTGGCGATGCTGGCGAAGCTGGGCCATTCGACGGCGTTCATCGGCAAGGTGGGCGATGATGCCTTCGGCAGACAATTGAAGGATGCGATCGCAAAAGAAGGCATTTCCACGGCGGGACTGGTGATGGATGAAGCGGTACCGACGACGCTTTCGCTGGTCCATAAGCTGCCAAACGGGGATCGTGATTTTTCCTTCTATCGCAACCCGGGCGCGGATATGAATCTGAGGGCGGATGAGGTACGGCTGGATCTGATTGAGAATGCGCGCATCTTCCACTTCGGAACCTTATCGATGACACATCCGGGTGTCTATGACGCGACGCGCAGGGCAATTGAGGCTGCGGAAGCTTCCGGCTGCGTGCGTTCCTTTGACCCCAATCTTCGTCCGCCGCTGTGGCCTTCGTTGGATGCGGCACATGAGGCGGTTGACTTTGGCCTGCATCATTGCGATGTTCTCAAGATTTCGGATAACGAAATCCAGTGGTTTACCGGCAAACAGGACTACGAAGAAGGCATTTCGATTCTGCAGAATACCTATTCCATTCCGCTGATTACGCTTTCCATGGGGGCCGTCGGCAGCCGTGCCTATTACGGCAGCGTAAAGGTGGAAGTTCCAGCCTTTCTGCAGAAGAAAACGATCGAGACAACGGGCGCCGGTGATACGTTTGGTGCCTGTGTTCTGCATGGTGTTTTGACCTATGGTCTGAACAATCTTGATGAGGCGAAGCTGATTTCGATTCTGACCTTTGCCAATGCCGCGGCTTCCATTGTTACAACCCGCAAGGGTGCTCTTGCCGTGATGCCGACAGAGGAAGAAGTGAACGAACTGATTGGCGAAAGAAGGTGAGAAGCCATGAAGATGAAACCGGAATGGGATAAGGAGTTTACCGACCGCCTGCGTCCTGTCGAAGATGAGATGCACTGGCTCTACAACGAGCTCTATAACGATGATCATGCCTACGATTACTTTTTGACGATGCTGTGGAACAGTTATCAGGCGCGCTCGAAAGATCTGAGGGCATGGGACCGTAAGCGCATCAAAGCGGGGGACTGGTACAAGTCTTCGAAGATGCTCGGCATGTGCCTGTATACTGATTGCTTTGCAGGGACGATCAAGGGTGTTCAAAAACATCTGGACTACATTCAGGAATGCGGCTTCAACTATCTTCATCTGATGCCGCTGCTTGAATCGCCGAAGGGAAGAAGCGACGGGGGCTATGCGGTATCGGACTTCCGTAAAGTAGAGCCGGAGCTTGGCACGATGGAAGATCTTGCGAAGCTGAACCGTGCCTGCCATAAACGTGGAATTTCGGTATGTCTCGACTTTGTCATGAACCATACCAGTGAGGACCATATCTGGGCGAAGCGTGCAAAGGCGGGGGAAAAGGAATACCAGGACCGTTATTTCTTCTTTGATGACTGGACCATTCCCCGTGCCTTTGAAGAAACGGTTCCCCAGGTGTTTCCTACAACGGCCCCGGGCAACTTCACCTGGTGTCCGGAAGCCAACAAGGTCGTGATGACGACGTTCTATCCGTATCAGTGGGATCTGAACTACCGCAATCCGACCGTGTTCAATGACATGTGCGAAAACATGCTTTATCTCTGCAATCAGGGCGTGGATATCATCCGCCTTGATGCGGTGCCTTATATCTGGAAGACGCTCGGCACAAACTGCCGCAATCTTCCGCAGGTGCATACGCTGGTCAGGATCATGCATATCGCTTCCCAGATCGCTGCGCCGGGGACGCTGCTGCTGGGCGAAGTCGTCATGGAGCCGGATAAGGTTGTTCCCTACTTCGGCACGATTGAAAAGCCGGAGTGTCACATGCTCTATAACGTGACAACAATGGCAAGTACTTGGAACACGGTAGCGACGCGTGATGTACGGCTTCTGCAGCGGCAGATGAACGTGGTGTGCGGACTTCCGAAGCAGTATATGTTTCTGAACTATCTGCGCTGTCACGATGATATCGGCTGGGGGCTGGATTATGACTACCTGGCCCGCTTCGGCATTGAGCAGGTTGCCCATAAGAAGTATCTCAACTCCTTCCTGACGGGGAATTACTGGGGAAGCGATTCGAGAGGTGAGCTGTACAACGATGATCCGCGTCTGGGCGATGCGCGTCTTTGCGGGACGACGGCTTCGCTTTGCGGAACGGAAGCCGCTGTCTATGAGAAGAATGATTTCAAGCTGAAGGCTTCGATTGATCTTGATGTGATGCTGCATGCGTTCCTTCTGACGCAGAGCGGCATTCCGGTGCTGTATTCCGGTGATGAAGTCGGTAAGCTCAATGACTATTCCTATCATCAGGATCCGTTGAAAAAGGACGATTCGCGCTATCTGCACCGCGGAAAATTCGACTGGAATCTGGCGGAGATGCGCAAGGATCCTTCGACGCGGCAGGGGATGCTGTTTGAGCGTCTCATGAAGCTGATTGCGATCCGCAAGGAACATCCGCTGTTTGATGCGTCGGCTGATACCTGGGTGCTGCAGACGAACAATGACTGCGTGCTTGGATTGGGCCGTTATTACGAGGGTGAAAAGCTGCTGGCGCTGTTCAACTTCTCGGAGAATGATCAGACGGCATGGATCAATGAAGGTGAGACCTATACGGATCTGATCAGTGGTGAAACGATGGATGCAAAGGCGGTTGCCCTTGGTCCGCATTCCTTCCGCTGGCTGTATCTGAACTACAATGATCCGAAGTTTTCCGGGGAGAAGGAGGAGGCATGAAACTGATCTTCCTCGATATTGACGGGACACTGGTTCCCGCCGGTACCAATGTTCCTCCGGATTCTGCGCTGGCTGCGATTCGCGGTGCGCAGGCGGCCGGCAATCGGGTGTTTCTATGTACGGGGCGCAACTATGCGATGCTGAAGCCGTTGCTGGTGTATGGCTTTGACGGGATGGTGGCTTCGGCCGGCGGGTATGTGATGGCGGGGGATGAGGTTCTTTATGATCAACCGATGCCTGCTGAAGACTATCAGGAAACAGTTTCGTTATTACACAAAAACGGAGTCTTCTGCACGGTTGAGACGAAGAATACGACCTATGGCGATGAGAATCTTTCGGATTTTCTGAGTACGGCAAAAGGGGATAACTCTGAAATTGAGCGGTGGCGGCGTGCCTTGAAGGATCAGCTTGATATCCGTCCGCTGTCGCAATATCAGCAGGAGCCGGTTTACAAGGTTGTGATCATGTGTCAGAACATGGAACAGCTGAAGGAGCCGATGGCGAAGCTTTCGGACCGCTATGAATTTGTGGTTCAGGAAGTTGCTGCCCATGGCGGCTGCATCAATGGTGAGCTGATCAGCCGGGCGTTTGACAAGGGGCGTGGCGTACAACGGATGATGGAGCATTTCCACGTTACGAAGGAAGATACCTACGGCTTTGGCGATTCAATGAATGATCTGGCGATGGTGAAAGCCGTCGGCACTTCGGTCTGCATGGCAAACGGTGCAAAGACGCTTATGAAGCAATGCACACTGACGGTTCCATCTGTTGATGAAGATGGACTTGCGTTTGGCTTCAAACAGCTTGGGCTGTTGAAATAATTTAAGGAGAAGGGGATTTTGTATGGCATTGGATTATCGCAAGTGTGCTGAAGAGATCTTTTCACATCTCGGGGGCAAAGACAACATTGCGTCCGCCGCTCATTGTGCAACGCGCCTGCGGCTGGTCATCGTTGACAATTCCAAGGTCGATGAAAACGCGATCGAGAATGTTGACGGTGTCAAGGGCGTATTCGAATCAAACGGTCAGCTGCAGATCATCATCGGCACCGGCACCGTAAACAAGGTTTACGATGAGTTCCTTGCCATTACCGGTCTGAGTGCGGCTACAAAGGAAGAGGCGAAGGCGGCGGCTGCCAAGCAGATGCCGGTCTGGAAACAGGTGCTCAAAGCACTTGGCGATGTATTTGTTCCGATTCTGCCGGCGATCGTTGCTTCAGGTCTGATGATGGGCCTTGTGGAGGCTCTCGGTAAGGCGATTCCGGGCTTCTCGGCTACAGACTGGTACAGCTTCCTCGATATGGTCGCCAATACGGCATTTGCGTATCTTCCGGTGCTGGTTGCGATTTCGGCTGCCAAGGTCTTCGGGGGCAACGTCTATCTGGGTGCAGTCATCGGCCTGTTGATGATTCACTCGAATCTGATCAATGCATGGGCTGTCGCCAGCTATGAGGGTACGATTCCGGTCTGGCATCTATTGGGCTTCAGCGTACGTCAGGTCGGCTATCAGGGACACGTCATACCGGTCATCATAGCGGTATGGCTCATGTGCAGGATCGAAAACTGGCTGCACAAGCACATTCCGGAGATGATCGATCTCTTCGTGGTGCCGCTGGTAACGGTTCTGGTTACGGCTCTGTTAACCTTCTGCATTATTGGTCCGATCTTCTCGACGCTTGAAAACTGGGTTCTTGCCGGTGCGCAGATCCTGGTCAAGAATCCGTTCGGCGCGGCGGCGATGGGTGCTCTGTATCCATGGACGGTTGTCATGGGTCTGCACCATATGTACAACATCATCGAAGCTGGCATGTTGACGAGTGCGGGTCTGAATACATGGATGCCGATTGCTTCGGCGGCGAACTTTGCGCAGTTCGGTGCGTGCCTTGCGGTCGGTCTGCGTACGCATGACAATAAGCTGAAGCAGGTTGCCATTCCTTCTTCGCTGTCTGCTTCGCTTGGTATTACGGAGCCGGCGATCTTCGGTGTCAACCTGCGTCTGTTCAAGCCGTTTATTGCCGGCATGATCGGCGGCGCGGTCGGTTCGCTGTTTGCGGCCTTCTCCGGCATCGGAGCAACGGCCTACGGTGTCACCGGCATTCCGGGCTATCTCACCATCAATCGGCCGCTGGTTTACACGATTCTGCTTGCCATCTCCGGCGGTGTCGGATTTGTTCTGACCAACATTCTCTACAAGGAGGATCCGGAAAAGGAAGATCCGGAAGGCAAGGAACTCGATTCGCTGGATGAACAGTCAGCGGCAGCTTCTTCGATTCCGGATGCGACCGTGATCACGACGGAAAAGGGAACGGTTACGGCTCCGGTTGCAGGTACAGTCGTTGCAGCTTCCAAGATCCCGGATCCGATGTTTGCACAGGAAACCATGGGACCAAGCATCGGCATTGAACCGACGGACGGTGTTGTCTATGCGCCGTTTGACGGCACGGTACTGATGGTGTTCCCGACGAATCACGCGGTTGGCTTACGCTCTGACAGTGGTATGGAAGTTCTGATCCATGTCGGTGTTGATACTGTAAACATGAACGGTGACGGCTTTGAAAGCTTCGTAAAGCAGGACGATGCCGTCAAGAAGGGACAGAAGCTTCTGACCTTCGATCGCAAGAAGATCAAAGAGGCAGGCCATCCGGATACGGTCATCGTTGCGCTGACCAACGGTGCTGAATTCCAGAACATCACGAAGGCAGCCTGATTCTTCCTGACAGGGAAAGAAAGATAGCAAAGAACAAAACATTCTGCACATCCGCAAAAAAAGCGGTGTGAAGAATGTTTTTTTGTGTAACTGCGTCTGCATGTATGATTTCCTGCATGATCCATGTCCTCGTCCTCTGCGTTGATGGCTATATTCCTGTATGTTTACTCAATTGGCTTAATTATCCGCGAATTTACTAAATTGTGTAGGCAAACCGGCTTCTTGTGAAATATAATAACTGAAGTCACAAAAGTAAGCGCTTCCATTTTATTCGATACCGGTAATTGTTTGAGCAGCATATGAAACTGTGTTCACTTCCGGTATAATTATCAATCAGATAGATATTCATTTCACAACCATTGAAGGAGATCATTGGAGAACAGTTATGGAGAAATTGAATCAGGCATCATTGGCGAAGATTCAGACAATTGTTGCGGCGCACAAGGATGAGCCGGGCCCTGTCATCGTCATGCTGCACGAGGTGCAGGATACCTTCGGGTACATTCCCTTTGAAGCGATGAAGGAGATCGCCGAAGCTACGGGAACAAGTGTAGCTGAAGTCTATGGCGTTGTCTGCTTCTATGCCCAGTTTACGACGCAGCCGAAAGGCCGTCACGTCATCAATGTGTGCCTCGGAACTGCCTGCTATGTAAAAGGATCACAGGCTTTGATCGATGAAGCCATCAAAATGACCGGTGCCACGATCAACGGGACAAGCGAAGACGGCATGTTCTCACTGGATGCGACGCGCTGCCTTGGAGCCTGCGGACTTGCGCCGGTGTGTGTTATTGACGGTGCCGTTCACGGCAACTGCACCATTGCTGTTCTTGATAATGAAATCAACCGTATCCGTGCCCAGGAGGGTATGCTGGCATGAAGCTCGCCGAGGTCAGGAAACTGACGGGGGCTTCACCGCTTTCACCGCCTGCCAATGATGACAACTGTGAAGTTCACTCGGCATTTGCTTCGGATCTGATGAGCGATGCGCTGCGGATGATCGGCGACCAGTCGGAAGAGACAATGCTGGTCACGGGTCTATGCAATCCGCAGATACTCAAGACCGCTGAAATGCTTGATGTGCACGTCATTCTCCTGGTGCGTGGCAAGCAGCCGCAGGCAGATCTTGAAGCTCTTCTGAAGACGACGGATATTGCTGTACTTGGAACGGATCTTACGATGTATGAAGCCTGCGGACGGCTGTATGAAGGCGGATTGAAGGGATTGCAATGATTGTTCTGCATCAGACATGGAGTGTGGAGCGCGACGACTACGCGCATGCCGGTGATGCAAGCATGGCAATCAAGAGTGTTCTGAGCCAGGTTGGAATTCCTGCTCCGCTATTGCGAAGGATCGGAATCTGCTGCTACGAAGCCGAGATCAATATGATCATCCATGCCTATGGCGGCGTCATCACTCTTGATGTGGATGATCAGGGTCATCTGCAGCTGGTGTTCCGTGATCCGGGCCCGGGCATTGCCGACATTTCCCTGGCCATGACGCCCGGCTGGTCGACTGCCTCTGAAAAAGCAAGAGAAATGGGCTTCGGCGCCGGCATGGGCCTGGTCAACATTAAAGATCAGGCAGATACCTTCGACCTGCAGTCTTCACCTGCAGGGACGATTCTTACTATTGGTTTTCAGGTGAATGGATGACATTGAAAACAACAGTTACCTATACATTATCGCGATGTGTCAAGTGCCTGCGTTGTATACAAAGCTGTCCAACGTCTGCTTTGAGCATGCAGAACAACCGGATCCGGATCGATCAGAATCTGTGTCTCAACTGCGGCCAGTGCATCCGTACCTGCCAGTCCAAGGGCCTCAGCGCCCAGGGCAGTACGCTTGCCGATATCACGAATTATGATCTGACTGTCTGTCTTGTTCCATCCGCATTTACGACCCGGTGCTCCTCTGGCTTTGAGGCGCGGCAGATGTTCTATGCTCTCAAAAAGATCGGGTTTGATGAAGTCGTTGATTTATCGCCCTATGAGGGAAGAATCCATGACGAATTTGTTACGGCAGCATCCACGGAACTCGGGACATCGATTACATCCTTCTGCCCCGTGATCAACCGGCTGATCCAGCTGCAGTATCCCATACTTGCAGAAGCACAGGCGGCGCTACGCTATCCTTCGGAAGCCGCTGCCCGTGACCTTCGTCAGCGCATGAAAGGGCAGGGAACCGTTGGAATCTTCCTGCTCTGTGAATGTGAAGCAAAGCTTGCCCTGGCAAAATATCCCTACGGAAACAGTGAATACGAAGTGGACCACGCCATGTCCTCCGTCGATCTGATGCCGGTGCTGCGGAAACATCTGAGTGAAGGTGTCGATGAACTGACCCTCTGCCCCCAAGGGCTGCTGACGGCAAATCCTTCCCAGTTGGAAGATGATACGGACTTTCTGGTCGTGGACGGGCTTGAGCGCTGCGGCAGCGTGCTGTCCATGCTGGAATTCAATCAGCTTCCCATGTACCGGGGCATGGAACTGTATGCCTGTGCCAATGGCTGTATCGGCGGCCATCTACTCTGGGGCAACAGCTATGCGGCGAGGAAGAATACGTCCGTTTTGATCAATGATCTGAGGCATAAGGAAACCGCAGTTCTTTCTTCCTCTGCTCTGCATGTGTCAGAGAAGGCGTTTTTCACTTCCGATACGCGCACCTTTCAAGAGAAGCTTGCCGCCTTTCAGAAGATCCAGCAGATCCTGGAACAGCTGCCCGGCTTTGACTGCAGCGCCTGCGGTTTTCAGACCTGCCGCAAGATGGCGGAAATGATCGTTGAAGGCAAACGTACGCTGAATGACTGCCGTGTTCTTGCGGCAGAGAACAATCCAAAGGAGGATTCCGCATGAACGTTGGACAGCTGATTGAAAAAACGGGGTGGACATTGGTTTGCGGCGACGTGGACAAAGAAATCCGCGGCGGCTGGTGTGGAGACCTGCTGAGCCGCGTGATGGGTAGCGGACCCCTCGGAAGTGCCTGGATCACGGTGCAGGCACACCGCAACGTCATTGCGGTCGCATCGCTGCGTGAATTTGCCTGCGTCATCTTTGCGGAGGGAGTAAAGCCTGATGAGGCTCTGGTCAATCTGGCCAAACAGGAACATGTGACGCTGATCGTCAGTCCGCTGTCCATCTATGAGACGGCGAAAGCCATGGCCGCTCTCGGGATCTGATGCATTACGATCTCCACATTCACAGCTGCCTGTCTCCATGTGCCGATGATTCGATGACGCCGCACAATATCTGCAACATGGCAAAGATCAAAGGTCTCGATCTGATCGCCGTGACGGATCATAACAGCATGCGCCAGCAGAAGATGGTCTTGGAAGCTGCGAAACAGTGCGGCATCCGCATCCTGTATGGCGTCGAGATGCAGAGCCTTGAAGAAGTACACTGCCTGGCTTATTTCAACAGTCTTAAGCAGGTGGATGCCTTCCAGAAGTGGATCGATAAACATCTGCCTGCGGTTGCCAATGATCCCAACTGGTTCGGTCATCAGATCATCTGCGATGAAGATGATGAACCGGAAGCGTACGAGCAGCGCCTGTTGCTGGTGTCGCTGGATTGCGACCTGTCGGCCTGTGTCAGTGCCGTGCACCGGCTGGGCGGAGTTGCGGTAGCTGCCCATGTCATGGGCAGAGAAAACTCCGTAATGACGCAGCTTGGCTTCCTGCCGCAGAATCTTGCGTTTGATGGTCTTGAAACCAGGAATGAAGAGGAGAGAACGGAAATGATACGGCTTCATCCATGGCTGAAGGATCGTGACTGCCTGTGGCTTATCAACTCGGATGCCCATCAGCTGATCGATATCAGTGAGGCACAGTATTCTCTTTCCGGATCTGCTGCAGAAAGGCTGGGAGTTCAGAATGCTTGAAGATCTTTCGATGGGAATCTGGGAGCTGGTCAATAACAGCATCGCCGCCGGCGCCAGGAACATTGACATTTCGCTGCTTGCCGACAGGGACCGTGACCGGCTGGCGCTAACGGTCAAAGATGATGGCTGCGGCATGAGTCCCCAGCTGGCAAAGAAGGTGCTCGATCCCTTTACGACAACCCGCCGCACGCGGCGCGTCGGCATGGGTACGTCGCTTCTCGAGGAAACATGCACGCAATGCGGCGGAGAAATGAGCGTAGACAGCGCCCCCGGCAAAGGAACATTGATTGTCTGTACCTTTTGTGCCAGCAGCATTGATCTTCCACCGTTAGGAAACATTGGCGAAGTGATGATGGCTGCCGTTCAGGCAAACCGGCAGATCCGTTACCTGCTGCGTGTTGGGCGTGACGGGAAGCAGTTTGTGTTTGATTCAAAGGAAATTGCGGATCAGCTTGGCGGCGTGCCGCTCGATGATCCGGCCGTACTTTTATGGATACGGGATTATATCAATCAGGAAGTTCAGAACATCAAGGAGGATGGGTTATGAAAAGTGTTGCAGATCTGATCCGGATGCGGGACGAAGCCAGAAAGAAGGTGGACCTGCGTGAAGGAGACAAGGACTACCGCGTCGTCGTCGGCATGGCGACCTGCGGAATCGCAGCCGGCGCAAGGCCGGTACTCAACCGGCTCGTCGAAGAAACGGCGGCGCACGATTACAACTGCATCGTGACGCAGACCGGCTGTATCGGCATGTGCAGCTACGAGCCGATCGTCGAAGTATACGGCAAGGATGGCAGCCATACGACCTATGTCCACATGACGCCCGACAAGGCCGCCAGAGTTCTGGAAGAACATGTCGGCCATGGCACAGTCGTCGAAGAATATACCGTCGATGCGGCCCGCAGGAAAGAGGGGAACTGACGCATGTACCGGATGAATGTCATGTGCTGTGCCGGCACCGGATGCACAGCCTCAAAGTCAGGACAGATCTACGACAACTTTATTGAAACGCTGAAGCGCTATGGCCTGGAAGATGAAGTCAAGGTCGTTAAGACCGGATGCTTCGGCCTGTGCCAGAAGGGACCGATCGTCGCCATCTACCCGGACAAAATCTACTATTGCCATGTGAAGCCGGAAGACGTGGAACGCATTGTTTCGGAGCACATCTACAAGGGCCGTGTCGTCACGGATCTGCAGCTGTCGGATGAAGACCTCCATACCCATGAAAAGATCCTCGACATTGACAAGATCAAGTTCTACGAAAAGCAGCAGCGCATCGTTCTGCGCAATTGCGGCAAGATCAACCCGGAAGACATCACGGAATACATTGCCGTCGATGGCTATCAGGCCCTTGGCAAGGCACTGACGGAAATGACGCCGCAGCAGGTCATCGATGAAATCAAAGCATCGGGACTGCGCGGCCGCGGCGGTGCCGGCTTCCCGACCGGCGTCAAGTGGCAGTTTGAAAAAGATCAGCCCGGCGATGAGAAGTATGTCATCTGCAACGCGGATGAGGGCGATCCGGGCGCATTCATGGACCGCTCCCTTCTGGAAGGGGATCCGCATGCGGTGCTGGAAGGCATGGCGATCATGGGATATGCGGTCGGCGCCCATAAGGGTTACATCTATATCCGTGCCGAATATCCGATTGCGGTTCAGCGTCTGAAGATCGCGATCAAGCAGGCGGAGGATTACGGACTGCTTGGCAGGAACATTCTTGGTTCAGGCTTTGACTTTGATATCGAGATCCGCCTTGGTGCAGGCGCCTTTGTCTGCGGCGAAGAAACGGCTCTGATCGCCTCCATTGAAGGTCAGCGCGGCATGCCCCGTCCCAAGCCTCCGTTCCCTGCGGTGTGCGGCGTCTGGGGCAAGCCGACGAGCATCAACAACGTCGAAACACTCGGCAATATTGCCCAGATCCTTCTGCATGGTGCCAACTGGTTCGCTTCCATCGGTACCGAAAAGTCCAAGGGAACCAAGGTCTTCGCCCTCGGCGGCAAGATCAAGAACACGGGTCTTGTCGAGGTTCCGATGGGCACGACGCTGCGCGAGATCATTTACGAGATCGGCGGCGGATGCCCTAACGGAAAGGAATTCAAGGCAGTACAGACTGGCGGTCCTTCGGGCGGCTGTCTGACCGAGAAGGAACTGGATACGCCGATCGACTATGACAACCTGATCGCGGCGGGCTCCATGATGGGATCGGGCGGCATGATTGTCCTCGATGAGGACAGCTGCATGGTCGATGTTGCCAAGTTCTATATGGAATTCATCGTTGACGAGTCATGCGGAAAATGTACGCCGTGCCGCGTCGGTACCAAGCGTCTGCTGGAGATGCTGACGGCGATTACCGAAGGCAAAGGCACCATGGAAATGCTCGATGAGATGGAGAAGCTGTGCTACGAGATCAAGGATACGGCTCTGTGCGGACTTGGTCAGACGGCACCGAACCCGATTCTCTCGACCCTTCATCATTTCCGGGATGAATACGTAGCTCATATTGTTGACAAGCACTGCCCGGCAGGCGTATGCAAGGCGCTGCTGACCTATCAGATCAATCCGGATCTCTGCCGCAAGTGCTCGCTGTGTTCGCGCAGCTGCCCGGTCGGCGCCATCAGCGGAGAGCCCGGCAGGACGGCATATCATATCGATACCACCAAGTGCATCAAATGCGGTTCGTGCATGACATCGTGCCGCTTCGGCGCAGTCAGCCGCAGCTAAGGAGGGAAGACCATGACAGAGGTACATCTGAAAATTGACGGCCGTGTCGTAACGGCGCAGAAGGGTGACACGGTTCTGACCGCCGCCCGCAATGCCGGTATTCATATTCCTACCCTGTGCTATCTCAAGGGAATCAATGAGAGCGGCAACTGCCGCGTCTGCCTGGTGGAAGTCAAGAAGGCACGGACACTGTTAAGTGCCTGCACGACACCTGTCAGCGAAGGCATGGAGGTATTGACCCACAGTGAGCGTGTCCTGGAAGGAAGACGCAACACCGTGGAACTGATGATCTCAAACCATAATATGGACTGCCTCCACTGCATTCGTGATCAGAACTGTGAGCTGCAGAAGCTGGCCAGGGATCTTGGCGTGCGTGATACGAAGTTTTCCGGCGAACATACGCAGCCTGCCTACGATGATTTCAGCTATGGCATTGTCCGTGACACAAGCAAGTGCGTTCTGTGTCAGCGGTGCATCGAGACGTGCCGCAAGGTGCAGGGACTGGGAATCCTGGGCCTGGAGAACCGCGGTTTCAAGACCATCGTTGCCCCGGTCTTCAATTCATCGATGGCCGATGTCGACTGCATGCAGTGCGGTCAGTGTGTCATTAATTGTCCGGTTGGTGCATTAGCGGAAAAGGAAAATATCCGTGATGTGATCCAGGCCCTCAATGATCCAAAGAAGATCGTCGTCGTGCAGACGGCGCCGGCGGTACGGGCATCCCTTGGCGAAGAGTTCGGCATGCCGATCGGTACGCGCGTCACCGGTAAGATGGTTGCGGCTCTGCACCGGTGCGGATTCGACCGTGTGTATGATACGAACTTCGGCGCGGATCTGACGATCATGGAGGAAGGCAACGAGCTTCTGGAGCGGCTGAATCATGGCGGCGTTCTGCCGATGTTTACGTCCTGTTCGCCAGGCTGGGTGCGCTACATGGAATACGAGTATCCCCAGCTTCTGCCGCACCTTTCGACATCAAAGTCTCCGCATATGATGTTCGGCGCGATCGTGAAATCGTACTGGGCGAAGCTGCATGGCATTGACCCGAAGGACATCTTCGTTGTCAGTATCATGCCCTGCATTGCCAAGAAATCCGAGATCAAGCGTCCCGAGTGCAAAACAGCAGCCTATACCGATGTTGATGCGGTGCTGACGACCCGTGAATGTGCGCGTCTGATCCGTATGTTCGGCATCGACTTTGCCGACCTGCCGGATGAGGAATTTGACCCCGATCTGCTTGGCGACTATACGGGTGCCGGCGTCATCTTCGGTGCTTCCGGGGGCGTAATGGAAGCCGCCTTGCGGACCGTGAAGCAGAAGCTGGAAGGAAAGAAGCTTGAGAAGGTAGACTTCCTGGAGTGTCGTGGCATGCAGGGCGTCAAGGAGGCCGAGATTGAGATCGCCGGTCAGAAGATGTGGATCGCGATCACTTCATCCATGACCGCTGCAAAGCCGCTGCTGGAGGAAGTGAAGAACGGCACCTCGAAGTATACGTTCATTGAGGTTATGGGCTGCCCGGGCGGCTGTATCAACGGCGGCGGCCAGAGCATCGTTCCCAGCTCCATCAAGAACGGGAAGCTCGGTATGGGCTACAAGGAATTGCGCATGAAGGCTCTTTATGATGAAGATGTAGAGATGCCGCTGCGGGTATCGAGCGATAATCCGCAGATTCAGGAGCTTTACAGCAAATACCTTGGACAGCCGGGCAGTGAGAAGGCTGAACAGCTGCTTCATACGTCCTATTCCAGAAAAGAAAAGTTCCCGAAACTCGATGCTTGAGTTGAGAAAGGCAAACTAAAAAGCATACCGGAACGGAGAAATCAGTCTCCATAGATTCCGGTATGCTTTTTCAGACATTCGCGTATGATGCGGAAGGTTTCGTCTTCGCCTTTTTCGGCAAGCATCGTTAACATGCCTTCCAGTTCGCGCTCCGTTCTCTTTGCCAGCAGTCCGCCTTCCCTGACGCGCTGGAAGTAGGCCAGGGGAGCGTCGTTGGTGTATGCCTCTTTCTTGTAGGTCTTACTGGCGGCGATGCGGTCGCAGAACGATTCGACGATGTACTTTTCAGGCATTTCCATGGGAACCCATCTGCCTTTGATGCAGTCGGTCCAGTATTCCCAATGGTGCTTGTTATGGCCTTTGTGATGGAGCCAGCCGGGGGCGATGCCGTACAGTTCCTTTTCATAGGCATAGGGGGAACGGTTGCCCTGGAAGTAACGGACGGAAGGGATGAATTCCTGCGGACTGTATTTGGAAAGGTCATGGACCAGACCCTGCCAATAGAGGCCGCAGCGGAAACAGTATTTCCGTACCAGGGCACGATGATGGTGGACTGTGGCAAGATGTCCCCAGAAACGTTTCCAGAGTGATGGCTGAACTGTGTTATCCATGCAAAAAATTTTAGACAACTTGGATTGGCAATGCAATTGAAAAGCAAGTGCGGTACAATACAACGCGTTTGTTAAGATTCGATGCTAAAATAACCATCAGGAGGGATACCGTGGATCATAAAGTCGACCGTAAAAAAGACCGTGAAAAGGCAATGATTGCCGTGTATCAGAATCTGATCATGCCGCGGGATGTGCAGGAACTCCTGGATGACAATTTCACCGCAGAGGAACAGGAAGGTGATCCGTATATCATGCAGGTCGTGAAGCAGTCCATCGCCAACATGGATCGCTATCACGGATACATTGACAAGGTTCTCGACGATTGGTCGTTTGATCGGCTTGGCTATGTGGAGCAGGCGATTCTTTTGAACGGATGCGCGGAGTTCGATCTGAAGCAGATCGAAGCTGCCGTCATCATCAATGAATACATTGAGCTTGCAAAGCGGTTCTGTGAACCGGATTCCTACAAACTGATCAACGGCGTACTCGATCGGGTATGAGTGAGAAGGCTGTCAGTGTTTCAGCTCTTGTACGTTATCTGAAAGGGAAAATCGACTCTGATGCGCGTCTTCAGGGTCTTTTAATCGAAGGCGAAATATCCAACTTCAAGCCCTACAACAGCGGACACTGGTACTTTTCACTCAAGGATTCCTATGCCCAGATCCGCTGCGTCATGTTCGCTTCCTATAATCGCCGCACAGCCTTTCGCCCCAAAGACGGTGACAAGGTAATTGTCCGTGCCCATGCGACGGTATATGAGGGCCGCGGCGAGCTTCAGGTCATGGTTGTATCGATGACGCCGGCCGGAATCGGTGATCTTTATCTTCAGTTTGAGCAGCTGAAGAAGAAGCTGGCTGCGGAAGGTCTGTTTGATGAGGCCCATAAGAAGCCGCTGGTGCGCTATCCGTTTCGTATTGCGCTGGTGACAGGGAAAAATACGGCAGCCCGTGCCGATGTGCTCAATACGCTCGGCCGCCGCTGGCCGGTTGCCAGAATCGATGAATATCCTGTCCTTGTGCAGGGCACCGAAAGTGCGGGACAGATCATTGCGGCGTTACAATTGATCGATACCAGAGGCTATGATGTCATTCTTCTTGTCCGGGGCGGCGGATCGATCGAGGATCTTTGGTCGTTCAACGATGAGCAGCTTGCCCGCACGATCTATGCCCTGAAAACGCCGATCGTTACCGGAGTTGGTCATGAGGTGGACTTTACGATCGTCGACTTTGTCAGCGATCGCCGGGCACCGACACCGACCGGAGCTGCAGAAGTATGTGCACCGAATCTTGCGGATGTTCTGCAGGATCTTGAAATCAAAAAACAGCGGATGAACCAGGCGGTACAGGTACGCATGGCTAAGGAGGAGGAACATCTCCGTGTGCTGAAGAGTTCGGCGGTATTTACGGATCCTACCCGTCTCTATGCGCAGCAGGAGCTGCAGCTGCAGGCTGTCAGTGAACAGTTCATGCGCCAGCTTCATGGAAAGACCGCCGGCCTGAAGGCAGAGATGCAGGTGCTGGCGGCCCGTATGGAGACTGCTGTGCAGGCATCCACCGCTGATCGGAAGCTGGAAGTGGAACAGATCCGCCAGCGTATGGACAGTGCGGTAAATCTGCGGGATCAGATGGAACAGAAGAATCTTGCCGGTGCGGCAAAGCTGCTGGATGCGTATTCGCCACTCAAGGTTCTGGATCGTGGCTATGCGATCGTTCAGAACGAAAGCGGCGTTATGAAAACAAGTAAAGGGATTCAGCCCGGGGATGATGTACATATTCGTCTTGCCGAGGGCGGATTTCAGGCAAAGGTATCGGCAGTAGATAAGGAAGGGTGAGGATCATGGCAAAGAAGGAACTGACGTTTGAGCAGGCGATGGACCGTCTCGAAGTGATTGTTCAGGAGCTTGAGAAGAACGAGAAGCCGCTCGATGAGACGGTTGATCTGTTTGAGGAAGGGCTGAATCTTGTGAAGACGTGCAATGCCCGCCTTTCCAGCTTTGAAACGAAGATTGAGGAACTATCCGGTAAGAAGGAGACTGAGGATGACGGTGAAGGAAATTGAACAGCTGCTGGAGGAAAGCCTGAAGTCTTTACCGGACTGTCGGGTCAGGGATGCGATGCATTACTCACTGCTCGGTGGAGGAAAACGGATTCGTCCGCTGCTGCTGTTCTATGCGCTGAACGGCTATGGCGTGGATGAAAAGGCCGGTATTCCCTTTGCGACGGGTCTTGAAATGATTCAGACGTATTCGTTGATTCATGATGATCTTCCTGCCATGGATAATGATGATCTTCGCCGTGGGCAGCCGACGTGTCATAAGAAATTTGATGAAGCGACCGCGATTCTTGCGGGTGACGGCCTGTTGACGGAGGCGTTTTATCAGTGTGCCAGAAGCGATCAGCCGGCAGAGCGCGTTGTCAAATGCATTTCCATTCTTTCGGAAATGGCGGGGCCGGCCGGGATGGTATATGGCCAGTGTCTCGATACGCTGGAAAATCCGCAATACGACTGGGATATGCTGAAGAAGGTTCACCGTTATAAGACCGGCTGTCTGCTGGCGTCGCCCTTGATGATGGCGGCCGTCCTTGCGGGGAAGGATGATGCCGTGGTAAGCAAGTGGCAGAAGATCGGCTTTGAGCTTGGGCTTGCATTCCAGATTCAGGATGACATTCTGGATGAAACAAAGAGCGCTGCGGAACTTGGTAAATCCAATTCCGATGAGCGCAATCACAAAGTGACAAGCGTTTCGTTACTGGGGATGGAACGTGCGAAACAGGTGATGGAGCAGCTGTATGAAGGCTGCTGCACAGAAATGGAGCAGATGGGGGATTTTGACGCGACAGAAATCTGCGGCTTTGTTCGTAGAATTGCGGCGCGGCAGATGTAGGAGCCCTATGGATCTAACGAAAATTCAGAATCCGGATTTTCTCAAGAAAATGTCGGTTGCGGAGCTCAATGAGCTTGCGCAGGAAA
The DNA here is from genome assembly GCF_900240265.1 of Galactobacillus timonensis. NCBI lineage: Bacteria > Bacillati > Bacillota > Erysipelotrichia > Erysipelotrichales > Erysipelotrichaceae > Galactobacillus > Galactobacillus timonensis. The sequence continues at coordinate 2,116,926 of NZ_LT964739.1, forward strand.
TTCGAACATTCCTGATTGAGAACATTGCCAATACGGGGGGACATCTGGCAAGCAATCTCGGTGTAGTGGAGCTGACCATTGCGCTCTACTATGTTTTCAATGCGCCGCAGGACAAGATCTTCTTTGATGTCGGCCACCAATGCTATACCCACAAGATTCTGACCGGCCGGGCGGCACAGTTTCCGACCCTGCGTCAGTATGGCGGCCTGAGCGGCTTTGAAAAGCGCAGAGAGTCTCCGTATGACTGCTGGGAAGCGGGACATTCGAGCACGTCTTTGAGTGCGGCCCTTGGCTTTGCGGTGGCACGGGATCTGAATCATGAAAACTATCAGGTGGTTCCGGTCGTCGGTGATGCGGCGCTGATTTCCGGTGAGTCGATGGAGGCGCTGAACCAGATCGGCTACGAGAATCGTCCGATGGTCATCATCTTCAATGACAATAACATGTCCATTTCGCGCAACGTTGGAGCCCTGACGCGTTCGTTTGCGCGTCTGCGGGCGGCCAAGGGGTACAACGACTTCAAGATGAATCTGAAGGATTCGCTGAATCGTACGGATTTTGGCAAGGCGATGTATCACGGGCTGAAGTCCTTCAAGGATTCGGTGCGCGATCAGGTCGTAGACAGCGGTATTTTCGGCGAATTCGGGCTGAGCTATCTGGGCCCGGTGGATGGTCATAATATCCGTGATCTGATCCGGGTTCTCGAAGTTGCCAAGACCCATGAGACGCCGACGGTCGTTCATGTGATTACGCAGAAGGGACATGGCTATGCGCCGTGCGAAAACGACCGCCGCGGTGTGTGGCACGGAGTCGGCCCGTTTGATATTGCGACGGGAAAACCGAAACATTCGACGCCGCCGGGATTTTCCTCCTGGTCAAAGCTGATGTCGGATACGGTTGCGGATTTTGCGGCGATTGATACGAAAATCATGGCCCTGACGCCGGCGATGATCAACGGCAGCAGTCTGGAGTCGTTCTTTGCCCGCTACCCGGACCGCAGCTTTGACTGCGGCATTGCCGAGGAACATACGGTGACGTTTGCGGCGGGCCTTGCGATTAACGGCATGCGGCCGTATGTCGCGATCTATTCTTCCTTCATGCAAAGAGCCTATGATCAGATCAATCATGATGTTTGCCGGATGGATCTGCCGGTTGTGTTCGGGATTGATCGGGCAGGCCTGGTCGGGGCGGATGGGGAGACGCACCATGGTGTGTTTGACATTGGTTTTCTAAAGCCTCTTCCGCATCTGATTCTTGCGGAGCCCAAGGATGCTAATGAAGCGCGCTGCCTTCTCTACAGTGCGTTCCATCAGAATCATCCGTATGCGATCCGCTTCCCGCGCGGAAACGTTGATGTGCGAAATCTCGAAAACTGCGAAGCGATCGAGACCGGAACCTGGACGATGTTCCATGATGCGCCGGATAACAGGCTGTTTGTTTTGACCTACGGTCCGGATGTGGATGCCATCACGAAAAAGGTGACGGTCAATGATCTGCCAGTGACCGTCGTTAACTGCCGCTTCTTCAAACCGATCGATGAGAAACTTCTTCTTGAAATTGCGGATCGGAAACGGCCGGTGATTGTCTATGAAACAGATGTAAAGGAGGGCGGTCTTGGGGCTTCAATTGCGGAATTCTGCATGGATCACAATCTCTGCATGCATGTTGTCCGGATGGGAATCGGTGACCATTACGTTTCGCAGGGCGATGTGACGCTGCTCAAGGCTGCGGAGCATATTGATCTGAATTCGCTCTATGAACGGATTCAGAAGATGCTTGGGGAAGACGCATGATCAGACATCTGTATATTCGCGATTTTGTATTGATTCATGAGCTGACGCTGGATTTCCGTGACGGGTTCAGCGCCTTTATCGGTGAGACCGGTGCCGGAAAGTCGATCTTCATTGATGCGCTGTCGGTTCTGTGTGCGGACCGGGCGGGCAGCTCTCTTGTTTCCAAAGGTGCCTCCAAGGCAATTGTCGAAGGGACCTTCGCCCTTGGAAATGATGAACATGCCGTGCAGGCTTTGACAGACGCCGGTTTTGATGTCGGTGAAGAAACAACCTTTACAAGAGAAATCGCATCCTCGGGGAAAAGTACGGCGCGCATTGATCATCGCATCGTGACGCTGTCATTGGTGAAGGATGTTCTGAAGAATCAGATGGACATCCACGGGCAGCGGGATTCGCAATATCTTCTGAATCCTTCGGTTCATGTGCATCTTCTGGATAAGTATCTTCAGGATGACAAAATCCTAAAGAAGACGGCAGAGGCCTATCAGAACTGGAAAGTCCTTGTCGATGAGAAGGAGGATGCCCTGAAGCAGCAGTATTCCAAAGAGGATGAGGAATACTTCCGCTACCAGATTCAGGAAATCCAGAGCGCCGGTCTGAAGGAAGGCGAAGAGGAGGAACTGGAATCAAAGGAGCGCAGCTTCCGGGCCGTTAAAAATTCGCTGGAAAAACTCAACCGCATCATCTCGAGCTGGGATGAGCAGATCAGTGAGCCTCTCTATGAGATGAACAAACTGGTGCAGGGACTGGATGACAGCGATGCATTGCGTCCGGTTCAGTCAACCGTCAATGACTCCTATTATGCACTGAACGATGCGATGGAGCAGTTGCGCAGCTCGCTCGATGATATGGATCTTTCCGAAGATGACATCAATGCGATGGAAGAGAGACTGTTTACCATTCAGCGTCTCAAGCGTAAGTACGGCGGTTCCGTCGCCGATATTCTTGCCCATCAGAAGGATCTTGAAGAAAAGATTGAACGAATGTCCGATCGCGAACACTATCTGAAGAAGATGGATGAAAAGATCGCAGAAGCTCTGAAAGCCTACAATGAAAGCGCCGGGGAACTTTCCCGGATCCGTCGGGATGGCGCTCCGAAGCTGGATGCGGCGATTGCTGCTCATCTCAAGGATCTGATACTTCCCAATGCATGCTTCCATACCGAAATAAAAGACACGGGCAGACCCACCATGGCCGGCTCGGATGCCGTGGAATTTCTGATTTCCATGAATAAGGGCGAGGATCTCACGCCGTTGGCCAAGACTGCATCGGGTGGTGAACTGAGCCGGCTCATGCTCGGTCTGAAGGCGGAGTTTTCACGTCTGCAGGGCATTGAAACTGTCATCTTTGATGAAATCGATACCGGTGTATCGGGGCCGGTGGCTTCCGCAATCGGGCGTAAGATGCAGGCGATTGCCAGGGACTGCCAGGTATTTTCCGTGACCCATCTTGCGCCGGTGGCTGCCTGTGCGAAGCAGGATTATCTAGTGTACAAGGAAGAGGACGATGGGCGTACGATCACCCATGTAAAAGAGATCAAAGGAAGTGCGATGATCGATCAGCTGGCATTGATTGCGTCCGGTGAAGTTACGAAGAGTTCGCGTGCCGCAGCGAAGGAACTGTATCAAAGGAGTCAGGCCTGATGGCGCATGTTTATTTTCATATTGATCTGAATGCGTTCTTTGTCAGTGCGGAGTGCATTCTGGATCCTTCCCTGAAAGGAAAGCCGGTGGCGGTGTGTGGTCAGACGCGGCGCAGTGTTGTGGCGACAGCCAGCTATGAGGCGCGCAAATACGGCGTTCACAGTGCGATGCCGGTTTCCGAAGCGCGGCATCTGTGTCCGGATCTGATTATGGTGGAGCCGCATTTTCAATGGTACCGGTCGCTTTCGGAAGAGTTCATGAACATCGTGTACTCGATTACGCCGGAGGTGGAGCAGGCGAGCATTGATGAGTGCTATGCGGATATGACGGTTCCGATTCAGGCATACGCAAAGCCGCTGGACCTGGCATGGAATCTGCAGCGCCGCATTCTCAGGGAACTGCAGCTGCCATGTTCGATCGGTATCGGGCCGAACATGTTTCTGGCAAAGATGGGATCGGACATGAAGAAGCCGATGGGCATCACCGTGATGCGGATCCGCGAAGTGCCGGCGAAACTGTGGCCCTTACCAATCAGGGATATGCGCGGCATCGGGGAACGTACGCTTCCGTATATGGAGGATCTTGGCATTAAGACGATCGGGGATCTTGCCAACTATTCCGATAAGCGGAGTCTTGAGGCCGTATTTGGAAAAAATACAGACAAGATGATCGCCAGGGCCAATGGCTATGATGACCGGGTGATTGTGAAGGAAACCGATGCCAAAAGCATGGGCGTTTCCGAGACGCTGCTGGAAGATGTAACCGATGAGGATGAGATCCGGGGTCTTTTTCGTACACTTTCGCGGAAGCTGGCAAAACGGCTGGAAGCAGAGCACAAGGCCGGCAGCCTTCTTTCGATCCGCATCAAGTACTATGACTTTTCCAATGCGGATCGTTCGCGCAAGCTGTCTGCTCCGGTATGGAAGGCGGAAGATCTCTATGAGCAGGCCATGGGCCTGTTTGAAGAGAACTGGGAAGGGGAGCCGGTGCGGCTGCTGGGACTTTCGGTGTCGGATTTTGCGGGAGCTTCCTGGGCTGCGCAACAGATGAATCTCTTTGATCCGGTGGAAGAGGCACATGAAGAAACCAGTTCCATTCTGCAGGAGCTGAACCATCAGCTGACGCTTGGGGGACATCTGGTGCGGGCAAGCTCGCTGCTGAAAAACGGTGAGTAGGGGAAGAAGAATCCATGAACCTGGATCTTGCCTATAAAAAATACATGAGCTGGCTGACGGTCAACGAGGGTAAATCTCCCAACACGATCGATAATTACGGCCGTGATCTGCGAGGGTATCTGGCCTGGCTGCAGCAGGAAGAGATCACCGACACCGATGCGATCAGCGGTCAGTTGATTGAGCAGTATCTTCAGTCGCAGAAGGATGTGAAGGCTGTTCGCAGCATTGCCCGTGAGGCTGCTGCGATCCGTTCGTTTCATCACTATCTAGCCTTTGTATATGATGCCAAGGATCCTTCGGTAAACATTGAAGTCCGCCACAGTGAAGACGATCTGCCGGTCTATGCGACCAGGGCGGAGATGGACCGTCTTCTTTCGTCGTTCACCAACGCCAATCCGAAGGAGATTCTGGACCATGCGCTGTTGGAGTTCATCTATGCCTGCGGATTACGGGTGTCGGAGGCGGTGAATCTGACACTGAACCGGGTGAATCTGGAAGAAGGGATGGTACGGGTGCTTGGTAAAGGCAACAAGGAGCGTCTGGTACCGGTCCCGAAAGGGTCTGTCCCCGTTTTGAAACGGTACCTGGAGATTGTGCGGCCGCTCTTTGTTAAGAAGCCGATGGCGCAGTTCTTTGTAAATTCCTGCGGGCGGCCGGTTACCGTGCGGTATGTGGAACTGCTGGTACGTGAAAAATGCGAAGAGGCCGGCATTGACAAGCATCTGACGCCGCATAAGCTTCGTCACAGCTATGCGACCCATCTTCTGCAGGGAGGGGCGGATCTTCGCAGCATTCAGGAACTGCTTGGTCATGCGGATATCGGTACGACCGAGATCTATACGCATGTGGCGGACAAGCAGCTGGTGGACAGCTATCAAAAGTTCAACCCGGTAGCTTCCCATCCTTCGCTGGATCATCTTGAGATACCGGAGAAGCCGGAAAGCACGAAGAAAAATGTAAAATAGTTTCATGTAATATATTTCATATTCTGTAACTTCATTGAAATAAAATTTCTTTTTCCTGTTGACATGCTTTTCATTCCAAATTAGAATCCCTTGCATAAATCAAGGAACGGAAGAGTAGTTACAGGGAAGCCTACAGCGAGCCGGAACAGAGTGGAAGTCCGGCAGGCGGAAATGCGATGAAGCGCATCCGGGAGATGTTCCTCTGAAGTGAATAGGAGGAAACGCAGGCGGCGTTAACGCATTGAGAGGTCAGGAACAGTTCTGGCAATAAGAGTGGTACCGCGGTTGATTCAGCCGTCTCTGTAATGGAGACGGCTTTATTTTATGTCCGGTCTTTGATGAGAAGGAAAGGAGGAGAACCCGATGGAAGAGCGACGACGTATTTCTCTGGAACGCATTACAGGCAGTGAAATGATAACAGAACAAAGAAAACTGAAGGAGAAAGAAAATGACAGGGAAAAAATTCAATGGAATCACGTTCGGAATGGTTTGTGCTCTTGCGCTTGCGGGCTGCGGCTCCTCCGCTTCAATGGCTGCTGAATCGGCAGCTTCCTCAACATCTGCTTCAACCTCAGCAGCTTCAACGGCGGCGGCCGATGCGACGGCTATACCGATGGCCAGTCTTGATCTGAGCAATGCGGATGGCGTTTTGAAAGATATTCTGGATAAAGGGGTTCTGGTTGTGGCAACGTCACCGGATTATCCGCCTGCTGAATTCGTCGACGCAGCCACCGGTGAAGTGAAGGGATCGGAAATGACGCTGGCAAAGTACATCGCGGACAACCTGGGCGTTGAGCTGCAGATTGAAGCGATGGATTTCTCGGGCGTCCTGACTGCTGTTGATACGGGCAAGGCGGATCTTGGCATCTCGGGCTTTGGCTATAAGAAAGACCGGGCGGAGAACTATGAGCTTTCGTTTGGCTATACAGGCAGCAGCGAGGCGGCGTGCCATGGTCTTCTGGTTCCGGCGGATCAGGTTGATTCCTACAGCAGCCTCTCGGATTTTTCGGGCAAGACGATTGATGCGCAGGCTTCCAGCCTTCAGGAAATGTATGTCGAAGACGAGATTCCGGATGCCAATCTGCAGCTGGTAACGTCACTGGATCAGGCGATTCTTGATCTTTCGACCGGCAAGGTGGATGCGGCAGCTCTTGACTGCAATACAGCGAAAAGCTACGCAGCCTCTTCGGATGGGAAGCTTGCCAAGTCCTCGGTGGAATTCGATCTGACACCGTATGAAGACTATGCAGGAAACGTCATCGCTGCCAAGAAGGGTGAAACATCTCTGATCAATGCAGTCAATGAAATCATTACGGTCGTCAACGATTACGAGCTCTATACCGACTGGTACAATCAGGCGAAGGTGGAAGCCGGAATTACGGACGAGGAATAACAGGAGAATAGTATGGGAGAGGGCATTATTCAGGTATTCATGGAATACTGGCCGATCTTCCTGAGAGGTGCCGCGGGGACGCTGGAATATGCGTTCATAGCGGTATTCTTCGGAAGTATCCTCGGTATTCTGGTGGCACTGATGCGGATTTCCCGCGTCGGGTGGCTGAGCAAGGCTGCGGCTGTCTATGCCAATGTGCTGCGTGGTACGCCATTGCTGGTGCAGATGTACATTGCCTATTATTTTCTTCCGATGGCAATTCCGGCGCTGAACGTGATGTCGCGTTCGTTCTGCGTTCTGCTGTCGCTGTCCCTAAACTCGAGCGCCTACGTTTCCGAAATCATCCGCTCTGGCATTCAGTCGGTGGATGTCGGACAGAGTGAGGCAGCGCGGTCGCTGGGCATGACGTACAGCCATTGCATGCGCCATATTGTGATGCCCCAGGCGGTGAAGTCGATTCTGCCGGCACTGGCAAATGAGTATATTGCGATGGTTAAAGAGACCTCTCTTGCGGGCACATTTATGTTATATGAATTGATGTACACGCGTACGCTGCTGGCCAACAAATTTCTGGTATGGCAGCCGCTGTTCATCATTTCGGGTATCTATCTGCTGATCACCATGGTACTGACATGGCTGGTGAAGAAAATGGAAAAGAGGCTTGCTGTAAGTGACTGAGAAAAAACCGATTATTGAAGTAAAGGATCTTCGTAAGAACTTCGGAGATCTCGAGGTGCTCAAGGGCATCAATGAATGCATTTATCCGGGAGAGGTGGTTACGATCATTGGTCCCTCCGGCGGCGGCAAGTCGACGTTTCTGCGCTGCCTGAACATGCTCGAGACTCCGACCTCGGGCCATGTTTACTTTAATGGCGAGGAACTGATCGCAGGTTCAACGAATCTGGATCTTCACCGCCAGCGCATCGGTATGGTATTCCAGCAGTTCAATGTGTTTCCGCATCTGACGGTGCTGGACAACATTACGCTTGCGCCGACGCTGGAGAAGCATGTAGACAAGGCGGCGGCCGAGAAGGAGGCAATGGAGCTTCTGAAGAAGGTCGGCCTCGAGGACAAGGCCAATGAATACCCAAGAAAGCTGTCCGGCGGCCAGAAGCAGCGTCTTGCGATTGTCAGAGCCATGGCGATGCATCCGGAAGTGATGCTGTTTGATGAGCCGACCTCCGCTCTGGACCCGGAAATGGTCAAGGGCGTTCTCGAAGTAATCAGGGAACTGACCGAATCGGGCATGACCTGCGTCATTGTTACGCATGAGATGGCCTTTGCCAAGGAAGTCAGTGACCGTGTTCTGTTCATTGATGGCGGTGTGGTCTGTGAAGAAGGGACGCCGGATGACATCTTCAACCATCCGAAACAGGCGCGTACGCAGGAATTCCTGTCTCAGGTTCTCTGATCGGAAAGGATCCCAATGAAAACGACATTTACCTATGACAGCTATTGGACTTACGAGACGCTGAAGTCCAATATTTTCAATCTGAAAGAATTATTTGCGAAACTGGTCAGCGTCGAAAGCATCTGCACGACACCGGAAGGAAGAAACATCTTTGCCTTGACCATTACTTCGCCTGACTCGGATCCGCTGAAGAAGCCGGCCTTCTATGTTGACGGCGGTACGCATGCCGGGGAAGTGACCGGTACAATGGCAGCGATGCATACGGCAGATTATCTGCTGACCAATTACGGAAGTGACGATGGTGTCACAAAGCTGATGGATCAGATGACGGTCTACGTTGTTCCCAGAGTTTCCCCCGATGGTGCGGAAACCTATCTGACGACGCCGTATTCGATCCGTTCCGCGGATCGTGTCTATAAGCCGGAAGCCGGCGGCATCTATGAAAAGGATCTCGATGGGGATGATGTGGTCCGGATGATGCGGATCAAGACGCCCTATGGTGCCTGGAAGATCGATCCCCAGGACGGGTCGACAATGACACTGCGAAAGCCGGATGATACGGAAGGAACCTTCTACGATATTTTCACGGAAGGGATGCTTGAGTCGTTTGACGGCGATGAGAATCTGAAGATGAAGAAGAAGGACTGGGCGCTGGACTTCAACCGCAACTATCCGTTCGGCTGGTTCCCGGACGGCCGTCAGCCCGGAGCCGGACCGTATCCTCTCTATAATCCGGAGACGCATGCGATGGTTGATTTCATCCTTTCCCATCCGAATATCTGCTGTGTTTCGACGAATCATACCAGCGGCGGACTCATCCTGTATCCGCCCGGAACCAAGCCTTCTACAAAAGCGCATCCGGAAGACATTGATCTTCTCAAGACACTGGCTGAAATGGGGCAGGAAGCGACGGGCTACGTGCCGCTGAACATCTTTGACAGCTTCATCCATGATCAGGAAAACTACGATTCCGGTGCCTTCGATGACTGGTGCTTCCAGAATGAAGGCATTCCGGCATATACGGTGGAGCTGTGGGATCTGGATTCGAAGGTTGGCGTCCCGAGAAACTGGGGTGGTCAGAAGGAAGACATGAAGACGGTGCTGAAGCGGTTCAATGCCTGCATGAAGTGGGTCAAGGAACATGCGCCGCAGTATTACAAGGACTGGACGCCGGTCGAGCATCCGCAGTTCGGCGAGGTTGAGGTCGGCGGCTTCAACTGGAAGTTTACGATCCAGAATCCGCCCGAAGACATGCTGCTGTCGGTGCTGGAGCCGATGACGAAGTTCATGATCTCCCTTGCAAAGGCGGCGCCTCATCTGGCGATTGATTCCTTTACAGCAAAGAAGGTAAAGGACGGTGTCTATGAAGTGGAAGCGATCATCGGCAACCATGGCTATATGAGCACCAGTCTCTCTGAATCGGCCAAGGATCTGAAGAAGGATACGCCGGTGAAGGTTGAACTGAGCGGCGGAACGATTCTTTCGCCTAAGACAAGCTTCGATATTCCTGAGCTGCAGGGATACGGTAGTTCGAAGACATTCATGAGCTTCTATGGAAACCTGACGACACAGGCCGCCGCCAGAGCGAAAAAGAAGGTGACCTGGATCGTGCTGGCCGCGGAAGGAACAAAGCTTGAGCTGAGTGTTTCAAATGCGAAGGCAGGGTGTGCAACCGCTTCCATTGTGCTGTGAGATTGTGAATATTTCGATAAGTTGTCAATAAAGTTGGATTTTCAACAATTTGTTTCACAAACCCATTGAAATGTTTCAATAAATATGCTTTATTACTTTCCGCATACATAAAAGATGGAGGTGGCGGAATGGAAGAGCAGAAGAACAGCGCAATGGATTTGGCTGAGCCGACAGATGAAGATATTCTGGCGGAAGAAGAGGAAGAAGAAGCAGAACCCGCGGATGATGAAGTAGAAGTTGACGAAGACGCGGAGAATAACGAAGATGAGTCTATCCTGGAAGAGACCAGCGTCGTTTATGCGGTTGGCTCTCTGGATGACCCGATCAAAGATTATATGCGCCGGATCGGCAGCTATCCGCTGCTGAGCCTGGAGAAGGAGCGCGAAGTTACAAAGGCAGCGAAGGCGGGCGATGAAGAGGCGCGACAGCTTCTGATCAATTCGAACCTTCGTCTGGTTGTTTCGATCGCCAAGAAGTACGCCAACCGCGGTATGCCTCTTCTGGATCTGATTCAGGAAGGCAACATCGGTCTGATGCGTGCCGTTGATAAGTTTGAGCCGGAGAAGGGCTTCAAGTTTTCGACCTATGCGACCTGGTGGATTCGTCAGGGCATTACCCGTGCCATTGCGGATAAGGGCAGAATCATTCGTATCCCTGTCCACATGCATGAGACGGCCTATCGTGTCAATAAGGCTGCCCGTGAACTGAATCAGGAGCTTGGCCGCAATCCGAATCCGGAAGAGATCGCAAAGTATCTCGGTGATCTGACGGCGGAGAAGGTGCGTGAGGTACAGAGCCTGACGCAGGAGACAGTTTCGATGGAGACACCGGTCGGCGAGGATGAGAATGCGCAGCTGGAAGACTTCCTGGAAGATGAGAAGTTCGAGACGCCGGAGCACAGTGCAAACCGGGCAGCTCTTTCTGATGAGCTGCAGGAGCTGCTGAGCCATCTGTCGGACAAGGAGGCTGCGGTAATCCGGATGCGGTTCGGTCTTGACGGTTCCCGTCCCAAGACTCTGAGCGAAGTCGGTGAGTCATTCGGCGTTACGCGTGAGCGTGTGCGTCAGATTGAGTCCACCGCTCTTGCCAAGCTGGCAAAGCCGGCAAACTCCAAGCGTCTGGCCGGATTCCTGCAGGCGTAATCTGAAACAAAGAACAGAGCTGGCACAAAAATGTGCCGGCTTTTTCTTATAAAATAGAGCCATGATGAAGCAGCGTACCTACATTGCGATTGATCTGAAATCTTTTTACGCCTCCCAGGAATGCGCAAGCAGGCATCTGGATCCTTTGAAGACGAATCTTGTTGTGGCGGATGCCAGCCGGACCGAGAAGACAATCTGTCTTGCCGTTTCACCTTCGCTCAAGGCGTACGGGATTCCGGGACGGGCGCGGCTGTTTGAAGTGCAGCAGGCCGTGAAGAAGATCAATGAGCAGCGTCTCAAGGCTTTGCACGGGAAGTACTTTACGGGGTCTTCGAGCAATGCCGATGAACTGAGGGAACATCCGGACTATAAGCTGGACTTCATCATTGCCTGTCCGCGGATGCAGGAGTATCTTCTTACCAGCCAGCAGATTTACGGGATCTATCTCAACTATGCGGCGGCTGCGGATATTCATGTCTATTCGATTGATGAGGTGTTCATTGATGCGACTTCGTATCTTTCGTCGGCAAATATGACGCCGTATGCCCTGGCGCGGAAGATGATTTTCGATGTGCTTCAGGCGACCGGCATCACTGCTACGGCAGGCATCGGTACCAATCTCTATCTTGCCAAGGTGGCGATGGATATTGTGGCCAAGCATATCCCGGGCGATGCGTACGGGGTTCGGATTGCGTCCTTAAACGAGTCAAGCTACCGGCGGCAGCTGTGGGCACATGAGCCGATTACGGATTTCTGGCGGGTCGGCCATGGCATTGCGGCAAGGCTGGCGGCATTGAACATTCATACGATGGGGGACCTTGCGGCATACTCTCTGAAGGATGAAGAGACTCTGTATAAAATTTTCGGCGTGAATGCGGAGCTGCTGATTGATCATGCGTGGGGTTATGAGCCGGTAAAGATTGCGGATATCAAGGCCTATCATCCGGAAGTCAAAAGTCTGTCGCAGGGACAGGTGCTTCTGAAGCCCTATACGCATGAAAAGGGGCTGCTCATCATCAAGGAGATGGCAGACCTTCTGGCGCTGGATCTTGTGAAGAAACACCTGATGACGCGGGAAGTGGGGCTGTATGTCGGCTTTGACCGTACAAGCAGCGAGGATGATGCGATCGAAGATCATCCCGGCGGCATGGCCATGGACTATTACGGCCGCAGAATTCCAGCCGGTGCGCATGCGGGGCTGCGGCTGGAGAACTGGACATCTTCCTCCGAAGAACTGACCAGAGCCTTTGTGAAGATCTATGAGGCGATTGCGGACCCGGCGATGTATGTGCGGCGGGTCTATCTTTCGGCCGGCAATGTTATCGATGAGAAGAAGGCGGAAGCCTATGGAGAAGTTGGCCGGTTTGATCTTTTTTCGGATGCGGATGCCCTGGATCAAAAGATACAGAAGGAGCGCAGCCGCCGCCAGCGGGAGACAAAGGCACAGAAGGCGATCCTCGAGATACAGCAGAAGTACGGAAAGAACTCCATTGTCAAGGCAATGGATCTTGAAGAGGATGCGATGACCATCAAGCGCAACCGGCAGATCGGGGGACATCACGCATGAGCGGGAAGGTTCGTGATCCGTACGAGGATCTGTATGATCGTCCCCGGCCGCAGTCGAAGTATCATCATCCGATGCCGATGGCTAAGCGGGCGGCACAGTTTCTTCCGTTCGATGCCCTCACCGGGTACAAGGAGCTGATTGCGGAAGAGGCGCGGACAACCGAGCAGCGTCGAATACTGAGTGAAGAGGAGCGTCAGATTCTGGATCAGAAGATTGCCATTCTGAGCCAGCTGAAGGATGTGCATCCGATGGTGCGTCTGCTTGTCTTTGTGCCGGATGCCGTGAAAGACGGCGGTATGTACCAGGAGGTCAGCGGCTGTCTGCGGCGGGTTGATGAGACGGAACATATCATTCAGCTGATGAACAAGAAGATGTACCGTGTGGAGGACATTGACGGAATCGAGTCGTCGGTGTTTGCCCGTGAAGAGGATATCTTCGAGGAAGAAAGGCAGCCGAATGATGCAGAACAGAAGTAAACAGGCAGGGAAAGCGGAGCTTGCGGGCCGTAAAGATGGATAAAAGAGGCTGTGCAAGAACCGCTTTCTTGAAGATCGGCGACTCTTCGCCTACAAAGAAAGAGCCGCAGGGAGAACAGGTATGGAATTTTCACAGCAGATCAGAGAAATCCGGAATAAGAACAGGCTGACCCAGGAAGAGATGGCACAGAAACTTCATGTGACGCGTCAGGCTGTTTCAAACTGGGAGAATGGAAAGAATCTTCCGGATCTCGGGATGCTGGTGGAGATTGCCAGAACCTTCCACGTGTCCCTGGACTGGCTGATCTTAGGAGGAGATGACAATATGAATGATATGACGGAAAAACTGATTGAAGATGGAAGTGAAGGAAGAAGAGCGAAGCGCATGATGGTCGCTGCCTGGGCGGGTGCGATTCTGGTGCTTTGCGGGGTTGCGCTGTTTCTGATCAAAGGTGCGACGGTTGAATACGTGGATGCCCAGGGCATTCTGCATGAGGATTTCTGGATGATCGGTGTGGGATGGATTCTGATCCTGCTGGGCGTGCTGGTGACGGTGGTCAACCTGGCAGTGAATCTTCTGCATAAGAAGACTGCAAGCAGGTGATTTTACTAATATTCTATTCCGGAAGCAGAAGTAATCAGATTTATTCAGGGGTCGCAAAATACGATCCCTTTTCTATTGTGGAAACTGCTACAATCTCTGCCGGAGGAAGAAGTGTATGAGAAAGTTAGCAGCAGTCGGTATCAGTGCTCTGCTTGCATTATCCCTGGCAGGATGTGCAGGAAGCAGCAATGCAGCGAACGATTCGGGCCTGAACGATGGCACTTACACAAGTCAGCAGCAGGGCTTTGGCGGCCCGGTTACGGTGACGCTTACCATCGCGGATGGAAAGATTTCGGATGTGGAACTGGTCGGTGACAGTGAGACACCAAGTGTCGGAGGTGCGGCGCTCGATACGCTGAAGGAAAACATTCTTTCGAGCAACAGCGCGGATTTCGACCTGGTATCCGGAGCAACCTACACGAGTACAGCGGTTCAGAAGGGTGTTGCGGATGACCTTGCCCAGGCGGCAGGAACAGCATCTTCTTCGGCAGCGGACGCGGTTGTGGCAGATGGGACCTACAATGGCAAGGCACCGTCCTTCGGCATCATGAAGGAAATGGAACTTGCCGTCACCTTCAAGGACAATAAGATTACAGACATTGAAACTGTGTGTGCAGGTTCGGCGACACAGGCAGACGAAGATGAATACAGTGCACAGTACAAGACAGTAGAAGACAATCTGTATCCGCGGATCATTGCTTCGCAGAGCCTGGCCGTGGATTCGATCAGCGGTGCTACCGTTTCCAGCAATGCGGCCAAGTCGATCATTGCCAATATCATCGATGAGAATGGCGGTGATTCGAGTCAGTGGTATACGCCGGTTGAAAAGAGCACGAAGACAGTGACGCTGGATGGCTATGATGCCATCATCGTTGGTCTTGGCTCGTCCGGTGTTGCGACCTATCTGAGTGCGGCGCTGAACGGTGCCACGGTCTTCGGCATGGAAACGGCAGCCAAGATCGGCGGCAACGGTACGAATACGGCCGGTCCTTTGGGCGTAAATCCCAAGGCACAGGTAGAAGCCAATGGCGGTGAGAAGTTTGTCGATGAGGACGAGCTGTTCAATGCCTGGATGGAATATACCGATAACGATGCGAAACCGGATATCGTAAAGATGTTCATCAATGAGTCGGGCAAGACCTTCGGGTGGCTGGAGGACAACTATGACTTCAGCTTCCTTCCGCAGATGTTTGCCTTCTATGATGCACACGGCTGGAAGCTGTGGACGATGTATTCCGGCAAGGACGGCGGTACAAAGGATGATGCCTACGTCAACAGTATGGAGAAAGCCAAGGCCATGAATGACAAGAACGACTATATGACCGAGCTGACCGCAAAGAAGCTGCTGGTCGAAGATGGCAAGGTCGTCGGCGTCGAGGGTGAGTACTACGACGGCACAATCTATGATGTGTATGGTGATTCCGTTGTTCTGGCGGATGGCGGCTTCATCGGAAACGCAGAGATGACGCAGAAGTATACGGGTGCGGTATGGCATACCAAGGGAATGACGCAGTGCAACGGCTTCGGCATCAATGCGGCGCTGGATCTCGGAGCTGCTCTCTACAATCCGGATGTTGCGGTAGAGGACCATATTGCGGCACTGGATACAATCATCCGCTCGGATGATTACAGTGATACGGACAAGAGTATTCTGTCTTCTCTGGTCAATGATATGAACTATACGATGATTGATTCGAAGGGCAATGAGTTCGATCCGAACTACAACGGTCTTGGCATTTCATTCAATGCGTGGGAAGCCGGTGCCAACTACTATGTGCTTCTCAACGAGGATGAGTACAACGCCATTAAGAACGACGGTTACAGCACCTATACGATTCCGATGTTCTTCTCACAGGTTACGGAGGATACGACGGAATTCACCAATGGTGACCCGGTCGCGAATCTTGATGACATCATGGCGATGGGTGAGAAGTTCAATGATGTATATGAAGCTGATTCCATCGCTGATCTTGGCAAGCAGCTTGGTATTACGATCAACCTGGATTCAATCCATGGCCGCTCCGATGGAAAGTTCTATGCCATCAAGGGTGCAGCTTATGTCTACTCGACATGCGGAGGTCTTGATATCGATACGAATATGAATGTACTAAAAGAAGATGGTACCCCGATTGATAATCTGTATGCGGTCGGAAATAACTCGCTTGGTACACTCAATGAGTCAAACAAGGCTTATGTCACATACGGCGGCTGTGCACAGGGCTGGGCACTGACATCGGGCCATCTCGTTGGTGAGACAATTGCCAACACATACGCTGACTGAGATTATTCTGAAGCAGCGATAACGAAACGATAACAATTCCTACGAAGAAGAGCCGCCTAACATGGAAAAGGGCGGCCCTTTGTTCGGGTCGGGTGAAAAAGGCCATTTGGTCAATTTTGCCCAGCTCTAACAGCGTTGGCTGGATGTGTGTATTACCACCGTGATCGGAGCCGGACTGTTCCTGATTCTGTTCGCTGCGTCATTTGTCATTGCAGTACTGGAGGAGGCGCGGAACGGACCGATTCACTTTCTGCATTCCTGATAGAATCTTTATGTCATTATGTGCCGGGTTATCTGTGCTATTTGTGCTGCGGATGATCCGGCATTCTTTTTTGCCTTGAGAAAAATGAAAGGAGATCCTATGGCAGCAACGAAACTGATTGCCATGCATGTGAATAAGGGCAAGACGGTTGCCCAGTGTCTGAATGAGCGTCTGGATTATACGCAGAATCCACTGAAGACAAAGCAGGGTGAGCTGATCAGTTCCTATGAATGCGAACCGGAAACCGCAGCAATGGAGTTCCTGTTATCCAAGCGGGAATATCAGCGGGTCACTGGCGAAGAATACAAGGGCAATATTATTGCTTACCAGATCCGGCAGTCCTTCAAACCCGGTGAAATTACGCCTGAGGAAGCCAATAAACTCGGATATGAAACAGCCATGCGATTCAACCAAGGGAAAACACGCTTTTACAGTTTCCACTCATACGGACCGTGCTCATATCCATTATCACATCATCTTCAATTCCACTACACGCGACTGTACCAGAAAATTCAAGAACTTCTTCTATTCAGGACTTGCGCTGCAGCATCTCAGCGACATCATTTGTCTGGAACATGGATATTCCATTATTGAAAAGAAACCATATGCTGATCGCAGTAAGCGTACGGTGTATCCGAAGCGGCATACGATGCGCAATGAACTGGGTTCTGTTATTGATTCCTGTCTGAAGCAGAATCCGGAAAATCTGAATGCTTTCTACCAGCTTCTGCCGGAACATGGATATGAGTTGAAATGTGGAAAGCATCCGGCTGTCAAAGGACGACGGCAGAAAAAATTCATCCGCTTGGATTCTCTTGGTGAAGACTATACGCAGGATGCTATTTCTGAGAGAATCGCCGGCGCAAACGTGCGGGAGCTACACCATGATGGACAAAGTTTGATACCTGATCTTCTGATAGTTATTGAGAATAGAATCCTCGACAAAGGTCGTGGTTACGAGCGCTGGGCAAAGAAAAAGAATCTCGGCATGACAGTCGATACGCTCCGTTTCTTTCAGAAAGAGAATATTCACAGCATGACACAGCTGTGGGAATCTGCGGAATCAGCGGTGCAGCGCTGCGAACAGCTGAAAGCAGATATCCGATCCAGGGAAACATGACTCTCTGAGATCAAAGAGCTGAAGACACACATCATTAACTACAGCAAGACAAGGGAAACTTACAAGCAGTATCGGGAAGCCGGCTACAGCAAGAAATTTCTGGAAACACATCGGGAAGAGATCATGCTGCACAAAGCTGCAAAGGAAGCCTTCGGCAACTTGCCGAATGGGAAGATCCCGAAGATTAAGGATCTGAATACGGAATACCAGCAGCTTATTCAAGAGAAGCAAAAACTCTACGCAGAATATAGAAAGGCCAAGGAACGCATGAAAGCTATGGAAAATGCCAGGAAGAATGCGGAGATGATCTTGGAAAAGATTATAGTGAACATGATGGGATGCAGAAACAAGCGTTCTCCGAACGCGCAGCCACCGACATAAATGTGCCGGTGTTCAAAGGGCTTGGGATGAATCCCAACCAGTTGCGGAAAGCGGATTGTGGCTACACAAACACTGCTCGCACAAAAATTGCCTTCTGAATAATTACCATTTGGAAAATTGAAACAAAAAGAAGGCTCCGTTCGCAGAATAAAATGGCAGTTCTACATTTTTTGCTGGGGAATTAATTATCACGTGCGAAAAAGTGAACGATTTGTTCATCGGTTCAAACTTGTTTATTGATTATATCCATGGTATAGTATATTAGTAATTTTTTCCAAGGGAAGTAGTTAATAAATATGAAAAAAGACTTTACAAATGATGATCTGGTCGGCATTATTCGACAGACAGACAGAGGAGTAGTCTGCCTTTTTTTGGTATCTATAAATACGCATATTGGAAAAAATAAGCAGGTTTTCTGCGCTTAAATAGCGCCGGAGACCTGCTTATTTGTTTGCGGTAAAAAGAGTGTGAGATGTGAGGGGAACAGAGTTAGTGATGGAGAAGATTAATGCGGATTGTGCGTCAGCACATTTGCAGGTGTATCTCTCATTTAAAAGGGGATTGAACATTATCCTGTCAGCTATCGCGTTTGCGATATTGCTGATCCCGATGATTGTGATCGGAATTCTGATCAAAATAGATTCTCCAGGACCAGTTCTTTTCAAGCAGGAGCGCCTGGGAAAGGATGGGAAGACGTTCATGATATATAAATTCCGACCCATGGTCGAAGATGCAGAAAAAGATGGCCCTAAATGGGCAGATAAAGATGATGGACGTTGCACAAGAGTGGGAATGTTTTTGCGAAAATCCCGGCTGGATGAACTTTCACAGCTGCTGAATATTTTAAAGGGAGATATGAGTCTAGTTGGACCGAGACCGGAGCGAGAATACTTTTATAAGAAGTTTTCAGAATATATACCGGATTTTCCAAAGCGACTTGAAGTGTAGCCGGGCCTTACCGGACTGGCACAGGTAAATGGAGGGTATGATCTCGGCCCGGAAGAAAAGCTTAAGTACGAAGTGGAATACATAAAAAAAGAAGCATCGGATTAGATTGCAGATGCATTATTAAGACAGCTCGATTAGTTTTTACACATGAAGGGGCAAGATGAAATATACGCTATCAGATGCTGGATAAGGCATTCGTTATGAGAAATCAGGAGAATAATTAGGAATGAACAATGAAAATACGAATCAAACTACGCAAGACACCTTTGATTTGCTGGATCTTCTAAGACAGATAAAAAAGTATTTCTGGCTTTTGCTACTCTTTGTAATTTGCATGGGAGCTGCCGGATACTTTTATTCCACATACTTTATTGTACCGCAGTACGAATCGTCGATCATGATGATAGTGAATACAAGAGAAAACAATAACAGCAATGTGACGAACGACAATATCATATCTGCTCAAAATCTTGTTTCTACCTATGCGGTCATTATTAAAAGCAATACTGTTTTAGACAGAGTGATTGATGATCTGAATTTGAATATAGAATATGACGACCTGAATGAAAATGTTTATGTAGATGCGGTGGATGACACTCAGGTTATGAGAGTGGCAGTTAGAAATGAGAATAAGGACCTATCTGCAGAAATTGTAGATGATATTGCAGAAGTTGCGCCGAATATTATTGTAGATGCGGTTGAAGCGGGCTCGTGCAAAGTAATTAGTCATGTGAAAACAAGTGATGATCCTGTAACACCTAATGTTGAAAAAAACACTTTGCTAATGGGGGCTTTAGGGCTACTTATTGCAATCATTGCTATAGTAATACGCTCATTGTTTACAGTAAGAAAAATCGTCGATGATAATGACGCGCAGAAATACATTGGTTTGCCAGTTCTTGGTGTTATTCCGGAACTTGGCGGAGGAAACAAGTAAGATGAATAAAAAGAAGAAACGTACTCCTCGAAAGCTAATGTTAGTGACAAATGAGAAAGCCCCTTTTAATTACAGAGAGGCTTATAAATCATTACGTACAAATTTGAAGTTTATTGCAGCAACGGAGAATGCTAAAAGTTTTGTAATAACCAGTGCATTGCAAACGGAAAGTAAAAGCAACGTATCAACAAATCTGGCAATCACTCTTGCCGAAGAAGGGAAAAGCGTTGTCCTTGTAGACTGTGATTTCCGAAAGCCTACCATTCATAGATTTTTACATATGCATAGCGAAGGATTTGGTATTACCGATGTTTTGATGGATACCTGTCCGATTGAAAAGGCAATATACCATCAAGAAGATTGGGGAATTTATGTATTACCTGTAGGGACTGTACCACCCAATCCAGCTGAGCTTATTTCTACTCCGAAAATGAAGTCGGTCTTGGATTCATTAAAAAAGGCATTTGATTATGTGATCATTGACACCCCGCCTGTCTCAGTCGTAACGGACGCAACAATAGTAGGCGGAATAGCAGATGGAGTACTTCTAGTAGTGCGCTCGGACTTCGCACCAGTTGAAATGGTTCAGCTTGCGAAGAAGAAGCTAGAAGATGTCAATGTAAAAATATTTGGAATAATACTCACAAGATTTGATGCGAAGAGAACTGGGCATCAGTCTGGCTATTACTATTCATACAACGATTACTACTATAGCTATGACAAAGATAAAAAGGAATGAAAGACGAGAATATAAAATCTCCATTGGCGGATTTGCATTGTCATATTCTTCCGCAAATTGATGATGGGGCAAAAGATGAATCTATTTCCATAAAAATGCTACAGATGGAATATCAGAGTGGCGTTACCGAAATTGCTATGACAAGCCATTTTGATTGCGAAAAAATAAAGTTAGATGACTTTTTAAAAAAAAGACTTGTTGCAAAAAAGAAATTAATGTCGAAAGCTATCTTAAATTTTAAAGCAGCGGCCAATATAAATATTAAGTTAGGAGCAGAGGTATATTATTCCCCAAATCTTTCTAGGATTGATGCAGGAAAATTATGTATTGAAGGAACAAACTTTATGCTTATGGAGCTTCCGACGGACAGAAAGCCTCCATACCTTGATGAGACAATTTATAGCCTTCAGTCAATGGGAATTACTTTGTTAATTGCTCATATCGAGCGATACCCATACGTAATGGACAATCTTCCGATCCTTTGTGACTGGATTGATAAAGGAATATTTACACAAATAAATGCTGGAACAATTTTACGGAAAGGAAGCCAAGCAAAAATATGCCATAAGCTAATTAAATGGAATCTTGTTCACGTTATGGCAAGTGATGCGCACTCTATTGATAAGAGGCCTCCCAATCTTGCAGAAGGATTAGATTTGTTAACCAAGGATGAGAAAAAAAGACTGATTCAAAATGCGCATAATATTTTTGGGGGAGTGACACCGGAGATAACTGAAATTTATTGCCCCAAGAAGTTTCTGGGGAGGTGGTATTGATGAAAAAGAAAAAAGCCGGTTTTGCACAGTGTTGCACTTAACACTTGAATAACGGCTATTTCTTCGCAAATACATCTCTGTATTTCAGAGTTTCTCGTGTATTGATCTCGAGCTCCAGCAACTTTTTGATCTTTTCCAGTTGGTCTTCCGGTGGATTCACAATGAAAGCAAATATGTTCAGATAATCATTCAGATCATCTCTTTTGAACCCACTGTGGGCACGCAGAAATTTCTGCAGAAGATTGTGCATCTGGTTTACTGTGTTCAGAGGATTCTCATTATCCGGAAGCCGCTTGATCTTTTTGGAATCGTGTTCTTCATTCTTCAAGCCCAATTTTCTGACCAGCATTCTATGCCCTGGATCTTTATCTGTGACAAGTTGTGAACCAGGTTTGATATGATCTTTCAAAGCATCATAAATCGTTTCTGCTTTTGGCTGACCTCGTCCAATGTATGTGACGTAGGTTTCCACGCCGGTGGTAGCTACAGCGATGCAGATCTGATTTATTGAGTGTCCTCTCAAGCGTTGACCGTTTTCCTTTCGGATAATGTCTTCACTGCGTACGGGAAGATATGTTTCATCATAGTAGATGCGGCCGCTTAATACGATGTTCTTCTGGCAGTCTTTAAGAAGAATACCAGTTTTGAGGAACCAGTATTTCGCAGTTGTCGCGGCATTTTTGTTATTCCATGAATCAGAGGACAAGCTTTCAAACCGGAAAAGATTACGCCAGTAATCTATCAATTCCGCAATCTGAATTTTATGGTTTTCCAGCAAGGTTCCTGTGGTCACCGTATAGGAATGGTGACAATGATTGCAGTAATAGCGCTGAATACCATTGCTAGTATGTCCGGCTCTTCTTATCGAGCCTGATCCGCACAAATGGCAGTTAGTGACTTCTATGGAATTCAAGAGATCGATCTCCGATGAACCTTTCAAAGAGGCATGTCTTTGTTCATACAGGATATTTACTTGATCACGAATAAAATTCTCAGTAGCTGAACGATCGTCAAAATCGTCCCAGGGCGTCTGCCTCCGAGATTTTGTATGGTATTTGTTATTCATGGGTGGTGGCCATGTTTTCAGGCAGACAGCCATGCCTGGCCACCACGCACGATTGCACAGCTGCCTGCCTGAAAATAATCTTTCTAGATCCTCACGGATCATTCAGATTATACAATCAGTGCAACACTGTGCAAAACCGGCTTTAAAAGAAAAATGATGTAATGCTTTTGTGTCAATTCTTTTATCCGGAATACAACTCCTCTGCTACTTTACCATGGGATACAGCGAAATACTTAGCAGATTCTGGATTGTCTGTAGGCGTGTTGTGTGGATATCCAAAAGAATATAACGCATTCGGAAAAGTTCCTGATGAAGAAAAAGTAGATAGCGTTTTTATAAAAAGAATTCATTATTTGCAATTAAAGAGAGGCAAAACCATAGCCCGGATTATTAATTATCTATCATTTACGTCTGGAGTAATACTGAATGTAAGAGTAATGAAGAAATACAAATGTATTATTGTTTATTCAAATCCGCCGATTTTACCGGCTGGAGCAATCTGGGCAAATATTTTATATAAAACAAGAATTATATTTGTCTCCTACGATGTGTATCCGGAGGTAGCTTATGCTTCTAATAGCCTGAGAAAAGATGGGATTATTGCAAAAGCTATGACTTGGATTAACAATTCTTTATTCAAAAGAGCTGATTATGTGGTGGCTCTTACGGATGAAATGAAGGAGTTCCTTCTCAGAAGGAGGCAGAATTTGTCGATAGATAAGGTGAGAGTAATCCCCAATTGGGCGCATGAGTCAGCCATTCGTGTAAAACGGGATACCTTTGAAAAGTTCGGGTATGATCAGAAGGATTTTATTGTTTCTTACTTTGGAAATATGGGCATATGTCAGGATATGGAAACAATCCTTGATGCAATGGAAATCCTGAAGGATGAAAGCCACATTAAATTTTTTGTTGTAGGACATGGTGGGAAAATGGCAGAAATTATCAGGAGAACTAGACCATTGCCAAATGTGCAGGTGATTAAATTTCTTACAGGCACAGATTTTGAAGAGGCTGTTGGAATTAGCAGCTGCGGTATTGTGAGTCTTGAAAAAGGTCTGAGAGGGATGTGCGCCCCAAGTAAATATTATAGCTATCTACAAAGTGGAATGCCGATCATTTCCGTAGTGGAGAACAGCTCTTATTTAGCTGTGAAGTGAAAAGTTAAATTCCACTTCAGGGAGTGCTAAGTGGAAGTATGTCTTTCACTAACTTCCAGTTGAATTTACTCTTTCATTCCTCTTGTATCATATTGGTAGGATCGACGGCTTCTTCTTGAAAGGAGGTTCCTATATGGAAGCCGCCAAAAAACAGTCGCATCTTACATTTGGTGATCGTCAGATCATTCAGAAAGGCATTGAAAACGGATCAAGCAAGAAAGCTATAGCGGATCTTCTCGGCAAGGATAAGTCTACAATCGGCAAAGAGATTGAGCGGCACAGAGAGCTTGCATACAAGTTCAAGCTGCCTCTGGAATGTGCCGCCTACCCTCACTGCAGGTTCAACAGGATCTGTACAACTAACTGTACGGATTTTGTTCAGTTTACCTGTGCGAGAAGAGACCGCTCTCCCGGGGCCTGCAACGGCTGCGGGAAGTATAACAGCTGCCGGTTTAACAAGTTCAAATACTATGCCGATCATGCCCACTCTGCTTACCGGGATACTCTCGTGGAATCTCGTTCAGGAGTTAACGCTACGGTCAGTACGATAAGGAAACTTGGTGAACTGATTAAACCCCTGCTTGAGAAAGGACAGTCCGTCTACGCCATTCTGGAAGCACATCCGGAGATTGGCCTGAGCGAAAAGACCATTTACACCTATATCGAAACCGGCGTGTTTACGGAAGCAGGCGTTCCCATCAACTGTCTGGATCTGAAGATGCAGGTCCGCAGAACCCCTTCCAAAAAGCGGCAATTTAAGCCTCGCAGAGACCTTTCCTATACCAAAGGCCGGACCAGTAAGGAATACGACGAATACATGGCCGCAAATCCCAATGCCAGAGTCGTACAAATGGACACTGTATATAACGATTCCATGAATGGTCCCTTTATTCAGACATTCAAGTTCCTCCGGTACGATCTTCTGCTCTGTCTGTATCATGAAGAGAAAACCGCACTTGATATGCTTGCAGGCATCAATCTCCTTGATGAGATTCTCGGACATGACTTGTTCAACAGGGAAGTAGAAGTCATTAAGACAGACAGAGGCTCAGAATTTACATGTGCGGACCAGGCCGAAGTCAGATCCGATGGAACACGCAGGACAAGGATGTTCTTCTGTGATCCGATGGCTTCATGGCAGAAAGGATCGATCGAAAACGTTCATCTCCTTCTTCGGGAAATCTGTCCCAAAGGCTGCGATCTTAAGGCAATCGGTCTTATTGACCAGCATGCATGCAATATCATCTCTGAAAACATCAACTCGTACCCAAAAGAAAAGCTGAACGGCAAGTCATCCTTTCAGCTTCTTGAATTTCTCAGCCACCCAACGGCAAAGAAATTCTATGAATTCGGGCTCCATAACATTTCAAATTCGGATGAAGTGGTTCTGAAGCCATACGTTCTAAAGAGACGATAATTCAGCGAAAGCCGTCGATCTGTTAGTAGATATTACTCTTTCACGACAATGAACTGCTAAAAGTTCACTGGTTTTCAATGCGTCTCTTTAGATCTCGGCGATCTAAATTTATCTGGGGATGCCTCGAAAACGAAGTAAAAAAACTTGGGGTGTCAGGGTACCCCATGAAGGTTTATCCCACCACGAAACCGTCTGGTAAAACAGGCGGTTTTTGAATGGAAAGGAAAAGGAGACCGCCTGTTACGGCTGCGTCTCCTGAAGTTCTTCGTATTCATCCAAAAACATCTCGCAATAGATGGCGATGCGGGCAAGCATCTCGTCTGTGTTCATGGCATACAGAGTCATACTGCTCGTTTGGTCACACTGCTTCAGCTCGCATTCAATGCCGCGCATTAATCGCTGTGCTGAGCGGCATATTCGGTTCATGGAACGAATGCTGGCCTGCAGATATTGTTCTGCTTCTTTGCCATACAAACAGGCTCCTTCTGCAGTGATCCATGTCTGCTCGGGACTCAGGGGCTGAAAGCTGGTTGAAGTCATTGCTTAACCTTCTTTGGCGGAATGACAGGATTCAACATTGGCTTGGAGCTCTTTCTGAGCACATATAGGCAGCGGCTGCGGAACCTGTCCCAGTTGGTATATCCGTTGGCTGCTTTCTTGATCGTCTTGATGATTGAGTTCCGGTTCTCCATCAATCCGTTATTCAGTTTTATGTCGGACACTACCACCTGGCCTGTGTCCTTATCGACTGTATGACGCTGCTTTACGACAATGAAGGAGTTGATAATCTCCTCTCTCCAGCTGATCAGGGTGCGGGAGAACTCTTTCATTTCCGGAATACCACTGGCTGCGAAGGACTGAATCAGTTTGTTCAGCTCCTGGGGAGCAGTATCGTAAGTGCAGTTGTCATAGAAGTCCACAACGTCATCCTTGAGGTCCCATGCCTTTTTCAAATCGGGATGAACGGCTTCGATCATGGCTTTAATTTCGTAATAATTGAGGAACCGGTTCAGCTTGCGGTTCATTTTCCTTGGATGGCCGGGATCGAACAGCTTTTTACCATCTTTGTCTCTGGCGTCCAGCCGCTTGAATATCATCCAGTTGAATGTCTTCAGCAGATAATACTCGTTGGTTTGTGTTTTTGTGCCTTCAATATATTTTGGAGTCTGCTTCATTACTCTGATCCGGACGCTGTCAGCCTTTCTGGAGAGCTCCTGGCTGACATGATAATGGTCAACGGAATGATAGGCCTTAGGGAACAGCTGACGTATGATGGCGCGGTATTCACTATACATGTCCGTGGCAATCATTTTGACGCGCTTTCGCTCTTCCACTGGGATTTTGAGAAAGTAGCTGAGCAGATAATCTTTTCTTCTGCTTGGCAGGATATCCACCGGCTCCTGTGACTCAAAGTCGAGAATAACGAACACATATTTTGAGTTCTCTCCCGGATGATAAAATGCGTAGTTCTCATCCCAGCACATCAATGTGGGCAGAGGTCTTCGCGCCTCCTTTACGTGGGCATCGAAGACGGAGGCAGCGGTTGTGGGAGAGATGTGATACCGCTTAGCGACGGAAGCGAAGGTCTCGGTCTGAATCTTCAAATCGTTCAGAATGTTTTCAACCGTGAGGGCGGAGATGTGCTGCTTCCTGAAACAGAATGGATTGTTCTCATAGTACGTTCGATGACAGACAGGACAGATGTACCTGCGGGCATGATAGAAGATGGTGCACTCACGATCAGTAAAGACGCCGTGGCTTATCTTCTTGTCAATGTAGTCCTTAACCCTTGGCAGGGTACAGCCGCAATCGGGACAAGGCGGATGATCCGGCCGCAGTAAAACATGGACAGACGCACTGCCATTGTCATTATGGAAGATGACATTCTCCACACTGCCTGTATCGAGGTTAAAGAATTCAAGAATGGCCTGTTTATCAGATTGTTCGGACATAGATCTTCTCCTTTGAGCCCAGCATAGGGGAAGATCAGGAAAGGCCCAAGTCAAAGTCATTTGGCCCATTCAGGCAGAGATTGATTCCGGCCACCCAGCCACTGGAAGAATCATATTCCGGAGCCCGGCGGACATCACGCCGGAATAGAACACGAAGCTGTTGAAGCAGCGAATCAGGCGGATCAACCAGCTTCAGGAAAATCCGGAGCTGCACAATGAGCTTATCGAGCCATTTGTTCCAACGGTAAACGGAAGAATCGGAAGGAAGCGAATAACGATCAAGATCCAGATCATTGTCCAGAGCCGATTCGATGGTCTGCACCGAGTAGTGCTTGTAAGGGACAAGGAAATCAGGGAGAACACGGTGATGTCTTCCGTTGGAAGAGACGGCGACAGGAATCCAGATCCAGTAAGAACCTTTTGGCGTTTTAACGCACCTTCTGGCTGTTCCGCAGAATCTCATTGGCAGGCCTGTTTCAGGATCCAAAACAGGTTCGCTGCATTTCATCAAAAATCATTCGGATGATTAGGATGTTTAACAATTTTGTATTGTGAATGTGGTACACTAACCATGGTTTTGGTTACGGGTTCAGAGAGTGCTGGGAAGCTTTGTCTCTGAACCTTTTCCTTTCTATTGATGTCTCTAACCGCATGATAATCGGTAAATACGAAAAGGAGAAGGCCGTTGTGCCTCCCCATGAGGGTTTACAGCTCTTTAACTCCTCCCGGATCATCAATCCCAGGATTTCTTAGAGGCACCCCCAAACCCCATCTATTTTTAGATAGTCTAGATCTCTTGATACCTTTATTCTGAGGTCCACAAGGCAAAAACGCAAGCAAAAAGCGATGACAGAAAGCAGAATTCAGCCCTGTTCATCGCTTCTGTACGACTAATTTCTACCAACCTTCTGAAGTGGAATTTAACTTTTCACTTGAGCCTATTATCTGAACGCGGTTGGAAAGGATCTCGGCGAAACAATCGAAAACATTATAGCGAAAACTTATGATCTAATGGTAGAGGAAAAGCCGGATGCCGTGCTTGTTCTTGGGGACACAAACTCCTGTCTTTCTGTAATAGGAGCGAAACGTCTGCACATACCGATCTTTCATATGGAAGCAGGAAATCGATGCAAAGATGAGTGCCTGCCTGAGGAAACAAACCGCAGGATAGTGGATATTATCAGTGATGTAAATCTGTGCTATTCCGAACATGCCAGAAGGTATCTGGCGGAAGGCAGTCTTCCCAAGGAGCGGACATTTGTAGTCGGGTCTCCGATGGCAGAAGTGCTGCATAAGAATCTGAAGCAGATTGAAGATAGCAATGTGCTGGATCGGCCTCATCTACAGAAAAAAAGTATATCCTTCTGTCCGCCCACAGGGAAGAGAATATTGATACGGAAGAGAATTTTAGTTCGTTATTCAACGCAGTGAATGAGATGGCCAGAACTTATGATGTGCCGGTTCTCTACTCCTGCCATCCAGGCAGTAAAAAACGGCTCGCAGAAACCGTATTTGAATTGGATCCGCGGGTGATCTGTCATGAACCGCTCGGCTTTCATGACTATTACTGTCTCCAGATGAACGCAATGCCTGTTGTATCTGACAGCGGGACACTTCCGGAGGAAAGCAGTTTCTTTACATCTATCGGCCAGTCTTTCCCGGCTGCCTGTATCCGGACATCTACGGAGCGGCCGGAGGCGATGGATAAGGGATGCTTCCTTCTGGCAGGCATCAAGACGGATACCCTTCTGCAAATGATCGATATGGCAATCCAAATGACGAATGCCGGAGAATACGGAATACTGGTACCTGATTACCTGGAGGAAAATGTTTCTTCCAAGGTCGCGAAAATTATTCAGAGCTATACTGGAATTGTCAACAGAATGGTATGGCGTAAAGACTGAATTTTGGTATCGCGGCTTCCATAATATATAAAAATGCAGGAACCTTGAAAAGAGGAATGTGAAAGAGCACATGAGAGACAAGAAACCCGTTATTCCTGCCTTGATAAAGAAAATGTCCCTGTCCGGGGCCTAGGAAGGAGTACAATATGCCAAAGAAAAAATGGTTTCCAATTGCCTTTTTGATTTTTGCTCTGCAGTTGATTCTGGAACTTATGATTCTGCTGAAGGTCATCAAGCTGAATGTCCTGCCGGATAAGTATCTGCTGTTTTTGATTATTGTGCTGATGTCAGCTCTTGTGGGTGCCGCACTTCTCCTTTTTGCCGGTGCAGGGAAAAGTCCTTCCCGGCCAAGAAAGGTTCGGCGGATTTTTGCGGTGATTCTGGCAGCAATCATGGGCTGTGTATCTTTCTTCGGAACTACATATCTGGACAAGGTTGACAATATGATTTCTTCTGTAACGGAACAGCAGACGGTGAGTTATTCAACGATTGGTGTCTATGTGCTAAAGGATAGCAAGGCAGAAGAGATTTCAGATTTGGCGGAAGACATATTTGCGGTTTCCAAATCGACCTATGCGACCTATATGGAGGAAGCCATTGAGAAGATCAATACTGCCGTATCCGGTAAAATCACGACCCGAAATTTTGATTCTACAGACGAGGCTGCCCGGGCGCTTTATGAAAAGAAGACAGATGCACTCATTATGAATGAAACATTTGTCAATATCCTGAAGGACACGGAAGACTTCAGCGATTTTGAATCAAAGACCCGCCTGATTTATGAGATCTCTGTTGAAGCAACGGATAGTGTGGCTCCTTCTCCATCCGCAACTGCGGATTTGCAGGATGAAATACAGATCAAGCCATTCATCCTGTATATCAGCGGCTCAGATACCAGAAGCAAAGTACTGGATGTCAGTCGAAGCGATGTCAATATTCTGATGGCGGTAAATCCGCAGACGAAACAGGTGCTTCTGCTGAACACACCGAGAGATTACTATGTGAAGAATCCTGCCGGAGGCAACTCGTATGATAAATTGACGCATCTGGGCATTTATGGTGTGGATTGTTCGATGAAGGGACTGGGCAATCTCTACGGAGTTGATGTGGATTACTATGCGCAAATCAATTTTACAGGTTTTGAGACATTGATCGATGCGATCGGCGGCATCACTGTAGATTCTGATGTTGCCTTTTCTGTCGGAAAATATGACTTTGTAGTGGGACCGAATGAAATGGATGGCGCCAAAGCGCTGGCTTTTGCAAGAGATCGGCATCATCAGGTCTCCGGAGATAACGCGCGTGGAAAACATCAGATGATGGTGATTGAAGCAGTGATCAAAAAAGTTACATCCGGGACAACACTGTTGAATAATTTCAGCGGAATCATGGACAGCCTGAGCGGGATGTTTCAGACCAGCCTGTCGACCGACATTTTTACCTCTCTGGTGAAAATGCAGCTGGAGGATATGTCATCTTGGGACATCAGGCAGTATGCAGTCACCGGGAGCGGAGGAAGTGATTATACCTATTCCATGCCGAATACAAAAGTTTATGTTATGTACCAGGATGAGGAGAAGGTTTCGAAGGCCTCCGCACTTTTAAAGAAAATCCTGAATGGAGAAGAATTATCAGATTCGGATTTTTAAATGGATTTCAAATGTGGGCGTCAAGTAAAATCTGACTGCCGTCATACGAGTAATTTATAACCCGCAGGGCTGTCAGGTAAGAAACCTGAAGGTCTGCGGGTTCTTTCTGTTTTGCAATTTTCGGAGGGATCATGATTATGAAAAGCTATTCGGAGGATAACGATCGCCGCGGCAGTGTAGGCAAGAACTTTCATATCCATTAAAACGTTCAGAAATCATTGTGCAGGGAGAACGGATCAAAGCGCAGAATAGCTTGGTGGGTGATTATGGTGCAGCTGTAATCGGTTTTAACATCATCGGAGAGTCTGGTAGCGGAAAGACGAGTGCACTTCGTATTGCCTTAGACTACTATCCGAAAGTAATTCGGCACACGAATGAAGATGGCTCGAAGACAATTCAGATCCCTTATATTCTTGTTACATGCCCGCCTAATTCAAACTTCCGCGTTCTTTATCAAGATATCGGCAGACAGCTTGACTTGTATCTTGGAAATCCAAACAACGAATGTGAGATGATGATCCGCGGGAATTCCAGAAGTACGCTTGGCGACATGCTGAGAAGGGTGGAATCAGCCATTCAGCAATATGCGATTGGTTTGATCGTGTTCGATGAAGTCCAGCAAATGAATTTCGAATCCAAAACGGAGAATAGTTTCAACGCCTTGATGTCTCTTGCAAACCAGACGCAGGTTGCAATCGGCGTGGTCGGAACCACCGAGGCAATCAGCAGCATCACTCGGGTGGAGCAGATAGCCAGGCGGGTAGGGCTTCAAATCCCGATTGATCGTTATAAGGCCGATGAAGAATACTTTAATACGATGTTTGAGGTTATCGCTCAATACCAGTGGTTTAACAGGCGGATCGATTTTACTCCGGAAATGAAGCACGAGATTTATATGGCTTCCCATGGCGTGATTGCCTACATCATACTCATTTACATCACCATTTCGGCTGATTATGTAAGCAAGCCAAATCCGCCAGAAGTTACCTTGGCTTACATTCGGGATGTTCTAAATCGACGCTTTTCGATGATGAAGAAAGCACTTAGTCAGAACAGCTCGAACACCTTTAAACATGAAGCTGATTTGGCCAAGGCATATAAGGAATCCTTGGATAATACGCATAACGCTATGGATAAGCAATCCGAAGAAGAAAAGAAAGCCATTGCATCGAAGACTATGAGTCAGGCACCGGAGAAAATGGTGAAGGAAGAAGTACTGGCCAACGTAAAAGGGATGTTTCCAGACACTTACTCAGATCAACATATCAGGGAAGCGGTTGAAGCCATCCATAAAAAGCATCCGGAGCTTGATGATGCGTCTGAATTGACCGGATTGGTTGTAAAGAAGCTATTAAACGGGAATACAGACAAGAGGCGCGTTGGCAGACCGAAAGGGGCTACAACGGCAAAGGTTGAAGCTAACCCTATGCTTCAGTTCGTACTACAAGACCGTGGCGACCCAAATGACCCTCTTAAATGATCAGCTTTGAAGAGCGATTATTAGATATATTTGCGATTGAGTGAATATAACAAGAACGTAAAGATCTCGTTATATTCGCGATAGATACGCTATATTCGCGATAGTCTCGACGATTGATAAGATGCCGGAAAGTTCAATTTGATATTCTTATATAAATCGCATAACATACATTATGCGAAGTACGTGCAATTCGTCGTTCTTTTGAATTTCAGAGCTTTTTAGGCGCTTTTGAAATGTGTGGGGTTAGAGTCAAACCGGAGCGATAAATCTCTGGGGTAACTGGCGCCCCATAATCATGAACTCAGCGCCCGAGTCATCTGAAGTAAGACATGACCTTACAACTGGTTTGAACAGCTGTGAGGCCAAGTTTTTATTTCGCCGTTTTTGTGACATTCGAGTGTATCGGGTTCAATGAGTAGGTCGCATCCTTGTCCAGAACGTACATGAGGCGGTTGCGGAATCTGTCCCAGTTGTGATAGCCGTTCGCATTCTTCTTGATGCACTTACAGATTGAGTTTCGGTTTTCAATGATCGCATTGGTCATCCGCTTATGATAGGCATTGGGTTTGCCGGTCTTGGAATCGACCTTGTAGATGTAGCCGTAGGTAGTAAGAGAATTGATGATTTCGGTCCGCCATTTGGTCAGTGTGCTGGCGAAGTGACGCATTTCCGGTACCTGAGACTTCCTGAACTCCGTAATCAGTTCGTTCAGTTTCTGCTCCCTATCGTTGGGCGTGGCGGTCTCATAGTAGTCGTATACTTTTTCTTTCAGATTCCATGACTCCATCAGCTCAGGGCTTATTTTCAGGAGCTTCTCGCGGAGATCATAGTAGTTAATCGGAAATTTGAAATGATTGTTATATCTTCTCTGTCCGTTTGGATCGAACAGCTTCTTACCATCTTTTGTGCTGCTGTCGGAATGCCTGTAGAGAATCCAGTTGAACTTCTTGAGAAGATAGTATTCATCGGAACCTTTTGTGGTTCCTTTCATGGCACGGATTCGAACACTGTCGGTCTGGCGTCCCAGTTCCTGGCAGAGATGGAATCTGTCCACGATACCGATACTGTTCGGGAAACACTTCTTCATGACCGTTCGATAGGTATCGTACATATCGAAGGAACAGGCTTTGACTTTCTTCCGCTCTTCCAGCGGGATCTTCATAAAGTAGCTGAGCAGCCGATCTTCCCGTCTGGAGTTCAGGAAATCAATGGGCGTCTGTCTCTGGAAATCCATAAGAACACAGACGAATTTCTCGCTGTAGTTGCGGAAGGCATAGACTTCATCAAAGCTGATCATCTCCGGCAGAGGTTTCCTGGGAAGACTGACGTGATCATCAAACAGATAGGCAGCTGTGGCAGGAGAGAGATGATACCTGCGCGCAACGGAAGAGAATGTCTCGTTATAGTTCTTCAGATCCGTGAGCACTCTCTGAACCGTGAATGCGGAGATACTCATACTGCCAAAGGAGAATGGATTCTTCTCTGCATAGGTTCGATGACATACCGGACAGACATATCGTCTGGCCCGGTAAAGCAGCGTACATTTACGATCAGAAAGAACACTGTGCGTAATCTTCTTCCAGTAATAATCTTTGATCCTTGGAGTTTTACAGCCGCATTCCGGGCAGGGCTCATAGTGCGGAACGAGCCGGACTGAGATCTGTGCATTTCCATTCAAGTTCTGATACTGGAAGTCCTCCACATCACTGTCTTCCAGGCCGAAGAGCTCCATGATGTCCTCTTTATTCGTGTTAAGAGACATACCGATGACCTCTGATTCTGCAGGGAATCGATTGAATACCGTATACCATGCATGAATTCCTTTCCGGAAAGCCGAATCAAAATGATGAACGAAGGGCTTTTCTTCAAAATGATGAGGTGAAACGTTCCTTCGTTCGGTATTGATCGGCTTTCATCCCTTCTGCCCTCAGAATAGGAACGCAGAGGCTTCTTTGATATTCCTGCTGTGAGAAAAAGAGGTCATGTGAAAACGAGCTGGCAGCGCAGCTTTCTGTTCTGCAGGAACTGCCTGCCAAGCAGGGTAATACAATTCGTGGTTATATCCGTATTGAGGTAAATGCGCCTGGTATTGAGAATACTCTGCCAGTACCGGTTGAACTTCCAGCGGATCAGCCGTACAGCGTCATAGTCAAAGGAATTACCGCTTTCTTCAACGGTAAAGGATCGATCCCCGCATGAAGCAAGAACAGCGGTAAAATTGTCCGCGGTGCGGCTGCTGTAGGGGATCATGAAAGACAGCAGAACTGCATCTGCAGACGAGCCTTTCCGGTAAACACGCTTAATGATCAGTGGCACAGTATGATCAAGAATGGTAAATCTTCTGCTGTACTTTGCGTAATACAGATAGCCATTATTCACAATCAGTTCGGAAACCGACTGATCATAAAAGACCTGAACAGCTCTTGTAATGATTTCCTGTGTGGAAGAATCGTTTGAGGAATGAATCAGGCGATTCTTAACAAACTCCACGAGCTTGTGCAAATGACAATGAATCATGATCATCAGACAGGTCTATAATGGAGTCGCTGGCATATGCTGGACTGCGAAGGGTTTGGGGATGCCAGCTTTTATTATTGCCAGGAGCTCAACATTCCTCCTTTACCTGAAGGATAGTCTTTTTCATCCAATTCGAACAATACCTGTACAAAAAAAGCAAACCCCAGAGTCTTAAACTTTCACAGACATACATAAAAGATGGCAACCCCATCACCTTGAAATGCAGGTCACCATCCCCTCAAATTTTTAAATATCCGCTTTTTATATCATTTTTTTCGAATCGACCCGTTGTAATACGAGTGTTTTTCCGCTGCACCACTCTCATGATCTGTAGGAGCTTTTCACGGCTCATCGTTCGATTGTCTTTATCCTGTCCAACTGCTTGTTCCTGACGTATCTGCATGAGGAATGTAACACCTCGGACGGACTACGGACGGATCTCTGTCTTTTCACGGTTACTAGCCCGTATGGTTTTTCCTGGAGAATAATGCTGCCAAGACCATTATTCATTTATGGCTGCGGCTGAGGACACCGCTCAGGCTGTTCCGTTACGAAGAATGCATTGAGCATCAACTGTTTCCTGGGTCAATCGCCGGTGCATAATTGATATTTCTTTTTCTGAATATTTTCTGATTATCTGAGCGGGCTTTACAAATGGATAGATATCAGTTATGTGAAACAGATCACAAAATTGGTTCTTTATTATTGTGTTCTTTTGTTCTATTGTTTGCTGCAGCGGTAGCCGATTGCAGTTGAACATGTTTTGCCTGAATGTTGCCTTACCTTTTCCTCTGCTTAACTAGAGTGCCCCTTCCGCTCCCCTGCTGAAACCTGTTTGATCACAGGGCACTGGAAATGATCATCATAACCACGATGACAATCAGAATGATCGCAAGAATTTTCTTGTCTTTCTGGTTCTTCAGGAATTTTGAATGACTGGATTCATGATTCTGGGAACGCTGGGAGTCGTACTGCTTCGAAAAGGCATCATTCTTATCCATTGCGTTTCGCTGATCCATTTTAGGGTCGATCATCTTATTTTCCTCGCTTTGGTCTGATTATACCGGATCCAAAGATATTCGCGAACGTTCTGTACCTTCAAGTGCAGAAATCCGCCTCAACGGCTTTGTATTTTCGTATAATCAAGGAAATATTCAAATTTGCGGAGGTATTGAATGTCACGTATCGTAGTCAAGGTTGGAACTTCTACGCTTGTATATCCATCGTTCGGTCTGAATATCCGGCATGTGGAACGTCTTGTCAAGATCCTTTCGGATCTGCAGAATGCCGGCAATGAAATGATTCTTGTCTCTTCCGGCGCCATCGCGATGGGCGTCAATAAACTTCGCTTTGCCAAGCGGCCGACTTCTGTCGTCGAGAAACAGGCATATGCTTCCGTCGGACAGTGCGAGCTCATGTATACCTATGACCGCCTCTTCGAGGGATATGGTGAAACCGTGTCCCAGATTCTGATCACCGGCGACGATATGGCCAGCGAAGAAAAAGTTGCAAGCTTCCAGGCAACCATGGAGTATCTCATCCATCACAGCGTCATCCCGATCATCAATGAAAATGACACCATGAACGCTGCCGAAATCATATCCATCGGCGATAATGACACACTTGCGGCCATCGTAGCCTGCCACTGTCACGCTGATCTGCTGGTTCTGTATTCCGATATTGACGGCCTTTACACGGCCGATCCCAACAAGGATCCCAATGCGACTCTGATCCATGAAGTCCACGGCATCACTGAAGACATTGAAAAGCTCGGCGGCGACTCCATCAGCGGCCAAGGCACCGGCGGAATGGTTACCAAGCTTCATGCCGCCGACATGTGCACAAAAGCCGGCATCGACATGGCCATCCTCAACGGCAGCACCCCCGAGCTGATCTATGACCTGCTTGAAGGAAAACCTGCCGGAACTCTCTTTCTTGCCCAGGGGAAATAAACATGATCACGACCGAAGAAATTCTTGCCCGTGCAAAGGCCGAAAAGAACAATCCGATTCCCGATGACACTGCCATCAACCGTGCGCTTGCCGCAATGGCAGATCATCTGATCGCTGATAGCAGCGCCATCCTTGCCGCAAACCAAGAAGACTGCAATGGTGCAGAAGGAACGGTCTCTACCGTCATGCTGGATCGGCTAGGTCTCAATTCTTCACGGATTCAGGCCATGGCCGAAGGCATCCGCTCCCTTATCGCCCTGCCCTCTCCCGTCCATCAGATTCTGGAAGACTACACCACAGACAACGGCCTCCATATCCAGAAGGAAGCCGTACCCTTCGGAGTTCTTGCGATCATCTATGAATCCCGTCCCAACGTCACCAGTGACGCCGCAGCCCTCGGTTTAAAGAGCGGAAACACGGTTATTCTGCGCTCCGGACGCCAGGCATGGAATTCTGCCCATGCCATCGTAAAATCGCTCCAGAACGGCCTGGAAGAGGCCGGATTGCGCAGGGATCGCATCCAGCTGATCGAAGACACATCACATGCCTCGGCCAACGCCCTCATGACTGCCAACGGCTATGTAGATCTCTTGATTCCACGGGGCGGGAAAAATCTCATCTCTGCCTGCGTAGAAAATGCGACCGTTCCCGTCATCGAAACCGGAACCGGCATCTGCCACGTCTATGTCGAACAGACGGCCGATCTTGCCATGGCATTGAAGATTATTGGGCGATCTAAATTTATCTGGGGATGCCTCGAAAACGAAGTAAAAAAACTTGGGGTGTCGGGGTACCCCATGAAGGTTTATCCCGCCACGAAACCGTCTGGTAAAACAGGCGGTTTTTGAATGGAAAGGAAAAGGAGACCGCCTGTTACGGCTGCGTCTCCTGAAGTACTTCGTATTCGTTCAAAAACATCTCGCAATAGATGGCGATGCGGGCAAGCATCTCGTCTGTGTTCATGGCATACAGAGTCATATTGCTCGTTTGGTTACGCTGCTTCAGCTCACATTCAATGCCGCGCATTAATCGCTGTGCTGAGCGGCATATTCGGTTCATGGAACGAATGCTGGCCTGCAGATATTGTTCTGCTTCTTTGCCATACAAACGGGCTCCTTCTGCAGTGATCCATGCCTGTTCGGGGCTCAGGGGCTGAAAGCTGGTTGAAGTCATTGCTTAATCTTCTTTGGCGGAATGACAGGATTCAACATTGGCTTGGAGTTCTTTCTGAGCACATAGAGGCAGCGGCTGCGGAACCTGTCCCAGTTGGTATATCCGTTGGCTGCTTTCTTGATCGTCTTGATGATTGAGTTCCGGTTCTCCATCAATCCGTTATTCAGTTTTATGTCGGACACTACCACCTGGCCTGTGTCCTTATCGACTGTATGACGCTGCTTTACGACAATGAAGGAGTTGATAATCTCCTCTCTCCAGCTGATCAGGGTGCGGGAGAACTCTTTCATTTCCGGAATACCACTGGCTGCGAAGGACTGAATCAGTTTGTTCAGCTCCTGGGGAGCAGTATCGTAAGTGCAGTTGTCATAGAAGTCCACAACGTCATCCTTGAGGTCCCATGCCTTTTTCAAATCGGGATGAACGGCTTCGATCATGGCTTTAATTTCGTAATAATTGAGGAACCGGTTCAGCTTGCGGTTCATTTTCCTTGGATGGCCGGGATCGAACAGCTTTTTACCATCTTTGTCTCTGGCGTCCAGCCGCTTGAATATCATCCAGTTGAATGTCTTCAGCAGATAATACTCGTTGGTTTGTGTTTTTGTGCCTTCAATATATTTTGGAGTCTGCTTCATTACTCTGATCCGGACGCTGTCAGCCTTTCTGGAGAGCTCCTGGCTGACATGATAATGGTCAACGGAATGATAGGCCTTAGGGAACAGCTGACGTATGATGGCGCGGTATTCACTATACATGTCCGTGGCAATCATTTTGACGCGCTTTCGCTCTTCCACTGGGATTTTGAGAAAGTAGCTGAGCAGATAATCTTTTCTTCTGCTTGGCAGGATATCCACCGGCTCCTGTGACTCAAAGTCGAGAATAACGAACACATATTTTGAGTTCTCTCCCGGATGATAAAATGCGTAGTTCTCATCCCAGCACATCAATGTGGGCAGAGGTCTTCGCGCCTCCTTTACGTGGGCATCGAAGACGGAGGCAGCGGTTGTGGGAGAGATGTGATACCGCTTAGCGACGGAAGCGAAGGTCTCGGTCTGAATCTTCAAATCGTTCAGAATGTTTTCAACCGTGAGGGCGGAGATGTGCTGCTTCCTGAAACAGAATGGATTGTTCTCATAGTACGTTCGATGACAGACAGGACAGATGTACCTGCGGGCATGATAGAAGATGGTGCACTCACGATCAGTAAAGACGCCGTGGCTTATCTTCTTGTCAATGTAGTCCTTAACCCTTGGCAGGGTACAGCCGCAATCGGGACAAGGCGGATGATCCGGCCGCAGTAAAACATGGACAGACGCACTGCCATTGTCATTATGGAAGATGACATTCTCCACACTGCCTGTATCGAGGTTAAAGAATTCAAGAATGGCCTGTTTATCAGATTGTTCGGACATAGATCTTCTCCTTTGAGCCCAGCATAGGGGAAGATCAGGAAAGGCCCAAGTCAAAGTCATTTGGCCTATTCAGGCAGAGATTGATTCCGGCCACCCAGCCACTGGAAGAATCATATTCTGGAGCCCGGCGGACATCACGCCGGAATAGAACACGAAGCTGTTGAAGCAGCGAATCAGGCGGATCAACCAGCTTCAGGAAAATCCGGAGCTGCACAATGAGCTTATCGAGCCATTTGTTCCAACGGTAAACGGAAGAATCGGAAGGAAGCGAATAACGATCAAGATCCAGATCATTGTCCAGAGCCGATTCGATGGT
Source organism: Galactobacillus timonensis (assembly GCF_900240265.1). NCBI lineage: Bacteria > Bacillati > Bacillota > Erysipelotrichia > Erysipelotrichales > Erysipelotrichaceae > Galactobacillus > Galactobacillus timonensis. Next base: position 2,156,229 of record NZ_LT964739.1, read on the forward strand.
CTGCACCGAGTAGTGCTTGTAAGGGACAAGGAAATCAGGGAGAACACGGTGATGTCTTCCGTTGGAAGAGACGGCGACAGGAATCCAGATCCAGTAAGAACCTTTTGGCGTTTTAACGCACCTTCTGGCAGTTCCGCAGAATCTCATTGGCAGGCCTGTTTCAGGATCCAAAACAGGTTCGCTGCATTTCATCAAAAATCATTCAGATGATTAGGATGTTTAACAATTTTGTATTGTGAATGTGGTACACTAACCATGGTTTTGGTTATGGGTTCAGAGATGGCTGGAAACTAGTCTCTGAACCTTTTCCTTTCTATTGATGTCTCTAACCGCATGATAATCGGTAAATACGAAAAGGAGAAGGCCGTTGTGCCTCCCCATGAGGGTTTATAGCTCTTTAACTCCTCCCGGATCATCAATCCCAGGATTTCTTAGAGGCACCCCCAAACCCCATCTATTTTTAGATAGTCGATTATTGAAAATGCCAAGTGCTCCCGTCCCTCCGTATGCAACGCAGAGGAAGTACTGCTCGTCGAAGAACCGGTTGCCGCACAGTTTCTTCCGCAGCTGAAGAAACGTCTCGTCGATGAGCGTACGGCAAAGGGTCTAGTCCCGGTCGAGCTGCGCCTGGATCCGCAAGCGGCTGCGATCATTCCGGGAACGCCAGCCGGCCCCAAAGACTTTGATACGGAATTTCTTGACTATATTCTTGCCGTAAAGGTTGTTCCGGATACGGAAACCGCCATCGCCCATATCAACGCCCATTCCACCCATCACTCGGAAGCGATCATCTCCAACAGCGCCAGGGACATTGCTTCATTTGCCTCCCGCATCGACAGTGCCTGCCTCTACGTCAACGCAAGCACACGCTTCACTGACGGCGGCTGTTTCGGCATGGGATGCGAAATGGGCATCTCTACCCAGAAGCTCCATGCCCGCGGACCGATGGGCCTGAGGGAGCTGTGTACCTATAAATACATGATTATCGGAAACGGACAGGTACGCTGAAACATAATAAAAGGCAGAACAGCGGGAATGTTACTTCCACCGTTCTGCCTCTTTTATTCTGCTCGATGCAGAGAAGAATGCTCAGCGAACCTCGTCCTTCAGAGACTTGGAAGCCTTGAATCCCGGGATCTTGGAAGCCGGAATCTCAATCTTCTCCTTTGTCTGCGGGTTGATGCCTTCACGTGCTGCACGTGTCTTGACTTCGAACTTCCCGAAGCCTGTAATATCAACCTTATTGCCATCCTTGAGGGCAGCCGTCATCAGCTCGAATACTTCGCTGACAATATCACCGGCCTCTTTCTTGGTCAGGTTGTGATCTTCTGCAATCTTTTCAGAAATGCTCTTCTTGTTTACTGTTTCCATGTGTTATTTCCTCCACGTGATTCCATATTATCACCATGTTTTATGCATTCAATACTTGACAAATGAAGTACGCCAATTAGCTTAAGTAAGCCTCTGCACGCTCACTCATCTGCCCCAGCAGCTGCTTGAGATCCTCATAGCTCAGATTCTTCACCCCGCAGGCATTCCTGTGGCCACCACCATGATAGTTCGCCGCCAGATCATTGAGCTGCACATGGGCCGACCGCAGACTGCCATCGAATAGAACGGAACCATCCTCACCGGTTTTCTCCGTAAATACCGCCCAGCACTCGATCTCCCTGACGCCCATGAACTGCGACACAAAGGACCGCGCATCACCCGGCGCCATGTTCCAGCGGCTCATGTCTTCCCGGCTCACAACGACATACACGGTATGATTCCCGACAAACTGGGCCTGCGAGCGGATGAAGCCGGCAAACTGAAACTCATGGAGACTGACATCAAACACCCCGTGCCACAGCTCCGGGATCGAGATGCCCTTCGAAGCGATATACGCCCCTGTCGCCAGCGTATGCGGCGTCGTATTGGTCGTCTTGAAGCTCAGCGTATCCGTCAGTAAGCCTGAAAAGATATATTCCGCAGCGGATCTGGAGAACACAAGATTCTCCTGCGTCTCCATCTGCTGAAAGAAATCAGCCAGAATCTCACAGGTAGCGGCCGCATCCGTATAGACAAACTCCAGTTTCGCATAGGAATCCACCAGCGGATGATGATCGATCTTGACGATTGAAGCTGCACTCAGAAAGCGATGATCATCCACCCGCGCAATGTCCGGCGTATCCAGAACAATCGCAAGACTGCTTCTGACCACCGCATCATCCACATGATCAGGCTTCGGCCACTTTGGACTGGAGATGCTTTCATTGCCAAGCGCATAGACCTTCTTTTCGGGGAAGTTTTCTTCCAGCCAAGTCTTCAGACCGAGTTGTGAACCGACGGCGTCACAGTCCGGATTTTCATGACGGAACAGCGTGATCACAGAGGCCTGCCGAATTTCCTCCAGCAGGCCTTCAAAACTGCGGCTCATAAACCGAGCAGACGCACGGTATCACGCGCAATCATCAGTTCTTCATTGGTCGGAATGACCCAGACCTGAACCTTGGAATCCGGCTTCGAGATCAGAGCCTCCTTACCATGGATCGTATGATTCAGCTCATAGTCAATGGACAGTCCCATGCCCTCTTCCAGGCCCTTCAGGATCCGCTCACGCGTCATATCATCGTTCTCGCCAAGGCCGGCTGTAAACACGATCGCATCCGTATGGCCAAGTTCCATGTAATAGCCGCCGATCACGTTGACTGCACGGTTGGCATACAGGTTGACCGTCAGAATTGCACGCTCATTGCCCTCGTTGACAGCCGCCTGAATATCACGGGCATCCGAAGAAATGCCGGAAACACCAAGCATGCCGCTCTTCTTGTTCAGGATCGTATCCATATCATCCGGAGAAAGATTGAGAACCTTTTCCATATAGAAGACAACCGTCGGATCAATATCGCCCGAACGCGTACCCATCATGATGCCTCCAAGCGGCGTCAGACCCATCGACGTATTAATGCACTTGCCGCCACGGATGGCCGTGATGGATGCACCGTTGCCAAGATGGCAGGTGATCATGTTCAGATCCTCAACCGGCCTGCCCATCAGTTCAGCAGCGCGGCGGTTGACATAGTAGTGCGACGTACCGTGAGCACCATAACGGCGCACCTTATGATCCGTATACCACTCATACGGTACAGGGAAGAGATAGCTTTCCGGGCCCATCGTCTGATGGAACGCCGTATCAAACACAAATACATGACCAACATGCGGAAGTGCCTCCTTGAATGCACGGTAGCACACCAGATGGGCCGGATTGTGCAGCGGAGCCAGCGGCGCCAGTTCCTCGACCTTGTCTTCAACATCCTTCGTCACAACAACCGACTGATCAAAGTAGGAACCACCCTGGACGATGCGGTGTCCTGCACCCTTGATCTCATCCAGACTCTTGACGATGCCCTCATCCACCAGAGCCTTCAGAAGAAGATCAACCGCCTTCTTGTGATCCGGAATCGGAAGCTGCTGTACATGTTTCTCACCGTTCACCTTGATTGTGAACTGTCCCATGGCCTGCCCGATCCGCTCTGCCTGACCCGAGGTGAGAACCTTCTCACTCGGCATGTCGAACAGCTGGAACTTAAGGGATGAAGAACCCGAATTGACTGCAATAACCTTGCTCATACTACTCTCCTTCTGTCTCAATCTTTCTGAGTTGTTTCACTATATTCTTTACGGCCGGATCCGTTGTTGCGTTGTCCAGCGCCTCATACAGCGCATTGCGGCGCTGCGCATTTCCATACAGATGCAGCACAGACTCATAGTTCTCCAGCTGCGTCCGCGAAACACTGATAGTATCATATACCGCCGTGCGGGAAATACCTTCATTTTCCGCGATTTCCTGATAGGAAAGATCCTTTTCGAAGTAATACCGGCAAAGAGTACGCTGCCGCTCCGTCAGAAGATTTCCATAGTAGTCCAGCAGCGCATTCGCCGTAATCTTATCCAGCATCATCCAGACCCTGCGAAATGCTGTACAGATACGAATCCAGATCAAACGGACGCAGATCTTCCTTCTTCTCCCCAAGACCGATGAAGAGAACAGGCAGATGCAGCTTCTGCTTGATGCCGATCACAATGCCGCCCTTGGCCGTACCGTCCATCTTCGTCAGAATGATGCCCGAAAGATCCGTCGCCGCATCAAACAGTTCCGCCTGCCGCAGACCGTTCTGTCCCGTCGTCGCATCAAGAACCAGCCACGTATTGTGCGGCGCCCCGGGAATCTCACGGCCCGCAACACGGTTCATCTTGCCAAGCTCCGCCATCAGGCCGGCTTTGTTCTGAAGGCGGCCTGCCGTATCGCACAGCAGCACATCGATATTGTTCTCCTTCGCATACCGGCAGCCATCCACGATCGCCGCCGAAGGATCACCGTTTTCACGGCCCTTGATGCAGGGAACATTGAGACGCTCAGCCCAGGTGTCCAGCTGATCGATGGCGCCGGCGCGGAACGTATCTGCCGCCACCAGCGCAACCTTCTTTCCTTCCGCCTGGTATTTAGCCGTCAGTTTGGCGGCCGTCGTCGTCTTGCCGGACCCGTTGACACCTTCCAGGAAGATCACGGTCGGACCGTTCTCATTCCAGCGGATGGGCTCATCGGGTACCTCTTCGTATAAATCCTTCATCGACTGGATCACAAAGTTGACGGCCCACTTCCACGACACATTGACATACTCATCCGCCGTCTTCTTCATGTTTTCGCAGATCGCATCCGCCGTTTCGACACCGATGTCGCTTTCCAGCAGAACGATCTCGAGCTGTTCCAGGAACTCATCATCGACGCCCTTGAAGTTCTTCTTCAGGCTGCTGCTTTTTTCCTGCAGTGAATCCTTCGATTTCTTGAAGCCGCTGAGATAGACAGCCTTATCATCCTTCTTCTGGAAGATGGATTTCAAAGAATCAAGAATACTCATGCCTGCGCCTCCTTTTCCGGCTCCGCCATACCGACGGCATCCTTCAGCTCAACTTTGAGCATCTGGGAAACACCCTGATGCTGCATCGTGACGCCATACAGCGTATCACAGTTCTCCATCGTGCCCGGACGATGCGTCACAACAAGGAACTGCGTCTGATCCGTATACTGGTGCAGATACTGCGCAAAGCGTTCAACGTTTCCCTGATCCAGCGCCGCTTCAACCTCATCGAGAATGACCAGCGGAACCGGCTTCACCTTGAGGATTGCAAACAGAACACAGAGCGCAATCAGCGACTTCTCACCGCCCGAAAACAGCATGTTGTTCTGAACCGCCTTTCCCGGAGGCTGGGCATCGATGTCAATGCCCGTATTGAGAATGTCCGAAGGATCCTCGAGAATCAGCCGCGCCTTACCGCCGCCGTACAGCGAACGGAAGATATCGTTGAAGCTGCCGTTGATCCGGTCAAACATCTCCTTGAACTGCTTCACCATAACCCGGTCCATCTCATCGATGGCGGCCAGGATTTTGTCGCGGCTCTCGGTCAGTTCCTCGATCTGTTTCTTAAGGAACTCGTAGCGCTCATTGACTTCACTGTACTGTTCAGGAGCCTCCATGTTCACGTTGCCAAGACGCTCGATATCCGCCCGCAGCTGCAGTACTTCTTCGCGCGCATTTTCGACCTTTTCACCGCTGACCTTGGTTCTGGCGAATTCATAGGTCAGCTGATATTCCGACGCAAGCCGCTGCAGATTGTTTTCAATCTTCGCCTCGAGCCGGCCTTCATCCACCTTGATGGCACTAGCTGCCGCATCGGCACGTTCCTTGTCCTTGCGCAGTTGATGCAGCTGCTGGTCCTTACGGTCAATATCCTGCTGCAGCGACTGCTTTTCTTCACGCTTGGTCCGGATCTCGGCAGTAATGGTGTCACGCCGCTGGTAGGCTTCATTGAGCTTTGCGATGGTCTCATTCTGAGCCTCGTCCGCGGTTTCCTCACTCTTGGCGCCAAGCAGGGCCAGATCATTGGACAGCTTGTCCATCTTGGCTTTCTTGGCATCCATGACCGGTTCCAGCGACGCTTTGGAGACACGGTTCTGACTCAGACGGCTCTTCAGAGCCTCCACCTGCGCAGAGGCATCCATTTCCGCCTTCTGCAGCAGCTTGACCTTTGCCGTCTGGGCATCGATGCCCTCCTTGACGCGGGAGAGCTCACGGGCCACAGTAACAGGGGTCGTATTGTGCTTCTGCTTGCCGCCGGTCATCGAACCGCCGCGGTGAATCACTTCCCCGTTCAGGGTCACGATGTTATAGGCACGGTTGGTCAAAGAGGAAAGATTGTTGCCGGCTTCCATTGAATCAACGACAAGTACATTGTTCAACAGCGCATCGACAACAGGCTGAAACTTTGCATCCGTCTCAACAAATGACGATGCCGTACCAAGATATCCCTGCGTACCGCTGCAGATGGCAAGGGCTTCCTGCGACACATAGCGCGGCCGGCAAACCGTCAGCGGCAGAAACGTCGCCCGACCCGACTGGTTGCGGTTCAGAAAACGGATCGCATCACGGGCAGACTGCTCATCCACGGTCACAATGTTGTACATCGCTCCACCAAGGGCTTCGGAGACAGCCTGCTCATAGCCATCCTTGGCATGAATCTCCTGCCCGATGACGCCGAGAATGCCGTGCAGCGCATTGCGGTTTTCCATGATGGAACGGGTACCGGACTGACGTCCCTGGAACGGGTCGCGCATCATGTTTTCAAGATAGGTCTGCTGATTCTGCAGGCTGCGCAGCAGCGACTGTGCCTGTTCAAGGGCACTGCGCTGATCGAAGAGGTTCTGTGAACTCTGGGTCAGCTTCTCCTCATCCAGCTTCATGGCCTGATCCAGTGCCGTATAGCGGTTCCTACGGTCTTCGTATTCCTGTCGCGCCGTCTCGAGCAATGCCTGTGTTTCCTTGATCCGCTCCTCGCGGCTGCCGGTTTCAATGATGTATTTGCGCCGCTCATCCATCTCGGTACGCCTTGCTTCCAAAGACGTGACCGCATCGACATTCTTGAGCAGTTCCTCCTGGAGGGCGTTGATTTCCCGGTCCAGCTGTGAGGACTGCTGACGCTGCTGCCCGAGCCTGGTTTCCGATACCTGGATGCTTGTGGAGGCGATCTGCGCCGCACTTTCGGCATCTAACAGAGACTTTCTGGCATCATCGACCTGAACATTGAGATCATCGATCTCCTGCACCAGCACAGTGATTTCAATCTCTTCGAGACGCTTTTTCTTTGCCCGGTAGATTTCGGCCTTATGCGCCTGCCGCTTCAGCGGCGAAACCTGCTTTTCAAGTTCCGCCAGAATATCCTGGGAACGGTCAAGATTGGTCTTCGTACGATCCAAACGTGACAAAGACTCGATCTTGCGCTTCTTGTATTTGGCAACGCCGGCGGCTTCTTCAAAGATCGGCCGACGGTCCAGAGGCTTCGCCTCCGCAAAGGCGATAACATTGCCCTGCGAGATGATGCTCAGAGAATCCTTGCCCAGTCCCGTATCCAGAAACAGGTCCACGACATCGCGCAAACGTACATTCTGACGGTTGATCAGATATTCCGCATCACCGGAACGATACAGGCGGCGTGTCACTTCCAGCTCCTGCTGATCACTGTTGAGCACATGCGACGCATTATCAAAGACCAGCGTCACCTCGGCCATGTTCATGGGTCTGCGGTCAGCGCTGCCGGAAAAGATGACGTCGCTCATATGTTCGCCGCGCATGGAACGGGACGACTGCTCGCCTAATACCCAGCGCACGGCATCTGTAATATTCGATTTTCCGCAGCCGTTCGGCCCGACAATCCCCGTAATCGGATCATCAAACGTAATAATGGTTCGATCCGCAAAGGATTTGAATCCCTGCATTTCGATGCGCTTTAAAAACATGAAAAACCTCCAGTATCTCAATCACGCAAAACAGCAGAGACACGAAGTCTCTGCCGTGTGCACTCCATTTTACTTCTTTTCCGCCTGTGCCTTCAGAAGATCGCGGATCTCTTCCAGTGCGACCAGCTCGTCGCTCTTCTTCGGCGCCTCGGCCGGTGCTTCTTCCTTCTTGGCAAACTTTTCAGCTTCCGTACGGGCCCGGTTAACAGCCTTGACCATCAGGAACAGGATCAATGCCATGAGCAGGAAATTGATAACTGCCGAAATGAAGGATCCGTAATTCAGAACAACCGAAGAATCCGCATCCGCTCCCTGCTTTAGAACGACGCTCATGTTGTCCAGATTTACCGTTCCAAACAAGCCAAGCAGCGGGCTGATGATGTCATTGACAAACGAATTGATAATTGCCGTAAAGGCGCTGCCGATGATAATACCGACAGCCATGTCGAATACATTGCCCTTAAACGCAAACGCCTTAAACTCTTCCAAGAACTTCTTCATATGCCTCTTTGATAACCTCCCTTTGTTTTGATGCCGTTTCCCCGCTGAAGATAATGAAGCTTCCATAGCAGTACTGGTTCCGCGAACGATAAGGTTCCGGTGCCAATATTTTAGTAAGGAACGGGCCCTGACGCAATGGATAGATGCGCCCCTCCAGATCCTCAAGCGCATCTGCCGATGCTTCCATGAACCCGCCTTTGACGTACATCAGCGTCCGGCGCCCGTATACCAGCCGGTACGTAACCGGCACAAAGCCATAGGTGGAGCGGAATACCTTGAGACTGTGCGCAATCTCCAGCTCCGGAACCTCCGAGGAAAAGATCACCGACGAACATCCATGGCAAAGCGCAAAGGCGATCGCCGCACTATTGGAAAGATTCATCGTCATACCCGCGATATAACCTGTTTTCCCGCTCGAAACAAAGAAATCGCCAGCCGAAGAAAGTACCGATCCCGGACCGTATTTTTCAGCGGACACAGCGTTTTCATGAACCACTGGCATAACGGCATCTGCGTCAAGAAAGCGGGTGTCAGAGTTAGCGGATTCTTCACTTCCACTGCTTACCAGAATCCGCCATGGCTCAGCATGCGGTTTTGAAACCTCGAGACGGTACGGCTGCACAGAACTGCGTTCATGCACAACCGTCAGCGCATCCATCAGCTTTCCGTAGAGATTTCTTCGCAGCTCATTGAGCATCGATACGGGAATAAAGACATTTCCAAGAACCGACGCAGAATGATCAAAGACGGCCGTAAACGGGGCGGTATCCGTTTTGGCCAGGGAACCTTCAAGCTTTTCCCGTGTTAAAGGCGCATTGCGTGCAGCCAAGAGCGCCTGCTCACTGACAACCGATACGGATGTACCGCCAAGCACTGCCGTCAACCGCAGCGGTTCATTGACGTTTGCCTGATAGCTGACGGTAGCTTCACGCCGTTTGGGCTGATCAGCAATCTCGCGGTCAATTTCATCCAGCAGCTCGGCACTGCTTGTTTTCAATACCTTCTGTCCCCGTTTCGGGACCGGTTTGGAATGGCATTCCAGCCATACTTTATCGCCCGCCTCAGCACTGTTGACCAGCAGGCCGTTTTTTTCAATCTTGACCGCCGTCAGACCTGTATCAACCGGCGTATTGACAATGCGCAGACCATCGTGCTGGTGCAGCGGCTGACACAGCTGAACAAGTACTCTACCATTCCGGAACTGAACCACCGTTCCGATTTCAATGCCGCGATGATTCGGACGATAATGCGACATCCGGTCCTCAACGGACGCTCCTGCAAAATGACCCTCAGAGAAGCCGCGGTTGAACATCAGCTTCAGCTGCTGATCACGCTTGGCACTCAGGTGATACGGCTGATTGGCATAGCAGGCATCAATTGCTTCCCGGAACGTCTTTACCGCCAGATATACATATTCCGGCCGCTTCATCCGCCCTTCAATCTTCAAAGAAGAGACCCCGGCCGCAATCAGATCCGGAACCCGCTCAATGAGATTGATGTCCTTTGGCGAAAGGACATAATCTCCATCCGGGCACGGCTGCGGTTTCCCGTCTTTGAGCGGTGTGTAGCGAAGGCGACACATCTGTGCACACATGCCGCGGTTTCCGGAGCGGTTTTTCACCTCTGCCGACATCAGGCACTGCCCCGAATAGCTGATACAGCTTGCTCCGTAACAGAACACTTCGATATCGACGCCTGTGCTGACGCATTCCTGAATCAACTGTAACGGCGTTTCACGGGCCAGAACGACACGTTTCGCGCCTTCCCTCTTCATGAACCGGCAGCCGTCCGCATTATGAATGTGCATCTGCGTGCTGCAGTGCAGATCAAAATCCGGATAGCAGATACGAACCTTCTGAAACAGGCCGAGATCCTGTACCAGCAGCGCATCTGCATCAGCGTGATAGAGAAAGTCCACCTCTTCCATCGCCCTGTCAAGTTCGTCTTCAAACAGCAGCGTATTCATGGTGACATAGACGGAAACACCGCGCTGGTGGCAGTAGCGGATCGCCTCCTTCATCTGTTCATGATCAAAATTGCCCGCAAAGGCACGGGCCGAAAACGAAGTGCTGCCAAGATATACCGCATCCGCTCCGGCACTCACCGCCGCATGGAGCGCATCCATATTGCCCGCCGGCGCGAGCAGTTCAACCTTCTTCAACATCATTGCGTACCACCTTGTAATAGGGAATCAGATCCTGCAGTTTCATCCGCGCATTGGCGGGTGAAGTGCTGGGAAGACATACGGCATCGATTGTACAGGGACGAAAGCGTTCATACAGCTCAAATGCCCGCGACCCCGCCGTATAGATGTGAGAGATCCGACTTTCATCCACCAGCGACTGGATGTCGTTGACCTTCACATCCTGAATGCTCGCATCGCTGCTGGCATGAATCGTACACGAGGCAATCACATCCCAGAGCGCCACATGGTGCCGGTGCAGAAACGCCGTGCGCTCTTCAATCGTTCGGCCGCTTTCATCATCGAAGACCGCGGAAAGAACGGGCCAGAACCGGTTGCGGGGGTTGGCATAGTAGAAATTCTGCTCGCGCGAGACAAGCGAAGGAAAGGAGCCGAGAATCAATACCCTGGAGTCAGTGTCAGAGATCGGCCCGAAGGGATGAACAACCGCTTCCCGTTCCGGATTCTTCTTCATAGGTGTCTCCAGAGAACCTGTTCCAGGGCGAGGTTTCCATTGGCAATCGACCCGTTCTTGATGCCCTGATCAACATCCGCCAGCTCCACCAGAAGCTGCAGATAGTACCGGCTTCGTTTGCCGCCGGCACTGCGGCGGTCAAGATCCGGGAAGCGGATGCCGTATTGGGTACGTATCATCTCATCCGGCATCCCCTTTTCATAGCAGCGAAGACTGATGTACATTCGGCGGAATACCATGGCCATCGAGGCAATCAGCTGCTGAACGGATGTCTCGGTCAGCGATGTCAGCTGGTGGTAATAGCGGATCGTATCACGGGCGCTGCCGGCACTCATCGCATTGCAAAGCTTCCAGATCAGCTGTTCCGTATTGATCGAAGTCAGATGTTCAATGTCTTCCAGGCTGTAGGTACCTTTGCCGTACAGTTCCAGCTTGTCGAGCGTCTGTTCCAGTTGCGAAAGACTGCCGTCAATCCGTAACAGAAGCTCCTGTTTTGCGGCTTCATCCACGCGCAGATGCCGTGCCTTCAGACGATCATCCAGCACCTTCGGCATTTCCCACGCCTTATAGGTTTTGACGGAGTATTCGCTGATCAGACCCTTGTCAATCAGCGGCTTCATCAGCTTGTATTCACGGGTACGCTGGTCCGCCGCAAACCCGTCGCAATAGAAGATCAGATCGCAATCCGGATTGGGATTCTGCAGGTAGGAGGCCAGAATTGACGCATTGTCACCGGTGTTTTTCTTTGCTTTGGCAGGCTTGTCAGTCCCTTTGCGGTTGGGATTCAAAAACCACGGATCATCCAGCACAACAACACGCCGATCCGAAAACAGGGAAAACGTGGAACAGGCCGCAATCGCATTCTCAATGTTGAATTTGGGATTGGACGCATCAAAAACCGTAATGTTTTCCGCAGCTGCGCCGGTCTTTTCAATAATTTCCTTCCGCCGTTTGACCAGAAGATAGATTTCTTTTCCACTCAGAAGATAGATCACGGCTCAATTATAACCCGCCGCGGGCAATCAGGCCGATGGTTGGATGGCTTGTAACAAGGACATTGAAGGGACCGATCGCAAAGACGGTGATGTCGCCCTGTTCTCTGGTAAGAACATAGGGAATATGACGCTTCAGCAGCCGCTGGATGACGATCGGCGAAGGATGATGGTAAAGACCGTAGGCGCCGCAGGAAATAATGCCCAGAGCCGGCTGAACGTGATCGAGAAAGCGTTCGCTGTTTCCGGTTGCGCTTCCATGGTGTGCGAGCATCAGTACATCCGCACCAAGATCAAGGTATTTTCTGCGGATTGCTTCTTCCGTCACTTCATCTCCATCGCCCATGCAGAGATAGCGGATGCCGTTAACTTCCGTATAAAGGACAAGGGAACTCTGATTTTCATCCTCCGTCTTCAGTTCATTGAGGTCATAGAAGGTAAAATCGCCAGCCACTATCTTTTCCTGATGATCAATCACGATCTGCAAGGGCTGATAGGCTTCGGCAATATCTGTAACTCCACCCGAATGGTCCGAATCGCTGTGGGATATCAGCAGCGCATCAAGCCGGATGATTCCCTTGGCCTGAAGAAAGGCCATCACGTTGTCTGCTTCGGCCGGCTTTCCCGTATCCAGCAGGACGGCCGAGCGATTGAAGGGCCCTTTGAAAAGGATGCTTGTCCCCTGGCCGACATTGATGGCCGTTACTTCCGCAAAGGGATGAAACAGCCCGAGCCTTAGAAATACAAGCAGAATGACAATGCCGTAACGGTAGCGGTGTTCCCGCTGCCAGATCAAAGAACAGGCGATCACAAAGAGCACCAGGCCCGGGCCAACAACACTTCCGGCAAACCGGAACCGTTCGATCAGCACCAGAACGGAATCCAGAAGATAAACACTGCCAAGCCAATGAAAACCTGACAATACCGTGATCAGCGCCAGCAGCCAGACCCCTCCCTTGACAGCCATGAGGAATGAAAAGCCGATCATCGTTAGCGGAAATACCTGATGAAACAGCACACTCTGCACAAGAAGACTGTAAAACAGGGCAGCGCTGCGCCGGCTTCTTTCTTCGGCGAACGACCCGGCCATCCGCATGGCACACGGCAGCAGAAACGCGGCGCTGTATGCACTCTCTGGTTTCCATGACAGTAATGCAATGATCCATACGGATGTCCTTTGCCGGCCGTTCCAGGACGAAAAGCGAAGAAGCGATGCGATCAACCGCGACACCAGCAGGATCGGAAAATGGTAGAAGACGCTTAAACCGATACAAAGAGCCAGTTCGATCCGGTTCCTCTCCTTCTCGTGGAAGAAACGCTCCAGCATCATCCGCACCAGCAGAATGACGCCGCTGACCGAAAAGCCTCCCGCCTCCAGTTGACTTTCAAATAGATCCTCCTGCAGACGTACACCGAAAAGAATGCGCATCGCCAGCATGCGGCTTTCTTCCTCTTCGATCGACAGCACCCTCCTTTGAAGAAGGCCGCGAAGAGAAACCGTCTGCTTCACAACATTCACACTGTCCGCCCGCAGGGTGTAATAAATCCCGTTTCTTCTTCCCCAGGAAGAAAAGTCAAAGCGGTAGAACCCGGGTGTTTCCTGTACACTACCCAGCGTTCCGGAAACCGTTACAGTACTGTCCAGAACAGGAACATCCGAACAGTAGACAAGAACTCTCTGCCTTCCGCGTTGAAGCCAGAAAGACCCGGCGGAGATATGGACAACGCGGCCTGTGCTGATCGTTGGCGGCTGGCTGGAGAAGCGGGGAAAAAGAATCATCAGGAATACCGCTGCGGCAAGCAGCCACGATCGCTTCTCTTTTCCCTCCCGCATCAGGAGAAACACCATGGCAAGACAGCCGGCCGTTACGGGTGCCCTGTCTTTTGCCAGGGCGCAGAAGATGGAAAGAACGGATATCAGGACGATGGATTTCAAAGCCGGATCCGATCCTTCAGTTTTTCCAGCGATGCCTCTCCGATTCCTTTGACGCGCGTCAGATCTTCAATCGTCTGAAAGAGGCCGTTTTCATTGCGATCGGCGATGATCCGCTGGGCCATGGCGGGACCGATGCCGGGAAGAGTTTCGAGCTCCTGCTGGCTGGCCGTATTGATCGAAACCAGTGGAAGGTCCCCTTCCTCCTTTTTCGCCGGGACATTCAGCACATCCCTGTCCGCAAGAATGGCGAGTGGATTGAGGCTGGAAAGATCCGCGGTTTCCTTGATACCCGCCTTCTGCAGGCCGTCTTCGATGGTTGCGTAACGCTCGAGCCGATAGGTGCCGGGCTGTTCCACTTCGCCCCGGATCGTTACCTGAATCGAATCGCCCTGCAGAGCTTCGAGATTCATCAGATCAAAGGGCGTAAAAAATGCGGCGATGACAAGCAGCGCAAAGATGATGATTCGCTTCATAAAAAAACTCCCTTCTGTCTGTTTCTAGACAAAAGAGAGTAACGTTCCGAAAAGAAATTGAAATGAAATGGCCGGGATTACTTAACGGAAATGATCGTAACCTCGTACGGCTTCTTGCAGTTGACTTCAACTGTCTGGCCGACACGCTTATCAAGGATGGCCTGGGCAAGCGCTGTTTCGTTGGAAATCTTGCCGTTCAACGGATCTGCTTCGGTACGGCCGACGATCGAATAAACCGCCTCTTCCTTCGTATCCTGGAACTGCAGCTGAACTGTCGAACCGATGCGGACCGTCTTCGAATTTCCCTTGGTCGAAATGATCTCATAGTTCTTGAGCATTTCTTCCAGTTCCGCAATCCGGTTTTCAACCTGCGCCTGCTTATCACGCGCCGCATCGTAATCCGCGTTTTCGGAAAGGTCACCCAGCGAACGTGCTTCCTTGAGTTCCGCCTTGACCTCTTCACGTGTCACATGAACCAGTGTGTTGTATTCATCCTGCAGGTCTTTCAAACCCTGCTCTGTTACATAAGTCTTCTTTGCGTCTGCCACAGTTAAAACCTCCCGATTTTTGCTTAGAAATTATAGCGCAGAGATCCGGCCTCCGCCAGCCTCAGTCCAGCGGATGATGGATGATACTCGCGATTTTTGTATTCAGAAGATCCACGGCGACCTCATTCTGACCGCCCTGGGGAATAATAATGTCCGCATAGCGCTTGCTCGGCTCAATGAAAATGTCATGCATCGGACGAACCGTACCGAGATACTGATCCACAACCCAGTCCAGATTCCGTCCCCGCTCCTTGACGTCACGTATCAGACGGCGAATGAAACGAACATCGGCCGGCGCATCGATGAACACCTTAATGTTCAGCAGCGACCGGATCTGCTCATCCTCCAGAACAAAGAGCCCTTCCACAACGATGACATCGGCCGGCTCACAATGTTCCGTCAAAGGACTGCGCGTCAGCTTCACAAAATCATAGGTCGGTTTCTCAATGGCCTGATGATTCATCAGCTGCTTCAGCTGCGCAACGAACAGATCATTGTCGAAGGCAAAGGGATGATCATAGTTGACCTTCGTCCGCTCATCCATCGTCATGTCCGACTGATCCTTGTAGTAGTCATCCTGCCGGATGATCAATACCGTGTTCGTGTCTCCGAACTCCTGCTGAATCCGCCGCGAAACACTCGTCTTGCCCGAAGCACTTCCCCCGGCAATTCCGATCAGCACTGGCTTTTTCATAGTTCTCCCTCCGCCGGCAGTTCTTTCACTTCCACCAGCTGTCCCTGCGCATCATAAACCATGTGATAGAAAAACGGCACATCCTTCTTCAACATCCGTTCCAGAAAAATCCGGTCTCCGGGCCAAAGATGAAGTTTCATAACATCCTCTTCCCGGATCCAGCCAAGCGTACCTTCCGGATCCGGCTGCAGACTTCCCGTCCACGACGATGCAGTATATACCGAAATCACTTCCCTCAGGGCACAGTCACGAATCGTTTCAGCGGCTTCTTTCTTACCGCCGATGCCGATCCAATAGCCATGATTCAGGTCGTTTTTCTTCCGGTTGCGTTCCAGGAAAAGCCACTTCCTGTCTTGAATCAGATAGACACAGCTGCTTTCAATCATTGTCCGCCCGCTCAGTTCACCTGGTCGTATTTCTTTACATTGGCGTTATGTTCCTCAAGGGTCTTGGCATAGTAGATCTTCCCTGTCGTCACATCCGCCATGAAATAGTAATAGCCGTCCATCGATGTATCCGGATTCAGCACCGCATTCAGCGCATCCCGCCCCGGATTCAGAATGGGTCCCGGCGGAAGACCCGTATGAAGATAGGTATTGTAGGGACTGTCATAGTCCGAGTTTACTTCACACGCCTTCCAGCTGTCCGTATCCCGGTTCAGATCAATCGCATAGCACACCGTCACCGAACTCTGCAGCGGCATATCGATCGCCAGCCGGTTGTAGAACACCTGCGCAACCTTGGCCATATCTTCCGGCGTACTGGCTTCATACTGAATAATCGAAGCCAGCGTATAGATCTGATGAATGGTGAGACTGGAAGCACTCATCTGATCCTTCAGCTCGTTGTAGACGGTGAGCTGGCCGTTGAGCAGCGTCCGCGTAATCGTATCCGCATCCGTCTCGGGGTAGAAGTTGTAGGTATTGGGAAACAGATACCCCTCCAGAAGGCACCGCGTATCACTGTTAAACACATCTTCCGTCAAGAACGGATAATCGCTCATCAGTGAACGGACGTAATCCTTATCATTCCACTTGGCAATCAGATCATCGCTGCTCACATTGGTCGCAGCTCCGATCTTGTTTGCCACATCCTTTGCCCAGTCGCCTTCGACAATCGTCACCGTCACCTGGTCTACGATCGCCGCCGTCGGATCATTGAGCGTCACAAGAATCGTATTCAGATCCCAGGACGCATCGAGATTGTAGATACCCGCCTTAATGGCCGTCAGATCGTGCTGACGCGCATAAAGGTAGGCCATCGTCCCGTCCCGGATCACGCCCGCATCCTGCAGCTGCGCAAGCGCATTGCGCGCCGAAACGCCGGAGTCAATCGTAATCGTCACCGGCGTACTTTCCTGCTGCACAGGCTTCTGTGCCGAACGGTAGCGGAAGCCGATCACAAGAAAAACCACCAGCACCACCAGCAGAATGAGACAGAATACAGCCTTCAGATTCAGATGACGGCTCTTAGTTCTCTTTTTTTTCTTCGTCATCGGTCTTCAGCAGTCCTTCCACGCCCTGCAGAGCGTCCAAAACCTCGGCACAGAATTCTCTGTCTTCCGGATCCGTAACATCCACCAGGTTGAAATCATCCTCTGTACAATACATCGGATAAACGCTGTCCTCATCCTCATCGGCCGGATCCTTGATCAGCACAAAGTGCTTCAGCCCGTCTTTGGAATCAAACTCAGCAATCTTTTCCACCCTGTATTCATTGCCGTCTTCATCCTGGATCGATACCAGGCGGTCATCTTCTTCCATATTCATCTCATTCTCCTAATCAATGCACAAGAAAAGGCGTGCAATACTACGCCTCCTGTTTTACTTCACGGATCCCTGCGCGTCCAGATATCTCTGCAGAATCTGTACCGCCGCCAGCTGATCGATCTTCTTTTTGCGATGACGCCGCGAAACATCGGCCATCAGAAGAATTTCCTCCGACTCCTGCGTCGTGTTGCGCTCATCCTGCATCGCCACCGGGACACCGCTTTCCTTCTCCAGTTCCTTTCCGAAGGCAAGCGAAATCTGGGCACGCTCCGCCGCATCTCCATTTTCCAGCAAAGGAAGACCAAGCACGATCTGATCCGGCTTCATCTCCCTGACCACTTCCAGGATCAGATCGAGAGCCGTATCATAGTCATCCTTCGGAAACCGCAGCGTCTTTACCGTACCGGCAATGAAGCCCGTTTCGCTCCAGCTGATTCCGCACGTCACACTTCCCAGGTCCAGCCCGAGATATTTCACTTCGAATTTTCCTCAAGATAGAAACGCACAAGCTCCTCAATGATCTCGTGACGTTCCACCGACTGAATGATGCTGCGGGCATTCTTGTGCGAAGAAATATAAGCCGGGTCATTGGAAATCAGATAGCCCGAGATCTGGTTGATCGCATTGTATCCGCGCTCATCCAGCGCATCACGCACCAGCATCAATACCTGCCGGATATTCTCACGTCTAACCTCTTCCGCATCAAAACTGACGGTCGGGGTAACATCTTGTCTGCTCATAATTCCCCTCCTGTTATTTCCTTAATTTTAGAACAAATAACTGAAAAAGTATACCGGACAGAACTTAAAACGGCAGATCGTCCGCATCGATCGATTCCGCAGCAGACAACGCCTCCGCACGCTTCAGATAGCGGCTGATCGTCGACTTGGAAACACCATAGGCCACCGCCAGCGCCGCGCGCGTCATACCGTCCTGCGCATCCTGATAAACCCGCAGCGACAGCACATCCAGCTCACTCAGCCCCTCATTCTGCGCATATTCATCCGACTCCGTACCTTCTTCCTGAGGATCCGCCGGATTCATATCCACCTCAGGATCCGAAACAGTCTCATCCAGGCTCCCATCTTCCTCAACAACCGGCAGACTGTCATCAAAGCGAACATTGTACGAACGGTGCTCCAGCTTATCCAGGCCGCGTTCCACCGCCTGCGCCTCATACCTTGCCCCGGCCATCAGATCCAGAAGATGCAGCGCATCCTTCGCCTCCCGGCGCTTCCGGCGGCTCTCACTCAGCCGGTGAGCCACATCCACCGCCTCCGCATCCGCCAGATCATTCAGTTCCAGATAATGCAGAAGATCCTGAGTCCTCAGATCCTCTTCCCTCAGGCGCGCCGTGTAAGTCTTCTTATATTCGTTAAAATGTGCCATCAGCTCTGCCCAGTTTCCAGCAATCCGCTCAATTTCATCAAGGCTAAGAATCGGTGCTTCGGACTCCTTCGCCTCCATGGCACCATCCGTATCAGCATCAGCCACCGACTGACCATTGTCACCGTCCACCTCAACAATCCGCAGCGAAGAACCCGGATGCTGACCACTCAGACGATTCGAAGCCGAACGCATCGAGTTTTCGGCTGCCTGCTTTGACCGCCACACATATCCCTTTTCCGAGATTGTCTTCTGATCCTGTTCCAGGTACTGACATCCGACAATATCATCGGAAATCACCTGAACCATATATCCTTTTTTCATCGTTCCTCCTGCCGCGTCAAACACATCTTTCCTATCATACACAGGAAGTAGCCGGAATGCCAAAAAAAGGGACGCGCGGCCAGACGACTGCACATCCCGGTTCTTATCTTTTTACAGCTGAAAACGTAGTTTAAGCAGCCTTCACCAGCGCACGCACCGCATCCTCGGCTTCCGCCACTTTGGAACTGTCTTTGCCGCCGGCCTGTGCCATGTCGGGCCTGCCGCCGCCATTGCCACCGCACACCTGTGCGGCTGCCTTGACAAGATTGCCTGCCTTCAAACCCCTGGCAATGGCGCCCTTGCTCGAGGCGCACACAAACGTCACCTTGCCATC
The DNA here is from genome assembly GCF_900240265.1 of Galactobacillus timonensis. Taxonomy (NCBI): domain Bacteria; kingdom Bacillati; phylum Bacillota; class Erysipelotrichia; order Erysipelotrichales; family Erysipelotrichaceae; genus Galactobacillus; species Galactobacillus timonensis. Next base: position 2,175,677 of record NZ_LT964739.1, read on the forward strand.
ACCAACGCTCGTCACGAAGACAACGCTCTCACCAAGCTTCGCCCGCAGCGCCGAGGCATAATCCTTCATTGCCGAAGGATCCATGTCCTTGCGCTGTGCAAACAGGAGCTTGATGCCATTGTAGTCTTCGGCCTTACTGAGCATTGCGTCGGTATCCGCGAGCATGGCCTTTTCATCCGCAGCTGCAGCCGCCTTGCGCAGCTTCGCATTTTCTTCCTGCAGATGCTGAATCCGCTCGATGATGCCGGCCGCATCCTTCAGATGCAGCAATGCTGAGATGTCGCTCAGTGTATCCTGCTGCGCACGGAAGTCTTCATAAGCCTTCATCTTGGTCTCGCAGGTAATACGGCGAACGCCCGATCCGACCGATTCCTCGGAAATGATGCGGAACACACCAAGATCCCCGGTATTGGACGCATGGGTTCCGGCACAGAACTCCTTGGACACATCGCCCATCGAAACAACCCGAACCTCATCGCCGTACTTCTCATCAAACAGAGCGATGGCACCGGTCTTCTTCGCCTCTTCAATCGGAAGCACCTGCGTCGTGATCGGCAGATCCTCTTCGATCCACGTATTGACCAGACGCTCCACTTCCTTCAGCTGCTCAGCACTCGGCTTCTCAAAATGCGTAAAGTCGAAGCGCGCATAATCCGGTCCATTGTAGGAGCCCGCCTGTGCGACATGGCTGCCAAGCACCTGGCGCAGCGCACTCTGCAGAAGATGCAGCGACGAATGGTTGGCACGCGTCTTCTGACGGTCTTCATAGTTATAGGCACCCTGTACAGTGTCACCGACATGAAGAATGCCTTCAACATTGACGATATGGTGCATCGGCTGCTTGTGGGGCGCCTTGCGGACATCGTTGACATCGGCCTTGAACACGTCATTCCAAAGCTTGCCGGTATCAGCCGTCTGGCCGCCGGACTCCGCATAGAAGCAGGTCTTCGAAAGGATGACATCGCCCTCATCTTCCAGTTCATCGACGGACACACCATCCTTGAACAGCCCGATGACCGTACCTTCACAGGTTGAATCCGTATATTTTGTCTCGACAGACGGCGTCACGAAGTCCATCAGATCCTTGGACTGTCCGTGCATCGACTGCAGATTGCCGCGCGCTTCTCTTGCCCGCTGCTTCTGCGCCTCCATCTCCTTTTCAAAGCCTTCCTCATCTACGGTATAGCCGGCATCGGCGGCGATTTCCTCCGTCAGCTCCTTCGGATAGCCGTAGGTGTCATACAGCTTGAAGACAACCTCACCCGGAAGACGCTTTGTGTCCGCATGGCTCGCCAGCGCATCATTCAGAAGCGCCTCACCGTTGGCCAGCGTCTTATGGAACGACTCCTCTTCATTGCGCACCAGATGGGAGATCAGAGCCACCTTGTCCTCGAGATACGGATAGAAGTCCTTCATATTGTCCGCAACCACCTGGACCAGTTTGTACATGAAGGCATCCTCAATGCCCAGCTTAATGCCATAGCGCACGGCACGGCGCAGAACGCGGCGCAGAACATAGCCGCGGCCCGCATTCGAGAACGTCGCACCATCCGCAATCGCAAACGTTACGGTACGGATATGATCCGCAATGACACGGTACGCCATCTTGTATTCCGGCTCATCGTAGCTGTGCTTAGCATACTTTTCGGTCGCATGAATGATCGGCAGGAACAGGTCCGTATCAAAGTTCGTATCACCATCCTGAACCATGCATACAAGGCGCTCCAGGCCCATGCCCGTATCAATGTTCTTCTGCGGCAGCTCCTTGTACTGGCTGCGGGGTACTTCGCCCGGACGGCAGTCATACTGCGAGAAGACGATGTTCCACAGCTCAACGTACCGGTCGTTCTCAACATCGTCGAAGAACAGCTTCTCACCTACATGATTTGGATCAAAGCGCTCACCGCGGTCGTAATACAGCTCCGTATCCGGTCCGCCAGGTCCCCTTCCGATTTCCCAGAAGTTGTCCTCGCTCTTGCGGATATGGGACTCAATCATGCCGTTGGCAACCCAGTAGTTGTAAGCCTCTGTATCATCCGGATACACCGTCACATAGAGACGCTTCGGATCAAAGCCGATCCATTCGGGGCTTGTGAGGAATTCCCAAGCCCAGGCAATGGCTTCCTTCTTGAAGTAGTCGCCGATCGAGAAGTTGCCCAGCATCTCAAAGAACGTATGATGCCGTGCCGTACGGCCGACGTTTTCAATGTCGTTGGTACGAATCGATTTCTGCGCATTGCAGATACGGTTGCTCGCCGGCTTCTCCGTGCCATCAAAGTACTTCTTCAGTGCCGAAACACCTGCATTGATCCAAAGCAGCGTCGGATCATCGTGCGGAATCAGGCTCGCGCCCGGCTCCACCATGCAGCCCTTGGACTTGAAGAAGTCCAGGAACATCTGCCGGATCTGATTGCCGCTCAGCTGTCTGTTTTCACTCGTCATCGTTTTCCTATCTCCTGTTTCCCTTCATTTTTCCGCCTTTACCAAAATAAAAACATTCCGGCAAAGACTGCAGGAACGTTCATCACGCGGTACCATCCTGTTTCGTCAGCAGCGCTGACGCACCTCACTTATGCCGGTAACGGCGGCTTCCGGCGCCGATTAAGCGCTCATCCAAAGCAGCTTCAGAAAGCTACGGCCGCAGATTTTCACCAACCATCTGCTCTCTTAAGGATCCGTCACGCTCCCTACTTGTCTTTTTCATCGATTTCCCGCATATCTTAGCATGAAACAAGGCCAATGAAAACAGAGAACTAACTCAGTTTCTCTTCTTCCGTATCCACGAATCGCATGATTTTCAACTTCAACAGAAGCCACGGCTGAAACCTGGAAAAAATCAAAGCCAGCCCGATTTCGATCAAAAAGGCGGCCAGCTGCAGATCCACTGTAAAGACCATTCTTCCCGCAATCGCTCTCGACAAAAGATCCAGCAGTTTCAGAACCACAAACATCTCGATGAACAACAGAATCCAGTTGTACTTCACAACAAACGTTCTGCTGCATTTTCTGCAGGTATAGCGATCGTGCCATGGAGATGATTTACTTTGATCCAGCTGCAGTTTTCCCCCGCAGCAGGGACAAGGAAGATTAGGGGGTACACTTCATATCTATATCCTGCTGGAAAACAAACGCGTTTTCAAGCCCACAATTCTTCTTTCGCACGTTGACGAATACCTATCTTTGTAATATATTTTCAATGTTGTAAAAGCTTACAAAGGGGAATGAAAACTATGAAAAAATTCACAGCATCCGTATTGGCATCCATGATGTGCCTTTCCATGGCTGGATGTGGATCTTCCGGCTCCGCATCTGCCGCATCGACTGCAGAAGCCGCTGGCAGCGCATCTGCAAGTGAAACGGCAACCCATCTCGTCGGCATCATTCAGCTTGTGCAGCATCCGGCCCTCGATCAGGCAACCCAGGGTTTCGAAGATGAGCTGAAGGCAGAGCTTGGCGACAACGTTGAATTCGATTATCAGAACGCATCGGGCGATTCGCCTACCTGCACAACGATTGCCAACCAGTTTGTCAGCGAAGGCGTCGACCTGATCATGGCCAACGCAACAGCCGCTCTCCAGGCAGCCGCATCCGCAACCGACACGATTCCGGTTCTCGGGACTTCCATTACGGAATACGGAGTAGCTCTGGGCATCGATAACTTCAACGGCACCGTTGGCGGCAACGTCTCCGGTACAAGTGATCTTGCTCCGCTTGATCAGCAGGCGGACATGTTCGATGAACTGCTCCCGGATGCAAACACCATCGGCATCCTCTACTGCTCCGCAGAAGCCAATTCCGTCTATCAGGCAAATGTAGTCAAGGCCGCCCTTGAAGCAAAGGGCAAGACCGTCACTGTCTACACCTTTGCCGATTCCAATGATGTCGCTTCCGTCACGCAGCAGGCCTGCTCCGAATGTGACGCTCTCTATATCCCGACCGATAACACGGCAGCCTCCTGCACCGAAGCCATCAACAACGTAGCTTCCCAGGCGGGTACACCGATCATTACCGGCGAAAAGGGAATCATGGAAGGCTGCGGCATCGCCACCCTCTCCATCGATTACTATGAGCTTGGCAAGACAACCGGTGCCATGGCTGCCAGGATTCTCAAGGGCGAATCCGACATCTCCACGATGCCGATTGAGTACTACTCCAATCCGGAAAAGCTCTACAACCCGGAGCGCTGCACGGCCCTGGGCATCACGGTTCCGGATGACTATACCGCTGACGAAGGAGAATAAGCAGTGCCGATTTCCTATGCATTAAATCCCGCAGCCCTTTTTGCCAGCATGCCTGCCGGCATCGCACAGGGTCTGATCTGGGGTATCCTTGCCCTGGGTGTTTACATTACGTTCCGCATTCTCAACATCGCCGATCTGACCGTCGAAGGAACATTCACCACCGGCGGCGCAGTCACGGTCATGTTAATTCTGGCCGGATGGAATCCATGGTCAGCCATGCTGATTGCCGCACTGGCAGGTCTTGCTTCGGGTGCCGTGACGGGCATCCTGTATACCCTGCTCGGCATTCCTTCGATTCTTTCCGGCATCCTGACGCAATACGCACTGTATTCCATTAACCTTGCCATCATGGGCATGGCTGCCAACAAGGCCCTTCCCGCCTCCACAGCCACCCTGGCCATCACGTCCCGCTCCATTCCGATGGCACTGGTGACCGGTATTCTTACGGCCGCCATCCTGATTGCCGTTCTGTACTGGTACTTTGGTACGGAGCACGGATCCGCGATGCGTGCAACCGGTGCCAATCCGGAAATGGCCAAGGCACAGGGCATCAACATCAAGTCCATGTATGTCATCGGACTGGCTATTTCCAATGCACTGGTTGCCTTTGCCGGCGGCCTGATGGCACAGTTTCAGGGCTTTGCCGATATCAATATGGGCCGCGGCTCCATCGTCATCGGTCTGGCGGCCGTGATCATCGGCGAAGTGCTCGGCGAAGCACTGCTTGGCAAGCATCTGAATTTTGCGGGTCGCCTCTCCTTCATGGTGTGCGGCGGCATTCTCTACTACATCATCGTCGTGCTGGTTCTGTGGATGAAGCTCAATGCCAATTTCCTCAAACTCTTCACGGCTGTCATTGTCGGTATTTTCCTTGCCGTTCCCTATCTGCAGGGCAAGCGGCGCTCCTCCTTTGCCAAAGCGAAACGGCAGGCAAAGAAGTATGAAACGGAGGCGTGATCATGCATACAATGCTTGAACTGCGTCATGTTTCCAAGACCTTCAATCCCGGTACAATCACCGAGAAACATGCCCTCAACGATCTTTGCCTCACGATGGAGGATGGTGATTTCATTACCGTCATCGGCTCCAACGGTGCCGGCAAAAGTACGATGCTCAATGCCATCGCCGGCGTCTGGCCGATTGATGACGGAGCCATCCTGATCGACGGCCATGATGTCACGGGACTCGCGGATTATCAGCGTGCTGCCCTGATCGGACGTGTGTTCCAGGATCCAATGACCGGAACCGCCGCCGACATGCAGATCGTAGAAAATCTGGCTCTCGCCGCCCGGCGCGGTAAGAAGCGCGGCCTGCGCTGGGGCGTAACCAGCGAAGAAAGCGAAGCCTACCGCCAGCAGCTGAAGCGGCTCAACCTGGGCCTGGAGGATCGGCTCACCGTCAAGGTAGGACTGCTCTCCGGCGGCCAGCGTCAGGCGCTCACTCTGCTTATGGCAAGTCTGCAGAAGCCGAAGATTCTGCTTCTGGATGAGCATACGGCAGCCCTGGATCCCAAGACTGCCCGCAACGTTCTTGATCTGACGCAGCAGGTTGTCGATGAAAACCATCTGACGACCCTGATGGTCACCCATAACATGAAGGATGCGATTGCCGTTGGCAACCGCCTCATCATGATGCATGAAGGCAGGATCATCTACGACGTACGCGGCGAAGAAAAGAAGCGTCTCAAGGTAGAAACGCTTCTCAAGAAATTTGCCGAAGTATCCGGTGAAGAGTACGCCGATGATCAGGCACTTCTCGAATATTAATTTTTATATGCATAATTTATTATAACGATTATTCCTGCAATACAATGCGGTATTTATTAAATTTGCACATATTCAGTGATTGCAGACATAACCCCATATTAACAGATGGCATAATTGCAGTAATGCTCATGAAGATTTTGCGGAATCAGAAGCAGCCACAATGCAGTTATGTTTGCCGCTTCTGCACATTATGATACCTTATCAGATTTGCAATTATGCGCAAAATCAACTGACCCTCCCATCCTTTCGGACTGCTGCCTGGAAACAGTGTCGGCTGTCGTCTGTGTAATAACAATCTGGTTTTCATAGTACGCAAAACAGCAAATGCATATTTTTGAGCTGAATAATATTTGCAATCTATGAGCACTAATATTCTATGTTCATTTTTCATGAAAAAAGAAAAGAAAAAAGGAGGAAAGAAAGTAAGCGTCTAATACAGGGTGAACTTATTTCATAAGAGCAGGACAATATAATGAGCGCGAAGGCGACCGGACTTTAAAGAACCCAGTGCTGGGTCAGTAAAGCTCGATCGCCTTTTGATGGCGAATCTGATTTACGCAGATGGCTGTATCAATTTCTTCTTTCCATCCACAACCCGGACCTTCGGAGGCTTGTCTGGACCGGTTCCCATGTAATCAACGATCTCTCGCTTCTTACCGGCTTCATATTCATGATAGGAATCGCTCCAGGGCATCAGTTCTTTCAGAAACGATTCTGTAATGCGGGCAGATCTGTTTCTGTCCATCATGCGATCGATCAGATACTGAAAGTAGATTCTCGGATTGGCATGGTTTGCCTTTGCCGTTTCTGCCAGGGATTCGATGATCGCATTATCTTCTGCTCCGGTGATGGAATAGCTGAATAGAGAGTTCATCCTGAGCTGGCAGATACTTCTGACACTTCGTTCGGAAAAACCATTGTCCAGCGGTACCTGCGGATCATCAAGAAACTCCCGCAGTCCTTCTTCGTGGTTCAGGGCATATCTGATTGCAGAGGAAAGATGCTCGCTGAAAGCAGGATCCTCTGAATCCAGGGAATGCATGTATCCGAAGAAGGCATCGACTTCCGGCTTAACCAGTTTCTGGCGTCCTTTGAGTCTTTCTCCATCTGACAGATCCTTCAGCTTGTTCTCTTCCACATAAATTCTGCGGATCAGTTCTATCGCTTTGAATTCCGGAAAGGTCTCCAGTTCTTCTTCTCTGAGCTTTGATGAATTCAGAAGACGTGCTGCACGGATGAATTCTCTGCGGCAGTGCATCCAGCATAATGTGTTGATGACAGACCCATTTCTCTCGGAGGCGTAAAGCGAATATGCCGCATAGGCATCAGAGGTGATCTTTCCTTTGAAATCATCTCCGTAGAATTCTCTGAGATGATCCGTGCTGCGGGTCAGCTCAAAGCAGAAACAGATAATCTTATTGCCGGTATAGAACTCGCTGGAAGTATGAAGCCAGTAATAGCTTGTTGACCCTGCGGACCTTCCGTCATTGATCACACGTCCGAAGGTTTCATCTGCCTGCTGGTGGTCCTGCTGTTTCAGAAGATCAGCCATGTACTGCCATACCGGGAGAAAGCACTGATCAGTGAATGTCATGATCCATACTGACATCGTTCCTCTGGTCAGCCGGAAACCTTCTGCGGCCATGTCTTTTTCCATCCGGTAGTACGGCACATACAGACAGAATCGGGAATACAGAATATCGGCAAGCAGCGATGATGAAACAATAGAACCTGGAAGAGGCTTTCCTTCATAAGGGGTATATTCAATCTCTCTGCAGCACGTTCCATGCGAAATGACAGGAACATAGACGCACTGAACATAATGACGGCTCGGAACGCATTCAACGGTCCTGTATTTCTTCCAGGAAAAGATATACCAGCTGGTTCCATACTGTTCGTTCAGCTGATCAGGATTGATCTGGTAAATGTTTCGGACCGGAAGACCGGACAGATCCTTCTCCCGCTGTCCTTTCTTCCGTATGCCATGACCTTTATGATCAGAAAACGCAGATCTTGAAGTAATAACCGGTGCTTTCGGAGATTCTTCCGCTTCTTCTGCCAGCGGATCCTCTGCGATTTCTTCTTCCTGTGCAATCTCTGACAGCTTTTCTGTTCCGCGACCGAACAGATCGTTATTCCGCATCTGAAGCTGCTCCGTGCACTTCTGAAGTAAGCCGCTCAGCCGTTCATTCTCACGCTTAAGGGTTTCTGACAATTCCTTCATTGTCTGATAATCCCGGGTCATGTTTTTCTCGGCTTCTTCATGACCGTCAAGAATCGCAAGAACTTCAAGATGAGAAGCGATGACATTCCTGAGAGCGCAATTCAGCTCCGGCTTTTTCAGTTCCGGAAGTTTCCGATTCAGCTCATTCAGCTCAGAAGAAGTCATCACCATAGCTGCAGTTCTCCGGGATTATTTCAGAAGATCACTGCTGGCTGTTCTGATCCGTTCTGCCAGACTGTCAGTCTGCTTCAGTGCATATAAAAGCCGATCATTTGTTTTCTGCAGGCTGCGCAGTTTCTCCTCGCACTCTGCCAGCTGCAGCTGCAGTTCTTTATTCTCTCTGCATTTTTCCTCATACTGCTTTTTCAGTTCTTCCTGATCTGCTGCAGCGGCAGTCACAGCAGGAACTTCTTTTGGCTTTCTCCCGCGCTTTCCAGTAGGAATAATCTCACCGGTTGCCGGATCAATCTTTCCGATCACTCTTCTTCTGGAGCGTGACTGTTTCTTCTCCGGATCCCAGTAGCTTTCCGATTCGTAAACGTAAGTGGTATCGGTGTCCTTGTGATACTGCCTGATCTGTGCCATAAGCCCTCCAAGTTACATTGCAATAATAATATATCACTTGTTATGACACGTGTCAAGAATAAAAAGTGACATTGTAGAATATAAATGTCACTTTGTCTCACTCTTATCATTATTTTCTGGAGTTCTGTTACGGTTCGGAAATGTCTCTCTGATCGTTCCCTCAATGGCGATTCCGGCCATCAGTCTCTGATACTGCTCAGGAGTGATCAGTCTGGCTTCATCACTATTCCGCGGCCACTGGAATCGGTTGCCTTTGGAAAGCCGAAGGGTATACATTCCCATTCCGATCCCTTCAAAGCAGATCCCGCGAATCCGATCGCACTGGTTTCCGCAGAAGAGATAGAGGACTCCTTTTTCGAATGGATCCAGTTCATAGTTAAGTCTCACGTAGGCTGCCAGTCCATCCATTCCGCGCCGAAGATCAACCCGGCCGCAGCAGATAATGACCCGCGAGAATCCAGTTCCGTCTTTAAGCATCTTTCAGCACCCGAAGCACCATGCGGAGCGTGCTCTCGCTTGAAGGATGATTCACTGTCACTTTACAGCGGTTCACTTCAATCTGAACCGGAGCAGATTCTGCATCAGAAATCGCAGCAGGCAATGCCGGGCTTTCCAGATATTCTGTGATATCCACAACATCACAGCTGCTCGATTCCTGCTCTCTGATCCGCTTCGCCCAATAGTAGAATCTGCGTTCCTTTATTCCGTGTTCCTTACACCAGGTTCTGGTCTTGATCTCCGGGCTGCGCCGTTTCCATTCCTCCACAAGCTTCCGCCAGTATTCTTCATTTTCCTGACGCGTCAATCCTTTCATGAAAATCACCTCCAGGTTTCTGATTGATAATCACAATCAGTCTACCCAGAGGTGCTCTTCATTTCAGTTCACCTTGTATTAGACGCTTACACTGAACCTTACCGCTTTCCAGTTCGGGCAGAAAAGAAATCAGTTTTTCATACATGATCTCATCCTCCAGTTTTATTATCATTGCCGGGGATGACGTTTTTCACGCCAGCGGGTCCATCTGTACCCCGATAACTCTATGCAAATTTTTATGTTTGAACTAAATAACAATACTTAGTTTGAAAATGGCGAAAATAAATGTTTACAGTTCTCCTAACAGATCTCCGAGATCCTCTGAGTCACTGACTGTTTCGATTGACAGTTTATAAGCTTTTTCCACTTCCTGAGTATACATAGCTGCTCTTCCTGACGGATAACCCCTTCAATCTTTCAAGATATTTCAGCCCATACTCTATTGACCGGTCAAAGAACTCACTAAAATCCAGTATTGATTCTTCCGAACTGTCAAAGAACTTTAACAGTTCTTCCCGCGTCATAGTCCTTGCTCCAGATTTCCATTCTGTACTATTGGAGTTGCACAAAGAAGCATACATCTCATCAATGTCCTGTTTGACAAAAAAGTCCAGAAGTTCCTCCCAAGTATTAGCTACAGGATTATCTTTGATATTCTCTGTTTCGGGATCAACTCCATACAATCGTATTACAGAATATAACTGTGCTTTTCCCATTTCTGAGATTTTCTTCAGAATTGGCGGCATATCCCTCTTGCAATCATCAACCGTTCGGACCTCTGGATCCTCCGAATTCCAGACCTGAATCTTGCCGTTTTTAGTTCTTATATATTCTATGTAATAATACCCAGGCCCTTGGAATTCCATGTCTCCTTCAATTATTGCTTCAGGATATGTTTTCCTAATCATCTCGGCAATATGCAGCAGCGATGAATCGTCTTGTCCGAAATTATCACTGTACGAATTCTCTCCCATCAGCACATCAGCCAATACAAAAGCCGTATCATCTGCACTTAATGTCTGCAGTATGACCTTATCCTTTTGTTTTTCCGTCTTACACAAGTCTTTTTCGACAATTGCATGCCGTGCTTCAGTAAATCTTTTGCTTTCATGGGATAACGGTACGTATTCCACATTCCACGGATTTGGTCCGGTTTCTATTTCTTCGTTACCGATACCCATACCGTTTAATATCATTTCCGTATACGCGCACATCAGGAGATCTTCCAGATCCTTTTTATCTGCATCCGGACACTTGACTGAGATCATGTTGCTTGGTTCATCTTCATCTTTCTCAATGTAGTTTTCTCCAAACATATCAAGAAACTGTTTCTCTGTAATAATCTGAATATTGAGTTCTTTAGCCTTCTTGTTTTTTCCAGATTGAGATTCAAAATCATTATTGATCAGATAATTTGTTTTGGAGGTCACGCTGGATCCGACAACTCCTCCCTCTGATTCAATATAGTCAATCAATTCTTCACGATTAGCAAATACTTTCAGCTTTCCTGTTACTACAAATTTCAATCCTTCACATGATGTATATTCTGTCTTTGACATATGGTTATATCCTCCTCGTATATCTAAATGATTACAGAACATCTTCGTATAAAATACGCTATCACTATTTTGCCTGTCGGATGACTGCCCGTTTATAGTTGGTAGATAACCGGCAGAGTTCTTTCGTTATCTGTCTACCCTCTTCAGCAAGATCGATCAGTTCCTGTGTTGTTGTATTCTTCTTGATCAATGCATGGATCAACCCGTTTCTCTTATTCTTCCATGTACGGATCTGCTCCATAAATTCAATAGTGAAATACTTTCTTGCCAGGCCTTTCTTGTTTTCAGCAATCTTCTCTATCTTGGTAATCTTTCTATCAATTGACACAAAACCATTGCTGTTAATTGTATTGCCTTCATAACGAAGAATGGATTCCGTCCTGTCTTCCATGATTGCATATTCAATGAATACGGCTTCCAGATAAAATTCATTTTGTAGTGCTTTGGTCAGTCTTTTATTCTGCTCTTTATAGTTTTCATATTTGAGCATGTTATCTGGCATTGCTTCTGTCATGATTGTTCTCCCAACTCTTTGAGTTTAAAGAATACATCCACATTCACCTGTGCATCATTGTAGGCTCTGTGATGTGCATTGTCTTCGACACCAAACTGACCGGCAAGATATTCAAGTTTTACATTATCCCAGCTCTCCTGTTCTTTGAATTTCTTGGCATATACATATGTATCAAAGAATTCGTTTTCGAATGCAATGCCATTCTTTCTGCCGGCAGCAGAAATATACGGCAGATCAACTGATTTGATGTTATGTCCTACCAGGACAAAATCTCCGCAGTATTCTTTAAATGCCTTGATCACTTCTGAAACCGGAGGTTTATCCTTGACCATTTCATTTGTGATATGGGTCAGTCTTTCATTCTGTGGTGTGATCTTCCTGCCAGGGTTTGCCAACATATCAAAATGATCCACAACCTTCCCATTTACAACTTTGACCGCACCGATTTCCGTAATTTCCGGTGGAACATCTCCATTAGCAGCTCCGAATGTTCCGGAATGCTCAATATCAAATGCCACAAAAGAATCAAAATCAGGAGTATGCAATTCCGTGAAATCCTGCGGCATTCCGTCTTCGATTTCTTCCACATCAATACCCAGGAGTTCCATCTGATCCATGATCTGTGTAATCTGACTCCTTGTTCCCGAAATCTTTAATACTTTATAGCCAACGACCTTGTCGTCTTCTTCGCTCCTGAAAACAGTATTTCCAGCAATAGAAGCAGCATCTTCCAGTTCCTTCTGATACTTTTTAACTTCTTTGATATCCAATGTCTCAAAGTACCGTGTGAGCAACGCTGCCGTATTCATCCCGCCGGTGGCCTGAATGGAAGAAATATCTTTTTCTGATTGAATGACTTTCGCTTTAACTTCATCCTGCCATGTTTTAACACCTGTTGATTTATTGTCCCATTTGGACTCATAGAAATACGGTGACTCCAGCAACCTGTCTGCCATTTCATTCAGATTCATTGAATGCTGTCTGTAATATGCAACAACCTGATCATGTCTTTCTGCTTTTTCGGCATTATCAACTTGTGTCAGAAAATCGTTGATCAGTCTGATTGGTTCATCAATTAAGTTGACCAGTTCTTTAATCTTGGCTTCTGTTTCTAGATAAGGTGCCATATAGACTGATTTGATTTCTTTACGCTTTGTATCTATTGCCCTCTTAAGCTTTGTCAACTCAGTCTTATCTTTCTTTGCTTCCTTGTAATTATCAGGTGTATATACGATTGTTTTATACTTTGTAAGATTCTGCTTCAACTGACTTTTCAATTCATCAAAGTTTTCTACTGATGAAACACCTGGCTTCTCTACCGTAATTAGTTCCAAATCATTCATTAATTTCGCCTCACATTTATTAGGTCTGCACTATATAAGGGATGTTGTTTCCTATTGCGAACTCAATTGCGTATGAGTTAATTGGAGCAATAATCGTTGCTTTGCATCCGATGAAAGCATCTTTCGCAATAAAGGAAATGCTTTTAGGAATATGAATTGTTTCAAATGAAGAACTGTAGAAAAAGGCACGCGTATTAATTCTTTCTACCCCCTCAGATATCTCTAGGGATTTTATAGTTCGTTGATATGCTAGCGATTATACTCCAATTTGATTTACCAAAAGGTAATTTTTGCAGTTTATCAGTTAATTCCAAGCCACTAAATAAGTCATATATCATTGTCGTTCCCCCTAGCTACATATATTCACAAATCGATTGATTGTTTGCTTTTTCCACAAAAGTTATTGCTATGAATATTATAAATCTTTATAAACGAGAATTCTTGCTCTTAATCAGCATTGATTTCATCCAACTTCCCCTCAATTATTGCACAGATCTTCATGAGATATGTGTTGTTCATGTTATAAATCGTCTCAGGAGAAGGCATAATGAGATACTCAGTGCCTGAGACTTCGTTGTACTCATATCTGAGAAGCTCTTCCATTATTCCCCTACGGATCTAGTAGCATTCTTCCAGCGTCTTGTTCTCATTAGCCGATTTGAACGCTTCTGGAGACAGCATCATTCATCATCTTCCTCCTCCCTTTCTTCAGCAAGTTCAGCAATTAGGTGATCTTCTGAGATAAACCTTACGATACAGCAGCATTCTTCCGGAATCTTGTCGTGACTCACTCCACCGATATTTGAGAAACAATATGGATGGAGCTTCTTAAGACGGTGCTGCACTCTCTGAACTGGAAGTTTTGTATTTCTACAAAATACCAATGCAGGGAATGCCTCCTATCAGGGGCCGTCACGAACCCGCTATCCCTTTGACAGGACTACTTGTCTGCTGGCTGTTATGCCATGCAGTCATGAAAATCCTTGAAATTCATGACCCTGATATTCTGCAGGAAGCTGAAATCGGTAATTCCTGCAAAGGCAAAGGGCATTGCCTTTCTTAGAATATTGGCTGCGCCGTTCAGATCGGCATTGATGACAGTGCCGTTTTTTGAACGATACAGTCCTCGCTTGATACGTTCTCCGCTGAAGGACACATTGGCATCATTCTTCCCATATACAGGAATATCGTCCTGATCCAGAAAGCTCGCTTTGGAAGTATAGGATTCCTCCTGCTCAATGACGACAATGCCGGCCCGTTCCGCTTTATACCGAATCATGCGGATCAGACTGTACAGCGGAATCTGTACAAAGTTTTGGCTGGACTGCTTTGACATGCCGGTCTTCTGCTTCCAGAATTTGTTTCTCCCGATCACCAGATACCGGATATGCCGGATCCTGCATTGCCGGACGATGTCAGAGCTGATCTTATGCAACTCATCACGCATCTGGAGCGCACGGTTTCTGCCAAGACTCTGCATCATTTTTGTTGTCGGGCATCGATAGGCTTTCGGATCGTGACCTCCCATAAGAGTGCTCCTGCAGGCTCCCATCTGCTTGTTGTACCACTGATTCCTGGATTTCAGATAACCGCCCTTGTACAGAATCGATGGCGAACCATCATTACTTACGAAAGCTGCGATATTATCGATTCCAAGATCAATAGCACCCGCATGTGTACCCTGCGGGAGACTCATATTTACGGTTTCTTCAAACGTAACCAAAATACGGAACTTCTCATAAAACGGAACAACTTTAACCTCTTTCATTCTGCCTTGCGAAGGTACTCTGCCCAGCAGAACAACGGCATCCGTCATCGGTAGCTTCAGATACGGAGTTCCATCCTTATAGTTCATCCGGCAGTCCTGGTTTGTGAAGCATACTGTTGTCAGATCCCCCCTGACATAATGCGGCATCTTCGGTCTCCCAGTAAACAGAGACGGATTCTTCTGATAAGACCTGCATGCGGCCATCCAGCTGGCAAAGTCACCAGTCCGCATTTTCAGCACATGCTGTGCCGCCTGCATAGGCAGACCGCCAAAGAAGTCGGGATTCTGGTTGACACGCATCAGCTTTTCCAGGAAGGCATAACCAATCTGTCTTCCCGGTGCCGTCATTCCCGTTGAGGCAATTGTTCTGCGGATCTCTTCCTCTACTTCAAGCTGTGCGGGTTGAAGATCAGCCTCTTCTTTGCCATAGGCCGTATAGTGCTGCCGCAGACGAAACGTCGCAGCATTAGAAAGAAGCTTTGCTTTCCGGCACATGATATCGCACCATGAAAAGAGATCTTTCTGATCATCGCTTAGTAAGCGTCTAATACAGGGTGAACTTATTTCATAAGAGCAGGACAATATAATGAGCGCGAAGGCGACCGGACTTTAAAGAACCCAGTGCTGGGTCAGTAAAGCTCGATCGCCTTTTGATGGCGAATCTGATTTACGCAGATGGCTGTATCAATTTCTTCTTTCCATCCACAACCCGGACCTTCGGAGGCTTGTCTGGACCGGTTCCCATGTAATCAACGATCTCTCGCTTCTTACCGGCTTCATATTCATGATAGGAATCGCTCCAGGGCATCAGTTCTTTCAGAAACGATTCTGTAATGCGGGCAGATCTGTTTCTGTCCATCATGCGATCGATCAGATACTGAAAGTAGATTCTCGGATTGGCATGGTTTGCCTTTGCCGTTTCTGCCAGGGATTCGATGATCGCATTATCTTCTGCTCCGGTGATGGAATAGCTGAATAGAGAGTTCATCCTGAGCTGGCAGATACTTCTGACACTTCGTTCGGAAAAACCATTGTCCAGCGGTACCTGCGGATCATCAAGAAACTCCCGCAGTCCTTCTTCGTGGTTCAGGGCATATCTGATTGCAGAGGAAAGATGCTCGCTGAAAGCAGGATCCTCTGAATCCAGGGAATGCATGTATCCGAAGAAGGCATCGACTTCCGGCTTAACCAGTTTCTGGCGTCCTTTGAGTCTTTCTCCATCTGACAGATCCTTCAGCTTGTTCTCTTCCACATAAATTCTGCGGATCAGTTCTATCGCTTTGAATTCCGGAAAGGTCTCCAGTTCTTCTTCTCTGAGCTTTGATGAATTCAGAAGACGTGCTGCACGGATGAATTCTCTGCGGCAGTGCATCCAGCATAATGTGTTGATGACAGACCCATTTCTCTCGNCTATCGCTTTGAATTCCGGAAAGGTCTCCAGTTCTTCTTCTCTGAGCTTTGATGAATTCAGAAGACGTGCTGCACGGATGAATTCTCTGCGGCAGTGCATCCAGCATAATGTGTTGATGACAGACCCATTTCTCTCGGAGGCGTAAAGCGAATATGCCGCATAGGCATCAGAGGTGATCTTTCCTTTGAAATCATCTCCGTAGAATTCTCTGAGATGATCCGTGCTGCGGGTCAGCTCAAAGCAGAAACAGATAATCTTATTGCCGGTATAGAACTCGCTGGAAGTATGAAGCCAGTAATAGCTTGTTGACCCTGCGGACCTTCCGTCATTGATCACACGTCCGAAGGTTTCATCTGCCTGCTGGTGGTCCTGCTGTTTCAGAAGATCAGCCATGTACTGCCATACCGGGAGAAAGCACTGATCAGTGAATGTCATGATCCATACTGACATCGTTCCTCTGGTCAGCCGGAAACCTTCTGCGGCCATGTCTTTTTCCATCCGGTAGTACGGCACATACAGACAGAATCGGGAATACAGAATATCGGCAAGCAGCGATGATGAAACAATAGAACCTGGAAGAGGCTTTCCTTCATAAGGGGTATATTCAATCTCTCTGCAGCACGTTCCATGCGAAATGACAGGAACATAGACGCACTGAACATAATGACGGCTCGGAACGCATTCAACGGTCCTGTATTTCTTCCAGGAAAAGATATACCAGCTGGTTCCATACTGTTCGTTCAGCTGATCAGGATTGATCTGGTAAATGTTTCGGACCGGAAGACCGGACAGATCCTTCTCCCGCTGTCCTTTCTTCCGTATGCCATGACCTTTATGATCAGAAAACGCAGATCTTGAAGTAATAACCGGTGCTTTCGGAGATTCTTCCGCTTCTTCTGCCAGCGGATCCTCTGCGATTTCTTCTTCCTGTGCAATCTCTGACAGCTTTTCTGTTCCGCGACCGAACAGATCGTTATTCCGCATCTGAAGCTGCTCCGTGCACTTCTGAAGTAAGCCGCTCAGCCGTTCATTCTCACGCTTAAGGGTTTCTGACAATTCCTTCATTGTCTGATAATCCCGGGTCATGTTTTTCTCGGCTTCTTCATGACCGTCAAGAATCGCAAGAACTTCAAGATGAGAAGCGATGACATTCCTGAGAGCGCAATTCAGCTCCGGCTTTTTCAGTTCCGGAAGTTTCCGATTCAGCTCATTCAGCTCAGAAGAAGTCATCACCATAGCTGCAGTTCTCCGGGATTATTTCAGAAGATCACTGCTGGCTGTTCTGATCCGTTCTGCCAGACTGTCAGTCTGCTTCAGTGCATATAAAAGCCGATCATTTGTTTTCTGCAGGCTGCGCAGTTTCTCCTCGCACTCTGCCAGCTGCAGCTGCAGTTCTTTATTCTCTCTGCATTTTTCCTCATACTGCTTTTTCAGTTCTTCCTGATCTGCTGCAGCGGCAGTCACAGCAGGAACTTCTTTTGGCTTTCTCCCGCGCTTTCCAGTAGGAATAATCTCACCGGTTGCCGGATCAATCTTTCCGATCACTCTTCTTCTGGAGCGTGACTGTTTCTTCTCCGGATCCCAGTAGCTTTCCGATTCGTAAACGTAAGTGGTATCGGTGTCCTTGTGATACTGCCTGATCTGTGCCATAAGCCCTCCAAGTTACATTGCAATAATAATATATCACTTGTTATGACACGTGTCAAGAATAAAAAGTGACATTGTAGAATATAAATGTCACTTTGTCTCACTCTTATCATTATTTTCTGGAGTTCTGTTACGGTTCGGAAATGTCTCTCTGATCGTTCCCTCAATGGCGATTCCGGCCATCAGTCTCTGATACTGCTCAGGAGTGATCAGTCTGGCTTCATCACTATTCCGCGGCCACTGGAATCGGTTGCCTTTGGAAAGCCGAAGGGTATACATTCCCATTCCGATCCCTTCAAAGCAGATCCCGCGAATCCGATCGCACTGGTTTCCGCAGAAGAGATAGAGGACTCCTTTTTCGAATGGATCCAGTTCATAGTTAAGTCTCACGTAGGCTGCCAGTCCATCCATTCCGCGCCGAAGATCAACCCGGCCGCAGCAGATAATGACCCGCGAGAATCCAGTTCCGTCTTTAAGCATCTTTCAGCACCCGAAGCACCATGCGGAGCGTGCTCTCGCTTGAAGGATGATTCACTGTCACTTTACAGCGGTTCACTTCAATCTGAACCGGAGCAGATTCTGCATCAGAAATCGCAGCAGGCAATGCCGGGCTTTCCAGATATTCTGTGATATCCACAACATCACAGCTGCTCGATTCCTGCTCTCTGATCCGCTTCGCCCAATAGTAGAATCTGCGTTCCTTTATTCCGTGTTCCTTACACCAGGTTCTGGTCTTGATCTCCGGGCTGCGCCGTTTCCATTCCTCCACAAGCTTCCGCCAGTATTCTTCATTTTCCTGACGCGTCAATCCTTTCATGAAAATCACCTCCAGGTTTCTGATTGATAATCACAATCAGTCTACCCAGAGGTGCTCTTCATTTCAGTTCACCTTGTATTAGGCGCTTACGTTCGATTGATGTCATGATTTGTCCTCCTCTCAGCCATTCAGGCATCAAAAAAGACATACCCATCTGCCCGCTGCTTATGCGTAAGCATTCCGCAGAAGTTCAGCCGATTCACGGCGTTCTGATCACACACGCAGAGAAATGGTTGCGTGCGTAACTTCAATGGAATGACCTGCAATGCAGGGCTTCAAAGTATGTCTTTATCGATTAAATGATAGCATGGTTCAGAAAATATTAGCGAGATTTCAGATTTTAAATGTGAACCTCCCCGCCTAAGTCCTAACGTACTATAGACGGAGCTTCCAAGGGCTTGTGTGCCCTCAGACTTCCGTCTGCTAAACGATTCGGTGACAGCACAGCACACAAGCCGAAACTTATGTACCCATCTGCACTAACGTTTCTCAGACTTATGTCAGGATCGTCAGACTGCCATAGGAAGCAGAGGGTACAAGACCCTGTTGATCTTCCACAGGTCAGCTAACGTCCTTTGGGTTCCACTCCCGATCCCAGAGATTTTGGTCATAAGATCGGGTGATTCCATAAACAGCCCGCGGATCTACAGGGACCACTTTATGCAAATACGGCTTTTTTAATTACATCAACGATTCCAGATTGTTTGCTCGTGAATTAGGAATCTGCATCAATCAGGTTCCATGCTTTTTATTGACAGTAAAAGTGTATTCTTCCTTATCCCGGGTTTCATAAAATCTTCTGACACACTTCAACACGCCTGTGGCTTTGGTATATTTGTACTTTTCGTATGGTTGGTACGAATTGTCAGATGAGTTTTCATTCGAGCCTTCACCAGTGAATGAGACGTCCGGCATGGATTTTGCAAGCACCATTGCCAGCAGTGTAGGAAAATGAATTTCGTCTTTGCCTGTCTGTGTCCCGAACCACAGGCTGATTTCCGCCTGCATGGCATCGTTTTTGCAATAATAGAAATCGAGGAAATCTTCGCAGGTTACATCGTTGGCTGGCATGATGTAGTTTCCTATTTCAACCTGCACATCGCTCAGATTTTCCATCGCAGGCCATCCCCAATCCTGATGCTCCCTGGCGAAATCAGAAATAACCTTGGCAGCTTGTTCTGCGTCTTCCTTGTTCTTGTACTGAATTTTGAAAAACATCCATTCCTGCATATTATTACTCCTCCTAATGGTTCAATATACTGATGAGCCAAATGACTACGATTGCGATAAACTGTATATCGTCAAGTAAGTATCCCTGAAAATATTACAGACTTTATATCAGATTATCTGTCTCAACACCCTCTCATAATATTCTTTATAGTTTCCATTGAAATGATACTCAATTGCAGAAGTGAACGCAAGGGATCTGTTGCATTAACTTAATCGAAACAGAAACCATGATGCTGTTGCAATCAGTTGCTTTGATTCCGAATAATGATTTCAGGTCAGGTATAGCCGATGAAAGAACTAGGAGGAACTTTCATCATGACTGCTTTTTCTAAGCTGGATCTTAATAAAAGAATGCAGATCCAATCATTTCTTTCAGAAGGATTATCTCTTTCTGCCATCGCTCGTAAGATTGGTGTTACCACTTCTACCGTTTCAAGAGAGATCAGGCATTTCCGAGTTGAAGATGGCCGCCCTGGACGTTTCAGCAGGAACAGCTGTGCGTTTCGCAAAGAATGCAAGCGTTGCAATCTCTGCGCAGCAATGGAAACCACATGCCGAAGAAGAGGGAAATCCTGTGCTCACTGCAGATCGATCAACTGCAATACCGTCTGCAAGGATTACAGAAAAGAAGTATGCCCCAAACCGGATCGCCCTCCTTATGTGTGCAACCATTGCAATGAGTTTATCCATGGGAAGTGCCCTCTGACAAAGTATTTCTACAAAGCAGCAGAAGCACAGGAAGCCGCCCGAACACTGCGCTCTTCTTCCCGTTCAGGTCTGAATCTCACGGAGCAGGAGATTCATGAAGCCGACGTGCTTCTTTCTCCGCGCATTCGCAAAGGTCAGTCTATTCACCACATCATGGTTTCTGAACCAGAGGTATTCAATTTTTCTGAGCGTCAGGCTTATATCCTGGTCAATGCCGGGCTGATCTCTGCTCGCCCTATCGATATGCCACGAACTGTGCGAATGAGGCCGAGAAAGCGGAAATCCGTGGAAAAGAAGGTAGATCGCAGCTGCCGCATCGGCCGAACTTACGATGACTTTTTAAGATACATGGATAAGCATCCGGATGAGCCTGTCCTAGAAGGAGATACGGTTGAAGGGGTTAAAGGAGGAAAGTGCATTCTTACCCTCACCTGGCGGCAATGGTCTTTTCAGATCGGATTCCTGCGGGATCATAACAATTCGGAGTCTGTAACTCAGATCATTAACAGCCTGTATGAATCATTAGGCTGCGATAAGTTCCATCAAGTTTTTCCTTCCGTCTGGCTGTTTGACAATGGCTCTGAATTCTCTGATCCGAAAGAGATTGAAAAGTTCGGTGTATTGGTGTTTTACTGCGACCCTTCTTCGCCCTATCAGAAGGGATGCTGTGAAGTGACACATGAATACGTACGCAGAATTCTGCCCAAAGGGACATCATTTGATGATCTGGATCAGGGGTTTATTGATTACATGTATAGCCATATCAACAGCGAGCGCAGAAAAAAGCTGAATAACCTCTCACCCTTTGAGGCATTCAGCTCCGTTCTGGGAAAGGACGTAATCGAGAAGTACTTCTGTATCAGATGGATTGATCCTCGTTTTGTCCAGCTGAATCAATCTCTGAAGTCCACATGGCTTTTCTGTGAAAAGGAGGAAAACTGAAATGAGAAACCACCACACTACTTTTGAATCTGATGAGCTTCTCCTCACTCTTCGTACAGTGTTGCCTCTCTACAAGGATGTTGAGAATCCACAGGTGATTATGTGGATCTGGGATATCGAATGCGCACGCTGGTGCTATGTGATGGGGTATGAATCTGAATGCGGCCCGGATCTCATCATGTCTCTCGTATATAACGAAAGCTGGGATTATTACGAAATGGGAGATGTCTGTGAGAATGAATTCGATAACAGACATTACATATATGGCATTTATCCATCCGGATCCAGGCCTAAAGTCAATACGATCATCAAACATCTGCGCAAACTGAAGCACGGCACACCAGTCGTCGGTTAGTGCCCTGTCACGGCTGTATCTGACCACCGAATAGACCAGCAGATACCAGTCGACATAACTTTATCCGAAAAAGTAAGTAAGCGTCTAATACAGGGTGAACTTATTTCATAAGAGCAGGACAATATAATGAGCGCGAAGGCGACCGGACTTTAAAGAACCCAGTGCTGGGTCAGTAAAGCTCGATCGCCTTTTGATGGCGAA